>WBXI01000131.1 GCA_008933025.1 Verrucomicrobiota bacterium
GATTTCGTGCACACCTTCGGCGACCTGCACCTCTACGCCAACCATGTCGAGCAGGCGCGCCTCCAGCTGTCGCGCGAACCGCGGGCACTGCCGACGATGAAGGTCAATCCGACGCGGCGGGAGTTGGCGGAGTTCGTGTACGAGGATTTCGAACTCGTGGGATACGATCCCCATCCCGCCATCAAGGCGCCGGTGGCGGTGTGAGCGGGCGCCCCGGGGACGGACTCCCGTCCTCGGCCAACGGCGTTGGGGGGAACCCACGCCGATGTCGGCGATGTCGGTCCCGACGACGAATCCATCGATCATCCGGGCGATGGCGGCGGCATGTATCCCGAGGGGCATGCTTTCGTGCGCGCAAAGATCCCGGACCTCGCCGTCCGCCAGTCGGGTGTCTCCCGTCGCGGGATGCCGGGCGCACGGCGAAACGATGCGCCCGGTTTCCGCGGCCATCTTCAGAACACCCCGGGTGCGCGGTAGTCGAGACCCTCCTCCACGACCCGGCGCATCTGGCGGAACCACCAGTCGGCGCGCTGCCGGTTGCAGGGTCGGGAATGGCGGGGTGCGGGCGGCGGCGGCACCGGCATGGCGAGCTGCAACTGCTGGCGTTTCGCGGCGCGTTCTCCGGTTTTCATGGGTACAGGTTGCCGGGTTGGGTCGGACATCCGTGGTCCGACCCCCGGCCGTGCCCAGTCGCTTGTTCCCGGCACGCGACCGGCTAGCATTCCTGTGTGTTCCAGCGGTTGCTTCTACTGTGGGTCGGGTGGCTTTGCGTCGGGAGTCTCGTCGCCGACGGCAAATTCGTCCGACTCCGCAACGAGAAGATCGAGACCCCGGAAAAACCAACCCGCGCCGCGGTCCCTTCGGTCGTCGCCCCCGATTCCCGGGTGACCGGCCTCTATTTGGTGCAGTTCACCCAACGCATCGATCCCGCATGGCGCGACGAGTTGTCCCGGGAGCGGGTCGAGTTCCTGCACTACGTGCCCGACGACGCCTTTCTGGTGCATCTCGACGGGGCTTCGCTCGGCAGCGTGCGCTCCAAGGCGTACGTCCGGTGGGTGGGGCCCTACGAACCACGGCACAAGCTCCACGCGCGGGTGACCTCCGTCCTTGCCCGAAATCCGGGGACCAACCTGCCCGTCAAGCTGTTGGTGCGTTCCGGTGCCAAACCCGAGGAGTTGGCCATGATCCGTCTCCGGGTGACCGGGTTCCAGGCGATGACGAGCCCCGGGTTCGGGACTTTCGTCAGCGGGAGACTGACGGCACGGCGTTTGGCGGAAATCGCCGGCTCGCCGGCGGTGGTCTGGATCGAGCACGCGCCCCACCCGAAGTTGGTGGACGAGATCGCCGCCAAGTTGGTGGCCGGGGACACCGGAACCCCGGGAACCTTGGCACGGGTCCAGGCGCTGGGATTCGATGGGTCCGGGGTCACGGTTTCCGTGGCCGACTCGGGCCTCGATCTGGGCGACGCGGATCTGATGCATCCGGATCTCGCGGGTCGGGTGGATGCGTTCATGGCCTACGGGGGGTTGCCGGACGCGAGCGACGAGCATTCGCATGGCACCCATTGCGCGGGGATCGTCGCGGGCAATGCGGCGACCCGGGAGAAGGACGACGCGGGCAATCTGTACGGGCTGGGAGTGGCCCCGGGGGCGCATCTGGTGGCGCAGCGGATCTTCGACGGCAACGGCGACTATTTCCCGCCGGCGAGCAACGAGCAGTTGACGCGGGACGCGGTGAGGGCGGGGGCGTTGGTGGGGTCGAATTCGTGGGGCGACGACACCCAGGGACAATACGACCTGAGTGCCGCGGAGTTCGACGCGTTGGTGCGGGATGCGGACTCGCTGACACCGGGCGAACAGCCCTACGTGCTGGAGTTCAGCGCCGGCAATGCCGGCAGCGGCCCGCAGACGATCGGGAGTCCCGCGGTCGCCAAGAACGTGATCGCCACCGGCGCGTGCGAGAACGACCGGTTTGGTTTCGGGATCTACGCGTCGGGTTCCGAGGTGATGGCGGATTTCTCGAGCCGTGGCCCGTGCGAGGACGGCCGCATCAAGCCCGACCTCACCGCGCCGGGAACCTGGATCGCCTCCGCCAAATCGGCGGCCGCGGGCGAGGACAAGGCGTGGTCGCCCATCGACGAATACTACCTGTACATGGGTGGAACGTCGCAGGCCGGACCGCATGCCAGCGGCGCGTGCGCGGTGTTCATCCAGTGGTACCGGAGCCGCCATGCGGGGGCGACGCCCTCGCCGGCGATGGTCAAGGCGGGGCTGATCAACTCGGCTGCCGACATGGGCACGGCGCTCGTGGCCGATCCCGAGAATCCAGACGATCCGGGCACGGTGGTGGGCGACACCGCGCCGGTGCCCAACATGGACGAGGGTTGGGGCCGGGTGGATCTGGGGAACCTGATCGATTCCGACCGCCGGTTCGAGTTGACGGACCAGGACGTGGAACTTTCGACGGGCCAGACATGGGAAAAGCGGGTGGTGGTCGGCGCGGCGGAGCCCTTGAAGGTGACGTTGGTCTACACGGACGTCCCGGCGTTGCCCGCGGCGATCCCGGCCCTCGTGAACGACCTGGATCTCGAGGCCGTTTCGCCCAGCGGGCAACTCTATCGCGGCAACGCCTTCCTCGGCGGGGAGTCCATCCCGGGAACGCCCGCGGGCGACGCGATCAACAACGTCGAGGCGGTGCATCTGGCGCTTCCCGAAGCGGGCGAATGGATCCTGCGGGTGCGCGCGGCCAACGTGGTGCGGGACATCCATCGCCGGACCGGCGGGGTGCCGGTGCAGGATTTCGCATTGGTGGTCTCGGGAAATCTCCCGGCACCGGGCGAGGGCGTGGTTTCCCTCGACCGCGGGGCTTATCGGGTTCCCGCGACGGCCACCATCCGGTTGGTGGACGCGGGCTTGGCGGGGCGGGACGGCGTGGAAGTGCGGGTGGACTCGGACTCGATGCCGGCGGGCGTGCCGGTGAGCTTGGCCCGCGGGGCGTCGCCCTCCACGTTTGTCGGGACGGTCCAACTCGTGGCGGGGGTTCCGGGCGCGGGGCAATTGCGGGTGGCGGACGGGGACAGGGTCGCCGTGGTGTACGTGGATGCGAGTCCGCCGGGCGAATACCGGGCGACGGCGCTGGTGGACAACCTGCCGCCGGTGATCGACGGCGTGGAGGCGTCGTCGGCATTCGGCCGCACGTCGGTGTCGTGCGTGATCAGCGAACCGGCGTCGGTGCAGCTATGGTATGGCACGACGAATGCCGTGACCAACGTCGTGTCGCGGTTGGGATTGGCGACCCAAGCCACGGTGGCATTGCCCGCGCTCGATGCGGGGACGACGTACTTCTACGCGTTGGTGGCCACGGACCGGGCGGGCAACGTCTCGACCAACAACAACGACGGGCATTATTTCCGTTTCGTCGGTCCGCGGGTGGCGACGGCCCTGCTGGTCTATTCCCCGGAACTCATCTTCACGGATCTCCTCGCTGAGACGCCCTATCCCGGGCCGGAGAACTGGACGTCGGCCTTGGATGCCACGGGGATCGACTACGAGGTCTGGGACACGGCCGCGCGGGGTGGGGCGCCGACGGCCGAGCAACTCAAGGCCTACCGTTTGGTGCTGTGGCGTCCGGAGGAACTCCAGGGGCCGCCGCCCGGGATCACGGCCGCGCTCGCGGCCTACGTGGCCAATGGCGGTGCCCTGTTCGTGGCGTCCTTCGACCTGTTGTCGCGGCTGGCGGAAGCCAGCCTGCAGTCGTTTGCCACCGGGACACTCCACGTGGCGAGCGAACTGGTGGACCGGGGCGCGAATTCCATCGCGGCCGTCCACGGCGATCCCGTGGGGGCGGGCGTCCGGCTCGACCTCGACTACGATGCCTTCCCGAGCGGCATTTTCATCGATCTTTTGGGCATCGTGTGGCCGGACGGGCCGGACCACCTGCAGTTGGGGGCCGATGCGGCGCCGGTTTTCGTGCAGGAAGGCGGCGGGTTGGTGGGCGTGCGTTACCCGAAGACCGGCGTGGACGGCAAGGGGCGCGTGGTCTTCCTGTCCGTGGCTTTCGAGGCGATCCCGGCGGCCGGCATGGCACCCAACAACCGGGCGACGGTCCTGGGCAACGCCATTGGATTCCTGGTGCCCGGATTGACGGGGCTCTCGACGTTGGCGTTCGACGCCGACGCCTATCCGTTGCCGGGTTTGGTGACGATGGAGTTGGGCGATCCGCGCCGCGCGGGAAGCAACGTGGTGTCGGTGGCGGTATCGACGACGTCGGAGCCGACGCCGCGGATGGTCCCGTGTTTCGAGACGCCGCTCCGCGGGGTGTTCCGGGGCCAATGGGTATTGGACGCTTCCGGCGCCCCGGCGGGATCCCCGGGCCCGGTGCGGTTGGGAGCCAAGAATGGCGACACCGTGACGGCCAGCTATGTCGATGCCGCCGGACGTTCCATCGTGGTCGATGCCACGGTGGACACGGTGGCGCCACGACTGACGGTCCCGACGGTCGAACCGGCGTACAACGAGGTGGTGGTATCGTGGACGACCGACAAGGCGTGCGACGCGTTGGTGCGCTTCGGCGAGGGACCCGGGGACGACTCGTTCCTGCCGCGTTCGGCCTACGTGGCCGGGCGCGGAACCGAACACGAGGTGCAGGTGACGGGCTTGTTGCCGGACCGCGTGTACTACTTCCAGATCGTGAGCCGCGACGCCGCCGGGAACACGACGACGGACGACAACGCGGGGAATCTCTACCAGTGGAGGACATTGAAGCCGTTGTTGCCGCCTTGGTCCGACGGACTGGAAGCGGGGATCGAGGGATGGGCGGTGTACGACGGGAGCGCTTCCACGGGCATCGGCGGGGGCGCGGGGGACGGGGAGGGCGACGGGACGTTGACCGGCACGAATTGGGCGCACGGCACTCCGGTCAATGCGCATGGCGTCGTCGCGCACGGCGGGACCTCCTGTTGGGCCACGAATCTCGGGGGCGACACCGTGGATTTCGCCATCACGGACCTGGTCTCCCCGGCTTTGAGCCTCGTGGGCGGGAACAAGGCGACGCTGCGATTCTGGCAGAATTACGATTTCACCACGCCGGCCGGTGGCGACGAATTCGGCGACCTGACGGTGGAGGCCGCGCAGTTGGACGTCACGGCGGACAACGGCGCCACCTGGAATCCGTTGTACGCGAACCAAGCCGAGGCATCGGACGACTGGGAATTGGTCGAGTTGGACTTGGCGAAGTACGTGGGGAAAGTGGTGCGGTTCCGGTTCAACTACCAACTGTTCGCCTTCACGCCGGCGGACCGTTTGGGTTGGCTGGTCGACGACGTGTCGGTGGAAATGCGGGTGGCACCGGCGACGGCCCTGGTGGTTTCGAACAACCTTTCGCAGGCGGCTTTCACCCTGCGGTTGGTGGGGGGCACCAACGAATACAAGGGAGCGGGCCTCTACTGGCGCACCAACCTCCCGTCGGGAACCTACGCGGTGTCGTGGGATGCGGTCGCGTACTACACGGCGCCGGCACCGCAGACGAACGTGCTGGGCATTAGCGTCGACGTGCCGGTATACGCGGGCATCTACCGTTTTGCGGACACGAACGGCAACGGGATCTCCGACGCGTGGGAGACGGCGTATTTCGGGGGCCTGTTGAAAACGCCGCCGGGAACGGATTCGGACGGCGACGGGGCCTCCGACGCGGCGGAATTCCTGGCGGGAACGGATCCGCGCAGCGCGTCGTCGGTGCTGCAGGTGTCGGAACCGCGGGAATTGCCGAACCGCACCGTGCGGATCGAATGGCCGACGATGGCGGGACGACAGTACCTGCTGGAAGGCTCGCAGGACCTCCGGACGTGGCTGGCGTATTCCGAGGCGACGCGTGCCGACGGGAGCCCGATGGGCGTCACGTTGCCTGCCTTGGACCCGCGCATCACCTATCTGTTCCGCGTGCGCGTGGTGCCCTGAGTCCCGCCGGCCACCGATCGCCTTCGGCCGATCGCCGGGCTACTTGGCTCCTTGGTCGATCCAGGCGCGGATGAGACCGATCTGTTCCTTGGAGAGCGGGTCGCCCTTGCCGTCGGGCGGCATGGCTTCGTCGGCGTCCAGACGGGCGACGGCGTGGACGAGGGTGCTCTTGGCGCTGTTGCCCTTGACGACATTGGGGGCGTTCTCGCCGCCTTTCAGGACGGCCTCGAGCGAGTCGACGCGGAGTTTGCCCTTCTGCTTCTGTTCGCCATGGCACTTGAAACAGGACTTTTCGAAGAGGGGCTTGATGTCGCTCGCGAAGGTCAAATCCTTCTTCGTGGAGGCGGGGGGAAGCTTGCTGACATCGACGTCCGCCGCGGCAAGGGAAAGGGAGCCGGCGGCGAGGGCGATCAACACGGTGCGGGGAGTTTTCATGCGAATGAGTCGATTGCGGCGCGAACGCTGATTCATGACGGACGGCACGTCAAAACATTCACGGTCGATTGGGGATGCCGGGTGCATCCCGCCGCTCTGGGGATCGACCACGCTCCGGATGCCCCTGCCGGCGGCCGCGGGGCGCGGGGCACCCGGAGCGGCCGGCGTGGCGGGTCCGGCAAGTGCCTTGCCGCCGGCGCGGACCCCGATAGGGTCGGCCGCGACATGGTCCTCGTGGCATCCTTGTGGGTCGACGCTTTCAACCTCGGATCCCTGATCTCGAGCCCGTTGATGCTGGTCGCCGCCGCGTTCCAGATCTGGATGCTGGTGGATGCAGTTCGGCGCGGGGAATGGATCTGGGCGGTCTGCATCTTCTTTTTCACGGTGTTGTCGGCCCTTTTGTATTTTTTCATGGTGTACCGGCAGCAAGGGCCGGCCGGGGGCGGGGTGGTGGGAGGGTTCGAGTTGCCCGGGGCGGGGCAGCGGCGGCGGATCAAGGAACTGCAGTCGCGCATCCATCATCTGGATCATGCGCGCGACCATCTGGATCTGGCGGACATTCATTTCGCGGCGGGAAAGCTCGGCAAGGCGGAGGCCGGGTACCGGGAATCGTTGGGACGCGATCCGACCGACGTCGATGCGATCGCGCATCTGGGGCAGTGCCTCTTGCGGCAAAAGCGCCCCGGGGAAGCACGGCCACTGCTGGAGCAGGCGTTGGCCGTGGACGCCCGGCACGACTACGGCCACACGCAGATGGCATTGGCGGAGGCGCTGGCGGCCCTGGGCGAACCGGATGCCGCCATCGACGCGTGGCGGAAGGTGTTGGCCCATCATTCCTACGCGCGGGCCAAGGTGCAGTATGCGGAATTGCTCGTGGCCCGGGGCGAGAAGGAACCGGCGCGGCGCGAGTTGAACGAACTCATCGCGGACGACGCCCACCTGCCCAAATTCCAGCGTGGCCGCGACCGGGTCTGGATCAAGCGTGCCAAACGGCTTCTTGCGGCGGTTGGCTGAGCCGTCGGACCCGGGCGGATGTCGGCATCCCCTCTCGAAACCGCCTGCAGGACCGAGCGCCGGGCCAATGGGTCCCGACATCCGGCGTGGAATGCGCCGGGTTGCGCGACGGGTCTCCCGGACCGGCGGTATTTGGACCGGCTAACGGCCCGTCCAACCCTGGCCTTTGGTGCGGAGCTTCTCGGGGGGCGGCTTGGAGGCGGCGGAGACCTCGATGTTCGTGCCGGCAACCCAGGCGACCTCGTGGAGGTCGAGGTACAGGGTTCGGGGCACGATTTCCACGACGTGGCCGAAGCAATTCAGCGTGATGGTCCCGGGCAGGACGGTGTTGTCGACGAAGATCACGGGCCCGAAGGGCATGGCGTTGGTGATCGGTTGGTTGAAAACCGCGGTGATGGGCAGGTCGGCCCGGGACGGGGTCTCGCCCGGGAACCGCAGCGTCACCGGGAGGGGACCAAGGAGTCGCGGATGCTCGATGCGAAGTTCCGGGACCCCGTTGGAGGTCGCGAACGTGAGGTTCCAGGGGCCACCCTTGCGACGCTTCATCTCGCAGGCGCCGTAGAGCGTCACGTAGATGAAAAGCGTCGCGATGAAGGTCGCGAACAGCCGCTTGGCCGACGGCGGCAATGGTTCCGATTCGTTCACAGGAGGGGCAGGCTACGCGGCCGATGGCCCGGAGTGTAGGCCGAATTGGGGTCAGCGGCGGAAGCCGTGTTCCAGCGCGAAGAAAGCCGGGGACAAGGATGCCAACGGGCCGCGGAGCGTCGCGAGCTCGCTTTCGGGTCCGTGGATCTCGAGTCGGACGAGTTTGGCGATCTTGAGCGCCTCTCCCAGCGTGGCCCCGACGTTCTCGAGGTGGGCCAATGCCGCGGCGGCATCCCGGTATCCCTCCCGGCAATGGGCGGCGTTGCCATCGAAACAAAAGCCGTAGTACAGGCATCCCGGCTCGTTGCGCGTGAGTTCGACGAAGCGCTCGCAGAGTCGGTGGAAGTCGGGGAGTCGCCCTTCGTGGACCTCGAAATACGGGGCGATGCTGCAGCAGGTGTCTTGGGTGGCCATGATCGGTTGGAGCGAGGCTGGCGCCGGCGGCGAAGCGGGTCAAAACCGGAATCGGGCGATGGCGGGGTCGGGCCGCGACCGGGGCCGCTCGAACGAAGCGTTTGCGGGGACGGGATCGTCACCCTATTTTGCGGCTCCTTCGCGCATGCCCTCCGCCCCGAAAACCAAGACACGGACGCCCGTCATCGACGAAGCGTCGACGTGGCGTGCGGTGGGCGCGAGTTGGCGGCAGCTGTTCGGGGATTTCCGCAAGCTGGGCGTCAGCTTCGAGTGGCACGATTTCAAGGCCTCGGCGCCGGTGGACTGGGCCCGGAGTTTCCATCCCGAGAGCGTCGAGTTGTGCCTCAACCTTGCCGGCGTCGGGGAGGTCGGCGCGGCCGGCCACGTCGAGCGCTTCGCCGCGGGCACCGCGGGATTCTACCGCCAGGGAACCGTGCCGCTCGTGGCGACGCGTTTCCCGGGCGACGAGGCCCACCAGTTCATCACCGTGGAGTTTTCCCCGGCTTTCCTGGCGCGGCACCTCGGGGACGGCGTCGTCGATCTGGATCCGTTGATCCGTCGGGCGGTCGACGGCAGCGACGGGGCGTCGGGGGTCTCGGCGGTGGTGCCCCTGAATTCCCGGCAACGGGAGTTCATCGGCAGCCTCCGGCAACCGCCGGTGCTGGCGAGCGCCCAGACGCTTTGGTACTCGGCAAAGGCCATCGAACTCATCGGGGAGTTTTTCTTTCGGCCGACGTCCCCCGGGGAACTCTTTTGCCACCGCCAACAGCGGGTGGCGCGCGACCGGGTGGAGGCCGTCCGGTCCATCCTGCGGCGGAACCTTTCGGAGACGCCGGCATTGGAACGGATCGCGCGGGAGGTGGGCTGCAGTCCTTTCTACCTGAGCCGGACGTTTTCGAAGGAAACGGGTCAGACCATCCCCCAGTACCTGCGGCAACTGCGGTTGGACAAGGCGGCCGAACTGTTGCGGACGGGGCGGTTCAACGTGACCGAGGTGGCGCTCGAGGTGGGCTACAATTCCCTGAGCCACTTCAGCCAGGCTTTCCACCAGGCGTTCGGGTGCTGTCCGGGTTTGTATCCCACCGCCACCGCGACCCAGCGTGCGGCGGGTGCCGAAGGGTGAGCAGGCCGCGCTCGCGGCCGCCCCGGGCTTCCGGTAGGGTCGGTCCCGCGTTATGGAAACCAACCTTTCGGGACGGGTCGTGCTGGTCTCCGGCGGGGCCCGCGGAATCGGGGCCGCCACCGTGCGGGCATTTGCCAAGGAGGGCGCATGGGTCGTCGCCATCGACCGCGACAAACGCGCGGGCGAGGCGATGGCCAAGTCGGTCGACAAGATGTATTTCCTCGAAGCCGACCTGGACGATGCCGGGGCGTGCGAGCAAGCCATCGCGGACGTGGTGCGGCGATTCCGCGCGATCGACGTGCTGGTCAACAACGCGGGCTCGAACGACGCACTCTCGCTGGACGCGCCTCCCGCGCGGTTCCTCGAATCGGTGCGGAAAAACCTCCTGCACGTCTATGCGTTGACCCATCACGCGCGCGAACATCTGGCCCGGGCGAAGGGGGCGATCGTCAACGTGAGTTCGAAGGTGGCGGAAACCGGCCAGGGCCACACCTCGGGCTATGCGGCGGCCAAGGGGGCGATCAACGCGCTGACGCGCGAGTGGGCGGTCGCCCTGGCTCCCGAAGGCGTGCGGGTCAACGCGGTGATCCCCGCGGAATGCGATTCGGACCAATACCAGCGCTGGTTCGAAAAACAGCCCGATCCCCGGGCGGCACGGGCGTCGGTGGAACGATTGGTGCCGCTGGGCGGCCGCCTCACCCGGCCGGAGGAAATCGCGGACACCATCGTCTTCCTGGCATCGGGCCGCGCGGGCCACATCACCGGCCAGTTGATCCACGTGGACGGCGGCTACACCCATCTCGACCGGGCCCTGAGCGCGGGCGGCAAGGGCTGGAGCTGAGATCCCGTCGGCCGGCGGCGATCAGACGATCTCGACGGGACAGCGGGGAATGGCATCGAGAAAGGCCTGGCCGTAGCGCTTGGTGAGGATGCGGTTGTCGAGGACGACCACGATGCCGGTGTCGGATCCGGTGCGGATGAGGCGTCCGACGCCCTGCCGGAACTTGAGGATGGCCTCGGGGAGACTGAATTCCGCGAAGGGATTGCCACCGCGGGCCTCGATGCGTTCGAGCCGTGCCTCCACCAACGGGTGGTCGGGCACCGCGAACGGGAGGCGGGTGAGGATGACGTTGCTGAGTGCCTGGCCGGGAACGTCGACCCCCTGCCAGAAGCTGTCGGTGCCGAAGAGCACGGAATCGACGTCCTCCTTGAACTTCTCGAGCATGGCGGCCCGGGGGGTGCCGGTGCCCTGCACGAAACACTGCAGGCCGAGCTGGTCGAAGAATGCGGCCATGCGCCCCGCGACCTGCTGCATCAGGCGGTTGTTGGTGAAGAGAACGAACGCCTTGCCGTGGGACTGGCGGACGAATCGCTCGATCCATTGCACGAGCGCGTCCTCGTACCCCGGGTCGCGGGGGTCGGGCATTTTTCCCGCGACGAACACCTTCATCTGCCTCGAGTAGTCGAAGGGCGAGCCGACCTGGAGTTGCCGGGCGGATTCGGCGCCGACCCGCCGCGCGACGTAGTCGAGGGCGCCGCGCGGGGTGGGGGCGGCGGGGCGTCCCCCGGCGGGATCGGTTGGGGGCAGGGGTTGGCCGGCGCGGCGCGGCGCGTGGGCGGTGGCATCCTTCACCGCCATGGTGGCGCTGGTGAGGATGACGCTGGTCGCGGTCCCGAAGAGACGTTGCCGGAGGAAATCGGCGACATCGACGGGTGCGGCATTGAGGGAGAGGGCACGTTGGGTCCGGCCGGTGCGCTCGACCCAGTAGACATGTTCCTCGGCGTCCTGCTTGAGGAACGTCTGCACCGCCAGGCGGAGATCGGCGAGCCGTCGGTTGCACTCGGCAAGTTCCTCGCCGGTTTCCTTGTCGTCGGACTGCTGGATCTGTTCCGAGATGGATTCGCGCAGGCGTTGGATCGCGAGCGTGAGCGTGTCCTGGACGAGGTCGGGGCGGCGCACGCGGAGGACGTTCCAAGGACGATCGCGTCCGCCGGTCGCCGCGGCGGGGCGGGCCGGCGGGGCGTCGGGCAGGGCATCGGCGGCGGGCAGGTTCGCCCCGGCGCCACCGGGCTTGGTGGCGAGGTCGTTGCAGGTGGCCTCCAGCACCTCGAAGAAGGAATCCGACTGGTCCAGCGCTTCCTTGACGAGTTTGACGCCCGGACCGGAACGGGCGGTGGCGAGCAGTCCCTTCTCGGTGC
>WBXI01000132.1 GCA_008933025.1 Verrucomicrobiota bacterium
CGGTGGGCTGGTCGCCGCGCGCGCGGTCGGGCGGATGCTCGCGCTGCCGGACGATGCCGCCGCGCGCACCTACACGGATGCGGAGGCCCCGCAGGGTCCCGACGCGGCTGCCCCCGTCGAGTCGGTGGCCGCCCCCGAACGTGCCGTCGCGCTCCCCAGGGCAAGCTACGTCGACCCCATCGTCGAGCGCAACATCTTCGACAGCAGTCTCGTCGGCAAGCCCTCCGCGGGGGTCGTGGGCGAGGGGACGTGTCGGTCGGACTCGACCGTCCGTTTGTTGGCCACCGTGGTGGCGGAACCTGAGCAGTTCAGCTCCGCGCTCATCTCGGCGGGCGGCAAGGATGCCCGCGCGACGGGGTTCGTGGTGGGCGACGACGTCGCGGGCTACCACGGCCGCGAACCGATCCCGCCGCGGCTCTACATCCGCTGGGCCCAGTTCGCGGCCTTCACCGGCTTTTTCCTCAACGGCGGCCACGGCGAGCGCCGCCTCTGGAAACGGTCCGCGGAGGAACTCGAGATCATACGCCGGTACGCGTGGCTCCACACCGAACTGGTGCCCTACATGTACACCCACGTGGTCCGCTGCCACGAAGGGGCTCCACCCCTGATCCGACCCGAGGGCGACCGCTACCAATACTTCTTCGGCGACGACTTCTTCGTGGCGCCGATCTATCGCGACGCGACGCGGCAGACCGTCGACCTGCCGCCGGGCACCTGGCGTTTGCTGGACCACGACCGCGAGACCCTCGTGGGAGCCCGACGGCTGGCCCGTGACTTTCCCCTCGCCGAATTCCCGGTCTACATCCGCGACGGCGCGATCGTCCCGATGAACGTGGAACGTGCCTACACGGGATTTGGCGACAAGGATTCGAAGGGATTCCAAACGTGGGCGATCTGGCCCCGGGGAACCAACGAGTTCGTCGCCCACCAACCCGACGGTACCGGGACCACGACGGTGCGGGTCGAGAGCGGGAACAGCCTGCGCGTCGCGGTCACCGGGACCGCAAAACCCCATGTCCTGAGGATCCGGCTCGAGACCAAGCCGTCGTCGGTGAGCAGGAATGGCCAACCACTGTCCGAAGGCGCCGATTGGCATCACGATGCGGCGGACGCGCGCCTCTGGATCCGCACCCGCGAACCCGCGCCTGCCCGCTACGACATCCGCTGACCCCGCGGCACCGCCACCTCCCCCGACTTGGGACGCCGATGGCCCGCGGGTCCGGCCTGGCGAAGCCGATCGCCCACACGGTGCCCGGATTCTTGCGTCGCCCCAACGCGGTTGGTTTTTGCCGAACCGGCTTGGGAAGACTGGTCCCACGGCCGGCTGGCGCGACCGCTGCCGGGCCCACTTCCGGCCCTGGCGCTGTTGACGGCCGCTCCCGTCCGCGACCCAATCGACGCCATGAGCCGATCAGACGATCCCTTGGGCGGTCTTGGCCGCCGCGTCGTCCGCAACGCCACCTCGCGGATCGTTTCCCGGGTCGTCGGACTCGGCATCGCCGCGCTATTGGCGGCGGTCGGCCTCAAGCAATGCGGCAAGTCGCCGTCGCGGGAACAGATCGCCGAACAATCCACCCGGGTGATCCACGTGAACACGGCCTCCGTCGAGGACCTCATGCTCCTGCCTCGGGTGAACGACAATCTGGCCCGCCGCATCGTCGCCGGACGCCCCTACACGAAGGTCGACGACCTACTGCGGGTCAGTGGCATCGGACCGAAGACCCTGGAAGGTCTGCGGGCCCGGGTGACCGTCGACACCGTCCCGGCCAAGTAGCCCGCTTGGGCGTGGCAACGCGGCGAGTTCGCAGCGCTCGCGAACCCTCCCATTCCGGGGGACGCCGCATGGATCTTTCCGTCCGCGCCCACGGCCTGACGCCGGATCCGGATGCCGACCTGTTTTCGGGATTCCCGTCGCGGGTCTGGCGGGACTCCGCCCGACCGGGCGACGAATGCCACATCCGAAACGACGTCCGAACCGTCCTGCCGCTTGAAATCCCCGGGTAGCCGCGACGGCATCTGGAATGTCCGACGCCCCACCGAACCGGTTGGGGAGGGGTGGTGTCTCCCCCCTGTTTCCGCGGCTCTTTCCCCTTCCCTCCGGTACCGTCGCCGGGCTCAAATCGCGCCATGATTTCCCGCGCTGCACTCTCCCTTGCCGCCGCCGTGGCGCTCGCCTCGGCCGCGCACGCGCAACCCATCCGCGTCCTCTTCCTCGGCCAGGAAGGCACGCCGGCGTCGCGCCATTGCCACGCCGTCATGCGAGAACTCGGACGCGATGCCGTCTGGTTCGACTACAGTTCCGATCCCGCCGTCGCCACCGCCGATTGGATGGCCCGTTTCGACGTCGTGCTCCTCGACGCGCCCGCCGACCGGTTCCCCGCGCTGGCAACCGTCGATGCCGGGAAGATCGTGTCGGGTGGATTGCCGGTGGAGGAAGCGGCGTGGGCCGCGAAGGGTTTTGCCGGCACGCTGCGCGACCGCATCGTGGGCAAACTCGGCGCGGATCGCCGCGCGGCGTGGGAAGCCTTCGTCGCCGGTCGCGAATCCGAGCGGCGCGAACCCAACCCGAACGTCGCCAACTACGAGAAGCGGCCGGCACCCGTCACCTTCCAGCAACCCTTCTCCGTCAAGGGCAGCGTCGAGCGCACCCAACTCGCGCCCGACCTCCGCATGGAATTGTTCGCGGGCGAACCCGACGTCTCGAAGCCGATCTCGATGGCTTGGGACGAGCGCGGCCGACTCTGGGTCTGCGAGACCCGCGATTATCCGCACGGCGTGACCCCGAGCGGCGAGGGCAACGACTCGATCAAGATCTGCGAGGACACCGACGGCGACGGCAAGGCGGACAAATTCACGGTGTTCGCGGACCACCTCAACCTGCCGACCAGCCTGGTGTTCGCCGACGGCGGCGTGATCGTGTCGCAACCGCCGCGCTTCCTCTTCCTGAAGGACACCGACGGCGACGGGAAGGCCGACGTGCGCCGGACGATTCTCGAGGGCTGGGGCATCGGCGATACCCACGCGCAGGCCAGCAACCTCCACTACGGGCACGACAACTGGCTCTACGGGTGCGTCGGCTATTCCGGGTTCAACGGGACCGTCGGCGGCGTCCACAAGCAGTTCGCGATGGGCACCTACCGGTTCAAGGCGGACGGCTCCGCGCTCGAATTCCTGCACCAGTTCTCGAACAACAGCTGGGGACACGGCGCGAACGCGGCGGGCGACCAATTCGGGGGCACCGCCAACAACGCGCCCATCTTCTTCGGCGGCATTCCCGCGTCGGCCGTTCCCCCGGGTCTCCGCGCCATGACCGCCAAGCGGATCAACACCGAGACCCTCGCCCATCCCATCACGCCGAACTTCCGGCAGGTCGACGTCTTCGGCGGCTACACCGCGGCGGCCGGCAGCGCCATCATCCATTCGCCGAACCTGCCCGCGCGTCTCCAGGGCAAGGCCATGGTCTGCGAACCGACCATGAAGCTGGTCGCGCTCATGGACCTGCAACCCAACGGCGCCGGCTATGTCGCCAAGGACGGCTTCAATCTGGTCGCCAGCACCGACGAATGGATGTCGCCCGTGTTTGCCGAGGTCGGGCCGGACGGCGCCGTGTGGTTCGTCGACTGGCAGAATTTCATCATCCAGCACAACCCCACGCCCAGCGTGGGCAACGGCGGGTACGCGGCGAAAACCGGGCCCGGCGGCGCCCACGAAAACCCCCTGCGCGACCATGCGCGCGGCCGGATCTACCGGGTGGTCTGGGACAAGGCCCAGCCGGCCCCGATCCGTTCGCTGGCCAACGCCGGCACCCCCCGATGGGTCTCGGCATTGTCCGACGGGAATCCCTTCTGGCGTCTCACCGCCCAACGGTTGCTGGTCGAGGGACATCGCGCCGACGCCGTGCCGGAACTCAAGGCCCTCGCCGGGAAGACCAACGCGCCGATCCCCGCCCTCCACGCGCTCTGGTCCCTCCAGGGTCTCGGCGCGCTCGACACCGCCACGCACCGGGCCGCCCTGCTCGCCCGCGACCCCGTGCTCCGCCGCAACGCGGTCCGCGCGCTCGGCGACGACGGTGCCGCCCAGACGCTCTTTTTCGGGGCCGGCGTGGTCAGCGATCCGGATCCGGCCACCCGGTTGGCCGCGCTGGTGAAGTTGGCGTCCTTCCCGACCACCCCGCAGGTCCAGACCATGGTCGGTGCCCTCGTCCGGAACCCGGCGAACCGCGCCGACGAATGGCTGGCCGAGGCCGGCCGGGTCATCGCCCGGCGCCACCGCGTCGAACTGTTCGCCGAGGGACCGAACCTGCTTCCCAACGGCGGGCTCGAGACGCTCGGCGCCGACGGGTTGCCGGCCGGCTGGAAACGACGCGATTACGGCGATCGCCCCGCCAACAAGACCGCCCGGTGGGAAAGCACCACGGGTGCCGGCGCCGCGCATTCCGGCAACCGCGCGGCCCACTGCGTCGCGGCCGAGGGCGAGGCGGACACCAGCCTTTATGCGGACGTCGCGCTGCGACCCAACACGGAGTACCGGCTTTCCGGCTGGGTGAAAGGGCTCGGCCTGCGCGGCAAGCTCAGCTTCAACGACCACCTCAACCGGTACGAGACCGAGCGCGTGACGCGCGACGGCGAATGGTCCCGCGTCGAGGCGACGTTCAAAAACGGCCAAGCCACGGGCGGCAGCATCAACATCCTCTTCGTCGCGCGCGGCGAGGGATGGTTCGACGATGTCCGGTTGTCCGAACTCCTCCCGGCCGAGGACACGGCAAAGCCCGTCCTCGCGGATGCCGGGCGCGGCGCGGACATTTTCCACCGGCATCCGGCGGCCTGCATCCTCTGCCACTCGCTTGCCGGCAAGGGCAGCACCGTGGGACCGCCGCTGGACGGGATCGCGACCCGGAAGGACGCGGCCTACATCCGCGAGAGCCTGATGGAGCCGAACAAGGTGCTGGCGCAGGGATACGAGAACCTGGGGCAATCGCCGATGCCGCCGATGGGCGACCTTTTCAACGCGCAGGAACTGGCGGACATCCAGGCCTACCTGCAGACGTTGAAATAGGCCGCGGCCGACGACGTCAGGAACCGGACCGCGCGTGCGGCGACAGCGCGAGGATGGCCACGCCGCCGGCAAGGCACACACCCGTGTCCGCCGCGAACGGGAACGGCGGCAATCCCAGCCGCGTTCCCGACACCAGCAACACGATCCCTTCCGCGACCATCAGCGCTCCAAACCATGGGATCGCCGCCGCGTGGGTCCGGGGCCGCGCCGCCATCACGAAGAACCAGATGCCGACGAACGTGAACGCTCCGGCCGCCATCCGGAGCCAGTATTCCAGCATCGGATCGCGGGGAATCGCCCCGGCACCCAACCCGACCAACGCGCGCTCCGCCGCGTCCCAAGGCAGGAAGATGCCGAACACGGAGGCCGCCCAGGCGATCCCCGAGGCGACCAACGTCCATCGAAGCAGTCGGAGTTGCATGTCGCCAATCTGACACCGGCCGACGGGTTGTGTTGCGGTCGGACCGGACCGGACCGCTTCGCGCGTCCCGGGTCCGCCGACCGCCCCGGGCCCGCCGCCGCTTTCCGTCAGGCCACGAATTCGAGCGCCGGCGCCCGGGGCACGGCCCCCAGCGCCTGCCCGCGGTCGAGAAACCGCCGGATGCTCTCGCGGCCACGTTCGCCGTAATCCAGCGTCCAGTGGTTCACGTACATGCCCACGAACCGGTCCGCCAGATCGTGACCCATGTCGCGTGCCCATTGCATCGCGTGCGCCACGGCGTCGGCGCGATGGTCGAGGCTGAACTGGATGCTGCCCGTCAGGATGTCCGAAACCCGCTTCCGCAATTCCGGCGCGTGCCGTTTGTGGATCACGTTCCCACCCAGCGGCAGCGGCAATCCCTCGTTCTCCGAACCCCACCAGACGCCGAGATCCTCGCAGAGTTCCAGACCCTCGTTGCGGTACGTCAATTGTCCCTCGTGGATGATCAACCCCACGTCCGCGTCGCCCCGCCTCACCGCCGCGAAGATCTCGTCGAAAGGCACCACCACGTGGTCGATCGCGTCCGCCGTGCATCCCAGCCACAGCTGGAGCGCGAGGAAGGCGCTGGTCATCCGGCCCGGGACGGCGATCCGCGCCTTCGCCACCTCGCCCCGATCCATTTTCCGCCGCGCCACCAGCATCGGCCCGTAGCCGTCGCCCATGCTCGCGCCACTCGGCAGCAACGCATAGTCGCGGCTCACGTGCGCGTAGGCGTGGATGCTGACCGCCGAGATGTCGAGTTCGC
Organism: Verrucomicrobiota bacterium; assembly: GCA_008933025.1. Taxonomy (GTDB): domain Bacteria; phylum Verrucomicrobiota; class Verrucomicrobiia; order Limisphaerales; family UBA9464; genus UBA6176. The sequence goes on from WBXI01000132.1 coordinate 6,282, forward strand.
CGCGGACGGCGCGCTCGTTGAGGGTCTGGATGTCCTGGAGGATGTGCTCGAACGCGAGTCCGGGCGTGGCAATCAGGCCCTTCGCGAGTCCGTAGAACATGAAGGCATCGTCGGGGTCCGGCGAATGTCCGAGCGTCAGCGTTTGCATGAGCGGCCGGAAGGTGGCCTGCCCCGGGCCGAACGCCAAGCCGCGGCTCACTCCAGCCAATCGTCCTGCGTCCGCCAACGGTCCTCGATCAGCCCCAGCAATTCGCCCGCGTCGTGGATCGCGAACAATCCGCGCAGCGCCGCCACCCCGTCCTCCACGGTGCCCGGCCCGCTCGCGATCACCCGACGCACCAGATGCCGCGCGTGGTCCGCCGCCCGATCCCCGGTCGGTTCCCGGTCGCCCAGCGTTTCCATCAACCGTCGCACGCCCGCCCCATCCAGGGGGTCCAGCGCCTCGCGGAACACGGTTGCCCGGGCCGAACTGTCGAAGCCCGGTGCCCCGAACACGCCCGACAGGATCTCCACCGCGGGTTGCGTCGCCTCGCCGCGAAGTCGCCGTGGAGCCGGTGCCGGAACATCGGTCGCCGCGGGGGCACCCACCGCCCGCGGGACCGGCTCCCCGGGGGCAAACTCGACCCGCAGGGAATGGACGGCCCCCCCGCCGGTCGCCACCACGAAGCGGGGCGTCCTTCCCGAAGCACCGTCTTCCGGGGAGGTGACCACCGAAAACCCGAGCGTGGCGACCACGCGATCGGCGACCCATCGGCAACCTTCCGGCAGGGGGCCCTCGTCGGCGAGCGACGCCGCGATCTCGGCCCTCAGGGCCCGGACGACTTCCGAGAGCGATTGCATGGACGCAGGCTAGCAAAGCGCCGGCCGGGTGCCATCCGCGATCGCTTTGGAGACGGGACGAGACCCCGACGCGGTTGGCTCCGCCGTCGACTGCGGCCCGCGAGGTCGATCGCCACCCCGGCAGGATGCACCCACCGAATCGCCCGGCGATGGAACGTCTTGCCGGCGGGGCCGCTTTTCGGTTCGCATGCACGCGGTTCCCCGGGGTCTGGCATCGGAATTGCCCGCGGGAGCCTTGCAGCTTTTGGAAAACCCGAGTCCCAACCCCTTCATGAATCCCGGACATCTTTCCCGGCGCCTGGCCGCCATGCTTTTTCTCGGGCTTGCCACCACCGCCACGGCGATTCCCGTCGGTTGGGATGGCGGCGGCGACGGTCTCCATTGGAGCGATCCCGGCAACTGGAGCAACAACGTCCTGCCGGCTGCCGGCGACGACGTGGTGCTCGGGGCGGGAACCGAGGTTCTGGTCGACGGTGCCGACGTACAGGTCGCGAGTCTGGTGACCTCGCGTCCGCTCCGCATCGCCGGAATCGGGATCGCGACGCAGGCCGGTCTCGAGGCCCGTGCCGGGACGCTCACCCTCGCCGGCGCCCATGTGCAAGGTCCGGTGACCATCGTCGGGGCCGGGCTGTCCCTGTCGGGATTGGCATCCAGCACCAGCCCCATCGTGACGATCGGCAACTCGACCCTGGACGGCGAAATCCCGCCCGGTTTGACGGTGGTGGTGCGCGGTTCGTCGCGCGGGGCACATGCCCGCACGACCTGGTCCTCGGGACGCACGAACCGCGGCACCCTCCGGCTCGACAGCGTCAATGCCGGCTGGAGCGCCACGCTCGCGATTCAGGGAGGCCCGCTGTTCGGCGCGACGGGTTCGAGCCTGGCGGTGGATCCGGGCTCGGGCGGCGACCGCGCGCTGGACGGCGACTTCGAGAACCACGGCCAGATGTCGGTCGGCCACCCCACCCGCATCGCGAAGACCGGTGGCGCGACATGGACGCAGGCGGACGGCAGCGTCGAGGTGGCCGATGCCGCGTACCTGTGGCTGGACACGGGCAGCTTCCTCTTCGCCGGCGGCCGCGTCACGGGTCGGGCCGTGGTGGTCAACGGCCGGATCGAGGCCACGCCCGGGGTGATCGAGCCCTCCACGGTGTTCGTCGGTGGCAATTGCCAACTGGTCGCCAATCTTTCCCCGTCCGTCACGTTCTGGGTGCAGGGCAGCTCGCTGTTCCAGCACACCACCCTTTCCCTGGCGGGCGATGCCATCAACCGCGGCACGCTTCGCCTCCAGTCGCGCGACGCCGGGTGGACGAGCTCGATCAACACGGGAATCTACCGACTGTCGAACGGCCCGACGGGCACGGTGGTGTCGGGATTGGGATCGGGCGGTGTGCGCTCGCTGAACGGCGTGTTCTCCAACGCCGGCCGGTTGGTGGCGGAAGACGATTACCGCCTGCCGGTATCGGGCGCCTACGAGGGCGCGGGCGGGAGTGTCGGGGGCCCCGTCCAATTCGTGTCGACCCAACTTTCGTTGCCGACGGTCCCGCAGTCGCCCCACACGCTGTTGGTCGACGGCGGCGACAACCTGCTCCTCACCGACGTGCCGGCGGGTTACACGCTGTGGATCCGGGGCGGCGGTTCCGGCCATGCCAACCTGCGCGCCCCCCAACCCGTGGCCAACCACGGCATCCTGCATTTCGAATCGATCGGCGCCGGCTGGACCTCGGCCATGGAATTGACCCGGACCGAACGCGACGTCCTGCGCAACGCCGGCGACGGACGGATCGAGATCGCCAAGGGCTCGAACGGCGCCCGCTCCATCACGGGCGACCTCCGCAACGAGGGAACCATCGCCGTGGAAGGCGGGATCGTCCTGGACGTCCAGCGGCTGGATTCCATCCAATTCGTCCAGGCCGGCGGCACGGTGGCGGTCGCCGACGGCGGACGCCTGCAGGTCCGGAACGGCACCTTCGGATTCACCGGCGGTTCCCTGTCGGGCGCCGTCTATGCCGCCGGATGCCGCATCGACGTCGCGCCGACCGCGATCGCGTCGACCTTGTTCGTGGGACGCGGCTGCACGCTGGGTTCCAACCTCGCTCCCGGCGTCACCCTGCGCGTCGAGGGCAACGCGTTGTTCGGTCACTGCGAGCTCGTGACATTGGCCGGGGCGGTCAACGCCGGACACATCCACTGCGAATCGATCGGCGGCGGTTGGGCGTCGACGATCGTCACGGACACGGGTGCCACCCTGCGCAACGGCGCGACGGGAACCCTCACCGTCGGCACGGGCAGCGGCGGCCAACGTTCGTTCGCCGGTTCGCTGGAAAACGCGGGCAGCATCGCGGGGGTCGGGTCGCAAAACCTCGACTTCAGGGGCACGTACACCAGCGCCGGGGGAACGGTCGGGACCGGGGTTCGGTTCCTCGATGCCGACCTGGATCTTTCGGTGGCCCCGGCCGTGGCCACGACTTTCGAACTGCATGGCGGTGCCTCCCGACTCCTCGCCGACAACCCGGCCTCCGCGACCGTCGTGGTGGTGGGTTCCCCGGTCGGTGGGCACGCCAACCTGACCTTGCCCGCGAATTTCACGAACCGCGGCACGCTCGTGTGCGTGTCGCGCGAAGGCGGTTGGTCGTCCGGACTGTCGAGTCCGGATGGCGGCTCGGTGGTCAACGCCCCCGGCGCCCGGCTCGACTTCGCGGCCGGTGCCCAAGGCGCCCGGTTCGTCGGCGCCCCGCTGCGCAACGACGGCGTTCTCAACGCCGGGTTGTCCGTCGAGTTCCGTTCCGGCCTCCGCAACGCCGCCGGTGGATCCATCACCGCGGACGGCGGGATCTGGGACCTGCACGGATCCACCTTCGCCAACGAGGGAATCCTGGAACTCACCGCGCCCACCACCGTCCTGCGCCTCGCCGGTTCCTTTTCCCAACCGCCCGCGGGTGTCCTCAGGATCAACGCCGCCACCACCGGCGCCGGACGACTGAACGTCGATCTGGGCGCCGTCTTGTCGGGACGTGCGGAGATCGCCCACGATCCGGCATTCGCCCCCGCCGAAGGCACCCGGTTCACGGTCCTGGCCGCGCAGTCGCGCTCCGGGCAGTTCTCCGAGGTCTCGGGGCTGGATCTCGCCGGGGAGTTGGCCTTCAACACCGAGTACTCGCCGGTCGCCCTCGATCTGGTGTCGACCGTCCGCGACGCCGCGCTCCAACCGCCGCGGATTGTCGTGCCGCCCGGCGACCGGTTTGCCGGCACGGGCGAACCCGTGCGCCTCGCGGTTGCCACCACCGGTTCGCCGACCCTCGCGTTCCAGTGGTACCGCGAACAAAACCCGATCGGGGGCGCCACCTCGGAGTCCCTCGATCTCGGTCCCTATTCGGCCGCCATCAGGGCAACTATTCCGTCAGGGTGTCCAATGCCGCCGGATCCGTCCGTTCCGGAAACGCCCGGGTCCTCGGGCTGGCGGGATCGATCCCCCTGGCCAACGCCACCCGCCAGTCGCCACCGCCGGTCGACGGCGACGGGGTCCGCATCGAGTTGTTCAACGGCATCGGCGGCGGTCGCCCGCCCGGGCACGACCAACTCGCGGGCCTCTCGCCGAGTGGCACCACCTTGTCGCCCGAAATCGATTTTCCGCGGCCCGGTTCGATCATCGGGGTCGGCGACCAGTTCGACCGGTTTTTTGCGACCACGGTGACGCCCCCCGAGGCGGTCCGCGGTCTCGCGGCGTCCAATTTCATCCTGCGCCACCACTTCTATCTCCGCGTCGAGCGCGATCTCGACCTCGACCCCGCCACGCCCGAGATCGAGTTGAATCTGGGCGTGGGTTCGGACGACGGATTCCTTCTGGAGGTGGCGGGCAGCACCCTGGGCACGGCGGCCGATCGCGGTTTCTCGTACACGTGGATGCCGGTCCGGTTCGGCGGCGAGGGTCTGTACGAGGTGACCCTTCTCTACGCCGCGAACGCGGTCGGCCAGAGCGGGCTCGAGTTCTCCTGGATCACCGCGGCCCGCGGCACCGAGATCGTGCCCCAAAGCCATCTGTACACCTCGCCCGACGTCGGCGACCGGTTGATCACCTTCGAGGAATTGCCCGCCGGAACCGTCGTCGCCGACCAGTTCCGACCGATCGGCATCCGGTTCTCCACGACCGAGGGAATCCGGGTCGCCTCCGATCGCCCCGACCGCTTCGTCCCGGTCTCGCCGGCCAACGTGCTCGGCGATTCCCGCACGTCCGGCGCGCCGGACGGCGTCGTGGAATTGCAGTTCGTCGTGCCGGGCACCGACGCCCCGGCC
>WBXI01000133.1 GCA_008933025.1 Verrucomicrobiota bacterium
CGTCCTTGGCGTCGGCATCGGCAAGCTGCGCGACGACGGTGGTCTCGACATTGGGCCCGGCGGCGGCGAGGGCTTTCTCGAGAAAACGATTCCCCTTGGTGACCAACCGGACGTGGACGGGTTGCGGGAGAAGGCTGACCACGCTGGCCTGGTTGTCGGCGGCCAGATCGTCGTCGACCACCAGCTTCGCGGTGAAAACGCCGTCGCGCGACTGCGAGGCCAGGAACACCACCGGCGTGGAGTTGGTCGCGTCGAGCCGAAGCGTCTTGGTATCGACGATCTGGCCCTCGAACGACAATTCGAGGCGGGCGTCGATGGGTTGGGAATGGACGTTCGCGACGTTGAGGAACAGCGCGCGTTTCGACGGATCCTCGGGGTTGGGTTTGACGTCGAAGGCGACGATGCCGGCATTGCGGGCGCGGGTGCCGACGCGGTGGAAAACCAGGCGGAGATCGCGGGTCTCGAACTCGGACAACTCGGGAACCGCGCCGTCGCTGAACAGATGGATCTCGGCCTCGGGTTTGTCGCGGATGAGCGTTTCGGCGACGCGCAGGGCCTCGGCGAGGCGCGTCTGGGAATCCGTCACCCTGGCGCCCTCGATGGCCCGTCGCAGCGCGGCTTTCTCGGACGTGGAGCTCTGCCGGACCTCGGCATTCGAACCGGCGACGAGGACGACCATCTGGCCGCCTTTGCCGGCATTCAGCCCGTCGACCAGCGCGAGGGCCTCCCTGCGGGCGCGCTCGAAGCGGTTGGGCGTCTCGTCGGTGGCCTGCATCGAGGCACTGGCATCGAGCACCACGACCATCAGTTTCCCGACGGGCTCGGTGCCCGAGAAGTAGGGGCGCGCGAGGGCGAGCACGAGCAGCGCGAGCAGCAACAGTTGGAGCAGCAGCAACCAATTGTGCCGGAGCCGTTGCAAAGGGGCGCTGGCCTGGGTCTCGGCCAGAAACCGCTGCCACAGCAGCGTCGAGGGCACCACGCGCGTCACCCGCTTGCGCCGGAGCAGGTAAAACACCACCACCGCCGGCAGTGCCAGGGCGAACCAGAGTGCGGTGGGGGCGAGGAACTTCATGGGGGGCCCGCGCGGGTCACTTCGGCGCGTCCGGCTTCCCGTAGGCCGACACGAGGTAATCGACCAAAGGAGCGACCGAATTGGTGGGCAATGGCGCGCCGTACTTCGCGCGCATCTTTTCCACGGTCGCGGTCCATGCCGCGCGGCCCAGGGGCGGCTGCGTCGTCACGTAATCCACCGAGTGGCAGACCACGCATTGGCCCGCCGCCAATTCACGGCCCTTGCCCGCCTTCAGTTGGACCCACTCGGCCGGCAGCTTCCATTCCTCCGGCACCGACCCGGCATCGCCGAGGACCATCGACCACGACGCGGCGAACAAACACAGGGCACCCGCGGCCCGGAAAATCCGGCAGGTTGGAACGTTCATGGCAGGTTCAGGAAACATGGACACGGACCCGCTCGACCACGTTGCGCATGTAGCCGGCGGGATTCCACAGCGGGTCGATCGGTTGGGTTTGGCCGAGTCGGTTGACCGCCCGGACCCGCAATTCGCGCGGCCCCTTCCCTTCCGGACGCCAGTCGAGGGTCCACTCGCGAAACGCGAACTTCCCCTCGTCGCGGCCCAGCGTCGCCGCACGCCACGTCCGCCCCTCGTCGTCCGAAACCACCACCTCGCGGATGCCCGCCCCGCCGTCGAAAGCGATCCCGCGCAGACGCACGCCGGCCCCCGCCCCGACATGAGCCCCGTCGGAAAGGCTGGTGAGGAACGAACGCACGTTGAACCGCGTGATCGGGACCGTGTGGCGGGGTTTGGTGCCGGGCTCCACATGCGCGCACGGGTCGTCGGGAATCCGGTACGCGGGATCCATCCAGTAGCCCTTGAACTCGCCGTCGACGACGGTGATTTCGTGGAGGTGCTTGATCCAATAAGTGCCGTAGTGGCCGGGAACGACGAGACGCAGCGGGAATCCGTTGAGCCACGGCAACGGCTCGCCGTTCATGGAAAACGCCAGCAACACGTCCGGATCGAGCGCCTGTTCGACATCGAGCGCCTTCACGAAGTCCGGCACGCCGGGCAAAGGCGGCCTGTCGAGACCGTCGAGGAGGACCTGCTTCGCGCCCGACCGGAGCCCGGCGGCCTTGAGCACATCCGCCAACCGCACCCCGCCCCAGCGGGCGCAGCCCATGGCCCCGTTGCCCATCTGCCCGCCGGGAACCCGGGGTCGGAAGAAGCCGCGGCCGTTGCCGGAACACTGGTTCACCGCCACCACCTCGGCGGCGGCGAACCGGGACTTCAGGTCGTCGATCGACAACGACAACACGGCGTCGACGCTCCCCTTGACCGCGAGGCGGAAGGCGCCGGGCACCAGGACTTCGCGCGGTGGAGGCGCGCCGGCGAGGTGGTAGCGGACGAAGAAGGCGTCGTTGGGGGTGAGCACACCCCCGTCGAAGACCTCCATCGGCGTCTCCAACTGCGGGGGCCGGCTCGTGAGGCGGATCAACGGGCGCTTTTGCGGATACCGGACCAGCGGGCGACCACCGTTCTCGAAAGGCAACTCGACGTGGTCCTCCGCGGCGAGGCCGGCCGCGGCCGCGGCGGCAAAGGCCGTCCCGAAAAAGCGGCGCCGGGACACGGAAGTTGCACGGATGGGGTTGGATGCGTTCATGCCCAGATTTCGGAGGCGCGGAGTTGCTTGAGAAGGAGTTCCTCGAGCGAGGTGCCCGAGCCGACGCTGAAGACACCCATGCCCCGGGATTGGCAAAACTCGCGGAGACGTTGGACGTAGTTGGCGACCGACTGCCGGTAGGCGGCGAGGCGGTATTTGCCGAAGGTGACCTCCTGCAACGCCCCCGTCTCGGAATCAACGAGCCGAAGGTCGCCGAACGCCGTCGGGTTCAATTCCTCGGGCGCGAGGATCTGGATCACGTTGACCTCGAAACCGCGGGCCACGAGGGCATGGAGCCCCGCCTCGTAGCCGCCGGGATCCAGAAAATCGCTGAGCACGACGGCAAGCCCGGTCTGGCGCGCTTCCATCGCCCCGCGCTTCAGGGCCGCGTTGAGGTCGGCGGGACCGCCGGCGGACAGCGCGGTCAGGTTCCGGAAGTATTCCATCGCCGACTTTCGCCCGCGCACGGCACGCAAGGCACCGCGCACCGCCATCTGGACGTTGAGGCCGGCGGCGTCCGCAAAGTCGGACGCGCGCGGCTCCGGAAAGGCATGGACCGCGACGCGGTCGAAACCGCACAAAGCCACGTAGCCGATGGCGGCCGCGACCTGACGCGCGAAGTCGAACTTCGGGGGAGTGCCGAAGGTCATGCTCTCGCTGCCGTCGAGAAAGATGCGGACCGGCAATTCGCGCTCCTCCTCGTAGAGCTTCAGGAAAAGACGATCGAGGCGCCCGAAGAGATTCCAATCGAGGTACCGGAGGTCGTCGCCGACGACGTAGTTCCGGTGGTCGGCGAACTCGACGCTCTGGCCGCGGGCGCGACTGCGCCGTTCGCCCCTCGCCGAACTCTTGGCACGCCGCGCCGCGAGCAATTGGAATTGTTCCAATCGCCGCAGCAACTCGGGCGTCAGGATCCCTGCCATGCGCGCGTCCTAAACCGAAGGTTCCTCAGACGGTCACCGCGGCGTCCCGCGGCACCTCGCGCAGGACCTGGTGGATGACATGCTCGGTGGTGATGCCCTCGGCCTCGGCCTCGAAATTCACGATCAGCCGGTGCCGCAACCCGGGTACGGCCGCCGCCGCCACGTCGTCGAAACTCACGTTGAACCGCCCTTGGGCTAGGGCGCGGACCTTGGCGGCGAGAATGAGGACCTGCGCGCCACGCGGGCTGCTGCCAAACCGCAGGTATTGGTTGGTGATGGACAGCGCGGTCGCCGTCTTCGGGTGGGTGGCAAGCACCAGACGCACCGCGTAATCCTTCACGTGCGTCGCGATCGGCACCTGCCGCACCAATTGCTGCAATTCCAGCAGCGTGGGGCCGTCGATCACTCGGTCCGGCGTGTCCTTCCTTCCTTCCGTCGTCCGGTTGATCACCTCGGTGAGTTCCTGCGCCGTGGGATAACCGACGACCAACTTGAAGAAGAACCGATCCAACTGCGCCTCGGGCAACGGGTAGGTACCCTCCTGGTCGATGGGATTCTGGGTGGCCAGGACGAAGAATGGCAAAGGCAGGGGGCGCACCTCGCCGCCGGCCGTCACCTGCCGTTCCTGCATCGCCTCGAGCATCGCCGACTGGGTCTTGGGGGTGGCCCGGTTGATCTCGTCGGCAAGGACGAGATTCGCGAACACCGGCCCCTTCTGGAACTGGAACTCGCGCCGACCGGTGGGCCCCTCCACGACGAGATTGGTCCCGAGGATGTCGGCGGGCATCAGGTCCGGCGTGAATTGGATCCTGGAAAATCTCAGGTCGAGGACATCGGCAAGGGTGCGGACGAGCAATGTTTTGCCGAGCCCGGGCACGCCTTCGAGAAGGACGTGGCCGCCGGCAAGCACGGCATTGAGGGTCCCCTCCACCGTGGCGTCCTGGCCCACGATGACCCGGCCGATTTCGTTGCGGATGGCGGCATAGGCATCGCGGAATTTGGCGATCGCTTCTTCGGTGGTCATGGCGTCTGGGAGCTTGGACCGGGCGGCTGGGGAATTGTTACGAGGGGGCCAGCGTGTCGGTCGCCGCCGGCGCTAGGCAAGGGTCAAAAGCAAAAGGCGCCCGCCACGGGGGCGGACGCCTTTGCGAAACAATTGGTTGGCCGTCGGTCCCGGCTTACTGAGCCGCGGCAGCCGGCGCTGCCGGGGTCGCCGCGGCGGCACTGGTGGGATCGACGAACTCGATGATCGCCTCCTGGGCGGAATCACCGTTGCGTTGGCCCAGCTTCACGATCCGGACGTAACCGCCGGTCCGGTCCTTGAACACGGGGGCAATCATGTCGAAGAGAATGTGCACGACATCCTCGTTCTCGCGCCACGCGTCGCGGGCGGCCTTGCCCTTGGCGGTGGGCGTGCCCCGGAACAAACTGCGCGGTTGCTGGCGCAGCTTGGCGGCGGCGAGGCGGCGCAGATGCACGCCCTTGTCCGTCGGGGCGCCGATGGCCTCGCGACCGAGCGTCACGAGCTTCTCGACGACCGGCCGGAGCACCTTGGCCTTCGTGATGGTGGTGGTGATGCGCCGGTGCTTGATGAGGCTGCACGCCATGTTGGCGAGCATGGCGTTTCGGTGGTCGCCATGACGCCCGAACTTCGTATTGCGCTTAAGGTGTCGCATGGTGCAGGGAACTTAGAGCTTCTTGGCAGCTTCCGACTGCGGATCCAGGAGACCCGGCTCGAACGTCATTCCCAGCGTGAGGCCGAGCGCAGCGAGCTTCTCCTTGATTTCGTTGAGGGATTTCTTGCCGAAATTGCGGTACTTCAACATCTCTTGCTCCGATTTCATCGCGAGCTGGCCAACCGTCGTGATGTTGGCGTTGTTGAGACAGTTGGCGGCGCGGACGCTGAGCTCGATCTCGTTGACCGACATGTTCAGCAGCTTCTTCAGCTTCGACTTGTCGTCGTCGGCCGGCTTCGTCTCTTCCTCGAACTCCACCGCGTTCTTGTCGTAGCCGACAAACACGTCGAGATGGTGCTGGAGGATCGCGCAGGCTTGGGTCAGGGCGTCGTCCGGGCTGATCCGGCCGTCCGTCCAGATCTCGATCAGCAGCTTGTCGTAGTCCGTGCGCTGCCCGACACGGGCGGCCTCGACCGCATAGCGAACGCGGGAAACCGGCGAAAAGATCGAGTCGATGGCGATCACCCCGATCGCCTGGTCCACCTTCTTGTTCTCGTCGCCCGGGCAGAAGCCACGACCGACCTTCACCTCGAGCTCCATCTCGAACTTCTTCTTCCGATCGAGCGTGCAGATGTGCTGGCCGGGATTGACGATCTCGACGTTCTGGTTGACCTGGATGTCGCCGGCGGTGACGGCGCCCTCCTTGTTGGCCGAGAGCAGCAGCGTCTGCGTGTCCCGGGTATGCAGCTTGAACTTGACCTTCTTCAGTTTCAGCACGATGTCGGTGACATCCTCCACCACGCCGTCGACGGTGGTGAACTCGTGCATCGCGCCGTCGATCTTGAGCGACGTGACCGCGGCTCCCTCGAGCGACGAGAGGAGGACGCGGCGGATGGAATTCCCGACGGTGTGCCCGTAACCCGTTTCAAAGGGCTCGGCAATGAACTTCGCGTAGGTCTCCGTGGCGGTGGACTCGTCCTTGACGAGGCGCTTTGGGAGCTCGAAACGACCAAGACGGACTGGCATATCAGTAGGGGTGCAATTTTAAACTGGGCCGGCGACCTCGGGTTCCCTCCGGGACCGGCCCCATGTAATTGCAAATCCGGCGCACCGCGCCGGGGGTTTTTGTTGGACGCGGGAACGAATCAGCGGCTGTAAAACTCGACGACGGCCTGCTCGTTGGCAATCGGGTTGATCTCGTCGCGCGCGGGGATCCGCAGCAACGTGGCCTTGAGGTGGTCGCGGTCGACCGAAATCCAGTCGGGAACAACCCGGGCCGTGGAACCCTCGAGGTTCTTCTGGGCAATGGCCTTCGACTTGGCGTGGTCGCGGATCTCGATGATGTCGCCGACCTTCACGGCGCAGCTGGGGATGCTGACCTTGCGACCGTTGATCTTCACGTGGCCGTGAGAAACCAACTGGCGCGCGGCGGGCCGGGTAAGGGCCAATCCCGAGTGATAGACGAGGTTGTCGAGGCGCGTCTCCAGGATCTGGAGCATCTTCTCGCCCGTGACGCCGCGCATGCGGAGCGCGCGTTCGTACACGTTGCGGAACTGCCGCTCCATGAGGCCATAGAAAAAGCGCAGCTTCTGCTTCTCGATCAGGCCGACGGCGTAGTCGCTGTTCTTGCGGCGCGACTTCGGGCCGTGCATGCCCGGCGGATAGTTGCGGCGATCGAGATACTTCGATGGGCCGAAGATGGGAACGCCGAGCCGACGGCTGACGCGAACGCGGGGACCAGTGTAACGAGCCATTTTTAGCGATGGAAAGGGTTGCGGTTAGACGCGGCGCTTTTTGCGCGGGCGGCAGCCGTTGTGGGGAATCGGAGTGACGTCCTTGATCGCCGTGATGTCCAGGCCGATGGCCTGCAACGCGCGGATCGCGGATTCGCGGCCGGAGCCGGGACCGCTGACGCGGACCTCGACCTCGCGCAAACCGTGGGACATCGCCTGCCGGGCGGCATCCTGGGCGGCCTGCTGGGCGGCAAACGCAGTGCTCTTCCGGGAGCCTTTGAACCCGACGCGGCCGGAGGTGCTCCAGCCCAGGGAATTGCCCTGCATGTCGGTGATCGTCACCTGCGTATTGTTGAAGGTCGCGAGAATGTTGGCGACGCCCACCGAGATGTTCTTCGCACCCTTGGCACGAATGATCTTGGTGGCCTTGGGGTCCTCCCCGAGCAACTCGGCGGCGGTCGGCGCTGCAGCCGCGCCCGCAAGCGCGGGAACGACGGCGGCAGCCGGGGCAGTCGGCGCCTCGGCGGCAACCGCGCCGCCGGAAGCGGTGGTTGCGGCAGGGGCAGCGGCGGCAGGGGCCACGGCCCCCTCGGCTGCCTTCTTGGCCTTTGCCGGTTTTTCCGCGGCGGGAGCGGCGTTTTCGCCACTCTCGGCCTTGGTCGGGGTTTTTTTGGGCTTCGTCTCGTCAGCCATATCGGTGCTTCAGGTGAAAATGAACTCGGTGAATGCCAGGATCAATGCGTCCCGGCCTTGGCGTTCGGATTGCGCTGCACGCCGACGGTCTTGCGCGGACCCTTCCGGCTTCGCGCGTTGGTCTGCGTGCGTTGACCGCGCACAGGCAAACCCCTCAGGTGACGCGTACCCCGGTACGACTTGATCGCCTGGAGGCGCTTCAAGTTCATGCCGATCTCGCGGCGCAGATCGCCCTCGATGATGTACTTGCCTTCCTGGATCGCGTTGACGATCTGGGAAAGCTGCGCCTCCGAGAGGTTCTTTGCGCGGAGGGCCGGGTCGATGTTGGCCCGGGCGAGGACTTCGCGCGAGTTCACCGGACCCAACCCATAAATGTAGCGGAGCGCGATTTCTACGCGCTTCTCGCCCGGAATGTCGACACCCAGAATGCGTGGCATGGCAAAATCCTTATTATCAGCCTTGGCGCTGCTTGTGGCGGGCATTTGAGCAGATCACGCGGATCACGCCCTTGCGCCGGACCATCTTGCAGTTCTCGCAAAGCTTCTTAACCGAGGCTCGAACTTTCATCGTTCCAAATCTCTTATTCGTTACTCCGCCACTCAATAAAGCGGCGGCAAATTGTCGCTTGTCAGTATCTCCGGTTCCCCGTCCGTCACCAGCACCGTGTGCTCGAAATGCGCGGCGAGCTGTCTATCCTGCGTCACCACCGTCCATTGGTCATCCAATAATTTCACCGCGGGATTTCCCACGGTCACCATCGGCTCGATGGCAATCGTCATCCCCGCCCGCAGCTTGGTGCCGCCGCGCCGGTCGAAGTAGTTGGGCACCTGCGGTTCCTCGTGGACCCCGCGGCCAACTCCATGCCCGCAAAACTCGCGGACAACCCCGAATCCCGCCGCCTCCACCACTTTCTGCACCGCGCGACCCACATCATTGGTCGAATTGCCGGCCCGCGCGTACCCAATTCCCTCCCTCAGTGCCTGGATCGTCACGTCCATCAGTTTTTGACCGAGGGGCGAGCATCCACCACAGGGCACCGTCATGGCAAGGTCCCCGACGAACCCTTCGTGCCGCACCCCGATGTCGATCTTCACCAGATCGCCGAACTGCAACCGCCGCGAATCGCCGATCCCGTGGATCACGCCTTCGTTGACCGATATGCAGCACTCGGCGGGAAAATCGCGGTAGCCGCGGAACGCGCTGGCCGCACCGTGCGACCGTATCGTCTCCCCGACCAATCGATCCAACTCGCCGGTGGTCACCCCGGGGGTCACCGCCGCCACGGCTCGCCGCAGCACCGCCATCGCGATGCTCCCGGCCCGCCGCATCGAATCCAATTCGGCCGGCGTCTTGAGGATCGGCTTGGCCATCTCTTGGTGTCGTCCCGATTCCGGACGACTGGAAACCGTTGATCTGACAAAGAACTCGGACCCGGCTCAGGAACGACCCCGAACCCGGCCCTTTTTCAAAAACCCATCATATTGCCGGAGCAACAAGTACGACTCCATCTGTCGCATGGTATCCAGCAGAACGCCGACGGTGATCAGCAGCGAGGTGCCGCCGAAGAAGGTCGCAACGTTGAAATTGATGTGCATGAACCGATTCATCAGCCACGGAATGCCGGCCAGGACCGCGAGGAATATCGCGCCGGCCAACGTCAGGCGGCTCATGGAACGGTGCAGGAAATCGCTGGTGGCCGCACCGGGACGGACACCCGGGATGTAGCCGCCGTGCTTCTTGAGATCATCCGCGATCTGAAGCTCGTTGAACTGGGTGGCCACCCAGAAATAGCTGAAGAACACGATCATCAACGACTCGGCCGCCAGATAGAACCAAGAGTCGCTCTTCATCAGACGCGCCAGATCCAGGAAGAACTGGAGTCCCTTGGCCTGTCCCAGCTTGTCGAACAAGAGTGCCGGGAACATCAGGATCGCGGAGGCAAAGATCACCGGCATCACCCCGGCGTAGTTGACGCGCAGCGGCATGAAGGAATTGCCGCCGGCATACACCTTTTTACCGACGGCGCGCTGGGCGTATTGGACCGGAATCTTGCGCTGTGCCTGGGTCACCATGATCACCCCGGCCACCACCACCACCAAGAGAAGCACCATGAGCACGGCGTGCGGCCAATGATATCGGGCCGCCAGTCCCTCGTGGCTCACGAACCCGGAATAAATCTCCGAAGCGGCAAGCGGCAACCTCGCCAGAATCCCGATGGTGATCACCAAAGACACACCGTTGCCCACACCGCGCTCCGATATCTGCTCGCCGAGCCACATCAGCATCAGGGTGCCGGTGGTGAGGATCACCACCGTCTGCGCCAGGTAGATGAAACGGTTGTCGATCAGCACCAACTTCCCGTCGAAGTCGAAGGTGGCCTTCGGATTTTCCCATCCGATGGCCATGACCAAACCTTGGCCGAGGCAGAGCAGGACGGTGAGATACCGCCCGTAGGCGATGATCTTGGCCCTTCCGCCTTCCTCGCGGGAGAGTTTGGCGAGCCCCGGCAGCACCGCGGACAGCAACTGGATGATGATCGTCGCCGAAATGTAGGGCATGATCCCGAGGGACCCGACCGAGCACTTCTCGAGCGCCCCGCCGGTAAACATGCTGTACAGGTTGACGACGCCGCCGCCCTCGCTGGAGCGCGACTCGATGTGCGCGTTGAGGGCGTGTCCATCCAAACCGGGGATGGGAGTCAGCGCGACAATGCGGGCCACGAGCAACACAAGGACCGTGAAGATGATCCTCGAGCGGAGCTCGGGAATCTTCAGGCAGTTGCCGAAGGTCTTTAGAATCTGGCCCAACATGGTCTTGCGGAGAATGGGTAAATGCGGGGTCAGGCCGCGACTTCCGCGGTGCCACCGAGCTTCTCGATGGCGGCCTTGGCAGCGGCACTGAACGCCGCGGCACGGACCGTCAGGCGCTTTGTCAATTCGCCGCGGGCCAGAACCTTGACCCGGGGTGCCTTGCCGTTCGAGAGCCCGGCCTTGCGCAGCAGCGTCTCGTCCACCACCGAACCCTCGTCGAAAGCATTCAATGCATCGAGGTTGACGGCCTGGTAGGTGGTCTTGAAGCGGGCGTTGTTGAAGCCGCGCTTCGGGATGCGGCGGATCAGGGGCATCTGGCCGCCCTCGAATCCGATGCGGATCGAGGAACCAGAGCGCGCGGACTGGCCTTTGCCACCGCGGCCGGAAGTCTTGCCGTGGCCGCTGGACTCGCCGGAACCGAGACGCTTGCGGCGGTGCTTGGCACCGGGGCGGGGTTTGAGATCGTGGAGTCGCATAAGATCAGGCGGCAGTCTTCTTCAGACGGCTTTCGATACCACGGGCCCTGAAGATGGCCTCGCGGGAACGGAGCTTGAGCAGAGCCTTTTGGGTGGCCTTGGCCACGTTCGCGGCGTTTTTGGAGCCCAACGACTTCGAGAGAAGATCACGGATGCCGGCGCACTCGACGACGGCCCGGACGGTCTTGCCGCAAATCAGCCCGGTGCCGGGACTCGCGGGACGGAGGAGCACTTTCGCTCCGCCGAAGTGGGAGTAGACCTCGTGGGGGATGGTGGGCCCGGAAAGGCTCACCTGCAGCATGGCGACTTTCGCGCTCTGCCCGCCCTTTTTGATGGCATCCGCCACTTCGTTGCTCTTGCCGAGGCCCAGTCCAACCCGACCCTGGCGATCGCCGACGAC
>WBXI01000134.1 GCA_008933025.1 Verrucomicrobiota bacterium
GGCCTCGAAGAAGTCTCCGAGCGCCACGTTGGCCTTCAGCACATCGGCATCGCCGGCGGGCAGGCCATAATCGCGCATGAACCGTTGCTTCCGCGCCAACGGCAGTTCGGACACCAGCGTCCGAACCGATGCCAACCATTCCGGGGTCGGCACCAACGGCAACAGGTCCGGATCGGGAAAATACCGGTAGTCATGCGCGTCCTCCTTGGAGCGCATCGGTTCGGTGATCCCCGCGTCGTCGTCCCAACGGCGGGTTTCCTGCCGGAGCTTGTCGCCGCGCCGCACCGCCTCGATCTGCCGGGGGATCTCGTGTTCGAGCGCCCGGCGCACGCCCGAGAACGTGTTCATGTTCTTGATCTCGATCTTGGCACCGAGTTCGCGGGCTCCCTTCGGACGGACGCTCACGTTGACGTCGCAACGCACCATCCCCTTTTCCATGTCGCAATCGCTGATCCCGCCGCGCACCAACAACTCGGTCAGCGCGTTGAGATACGCCTGGGTTTCTTCCGGCCCGGTGAGATCCGGTTCGCTCACGATCTCCAGCAGGGGCACCCCTCCCCGGTTGAAATCCACGCCGCTGTGACGGTCGAAGTGCGTGCTCTTCCCCACGTCTTCCTCGAGATGCGCCCGAGTGATCCGCACCCGCCGGATGCCTCTGGCGAACTCGAAGTCCAGGAATCCCGACTGGGTCGAGGGCCGGTCGTATTGGGTGATCTGGTAGTTTTTCGCCGAATCCGGATAGAAATAGTTCTTCCGGTCGAACTTCGCGAAGGCCGGAATCTCGCAGCCCAGCAGCAACCCGGTGAGTGCCGTCAGGCGCAGCGCCTCCTCGTTCGGCACCGGCAACACGCCCGGCATGCCCAGACACACCGGGCACACGTGGGTGTTGGGCGGCGCCCCGTACTCATTGGCGCAACCACACCACATCTTCGACTTCGTCTTGAGCTGGACGTGGGTTTCCAGGCCGATCACCGCTTCGTATTCCATCACGGTCCGCCCCTTGTGCCAGATTCCCGCTTTCGGGCCAAACCATTTGGACTGCCGATTGAACCCGGCGGCATCCGCGGGTCATGCCCGTCCCCGACGGCCCACGATCAGGTACAGCAATGCCCCGATCCAATGGGTGAACCAGATCGCCCCCGCCCATCCCACCCGGGACCAACCGCTCAAACGCTCGTTGCGGATCGCGTCCACCAGCATCCAGACCCAGAAGACGAACAGGCCGAATACCGCCAGCACCAATGCCAACGGCAGGACCAGCAACGAAAGGACCACCAATCCCAGCATCACGCACGCCACCATCAGCTTCATCATGCTTCCCAGTACCCGGCGCGCGGGGAAATGTTTCGCCGGCGTCCGCCATATCTCCACGGTGTCCCGCGCCACGGCTTGACGCTTCGCCCCCCGTTCCCGAGATTGGGGCCGCAATGGGACAATCCCGCCGACGCAGCCGTCCGCGCGAACGCGACCTCGACATCGAGATCGGGTTCGTCGAGGCGTTGCTGCGCCGCGACCCGGGATTCACCGAGGCCCTGGAAGTGTTGGGGGACCTCTACTCCGAACGCGGACGCCACGGCGACGCGGTTTGCATCGACGAACGTCTGGTGCAACTGCGGCCGGAAGATCCCAACGTGCGCTACAATCTCGCCTGCAGCCTCGCGCTCCACCAGGAGTTCGACCGGGCCGCCGCCGAATTGGGCGTTGCCTTGGAACTCGGTTACCGCGACGTGGGCCAACTCTCCAGGGACCCGGATCTCGCCGATCTCCGCGCCCACCCCGCCTTCCGCAAAGTCCGCGCGAAACTCCGGGCCCTCAAGGTACCGCCGGCATGAGCGGCACCGCGCGGAAACCGTCCTGCTCGATCTCCATCCGGATCCGCAGGTTCGAAAGCGCTTTCCGTCCTTCCGCGTAGCTCGACAGCCGCCGGTTGATCCAGAGTCCCGGCTCCAATCGCGCCCGTTCCACGACCAGATCGATCCGCGTCAACGACGCCGCCAGTCCACCCAGAATCGTGAGCGGCGATTTCAGGTGGGACTCCACCCTGACCAATTCGAACTCGTCCGCATCCACCCAAAGGCGTCCGTGCAATCGGCCGAGCAACCGATCCGCGATCTCGCCGGCGTCCGCGTCGCCCGGTTTCGGCTCGAACCGCAGCACGTAGACGCGGCGCCCCGCCACCGAGTCTTCCCCCGCGAGTTCGTAGTCGAAGCGCCGCAACAGGGATTCGTCGAGAAAGTCCGGTTCCCCCTTCCGTCCGCGCCGGTTGGACGCGTTGCGGCGGTGCTCCGCCTCGCGTTCGCGGTCCGCGCCGCGCTCCACCGAGGACGGCGCCTTGCCATCGAGCCGCACCAAAACCGTGCGCGTCCTGCCGCCGAGGATCGTGACCGCATGCTCCCGCGTCTTGCGATCGCGGACCGCCGCGTGTGCATCGAGTTCCTCGATGACCGTCCGACGGGTATACGCCATCCCGCTGGACCGCTGCCGCCCGGCCGCCACGCGCGACTCGGCCACCATCCGTTCCACGATGTCCGACGCCGAGGGCAAGGCCGGTGCCTCCCCATGCACGCGCGCCGCGAGGACCAGAAGTCCCGCGAGGAATACCGGGCCACCACGACACCCCGTCATGAAACGCCAAGACACTTCGATGGCAGTCTAGCGAACTTCCCGGAAATTAAAAGGGCTCGACTGCGGACCCGGTTTTTGGCGGGCGCACCGGGCCCGGGTCGTCGCCGTCGATGTGCCCCGTCGCCGGAAACCCACGGCATCGCCAGCCGGCGACTGGGTTGCCAGGGGTCGGCATGCCCCGCGGTGAGGCACCCGTTGTTCAGTCGGCGGCGCACTCGCCCAACCGACGACGGTACTCGGCCCGCGCATGGTCGTAGGCCGCGACGGCTTGTTCGTGTTCCGCGCCGGTGTAGAGGCGTTCCTTGCTCTTCCAGCACTGCTCCACGCCGTCCAGACACCATTGCACGCTCCGGCGCGAGCTGCGGATGGGTTGGCCGCCCACCATCACGAAGAACGGGTTCGTGTGCGCGCTCGGCAGGATCCGCAGCGCATACCAACCGCTCTTCTCGACCCTCGCTTCCATCGCGATGTCCCGCGCCGTCCCGTCGGCCACCAACTCCGTCCGCCCCACCACCGCACCGTTGGCGATCAATTCCACCGGCACCGCGCGTGATTTCCCGATCCGCGCCCTCTCGACATGCCAATACGGCTTCTCGGCATAGGACCGGCTTTGGACCGCGGGCTCGGGTTGTTCTTCCAACCGCGCCGCGACCCGCGCCGTGAAGCGCACCGTGCCCGGGGACGCCAACCGCAACTCGCTGCCCCCGGTTCCCAATTCGTGGCCATCCGCCTTGAAATCCATCAGGTGGCTGAATCCGTCGGACACGTAGTTTCGCCCGGCCCGGATCCCCTCGCACCAATCCTCGTAACTCCAATTCGCGCCAAGATGCACGTAGCTTCGCCCCAGCCCGACACGATCGCCGTAGATGCACGGGAAATCGGTCTCGCCGCTGATCCGCGTGCGGTAGCCCGCGTTCAGCGTGTGGTACCAGATGTTGAGTTCCCAGACGTAGGGAGTGTCGACCGTCGAAAGGAAATCCACCGCGGGCACCGGTTTGCCGTCGATTCCCGGCACCTCGTGGGTCACGTCGACGATGTACTCGTTCGCCCCGATGCCATTGAAAGGCGGCACCACGAGGTTTGGAAGCGCGCGCTCCTTGACCTCGAGTCCCCACCCGCTGTGCGCCGGTCCCACCAACGCCCCCTGCCGCTTCGCCCAACGCAAGGTGTTCAAACCGAGTTTCGGCCAGTGGTCCTTCGAGGCGCCCCCGGGATAGATCTGTTCCCGCAATTGGAGCAGGCAGAGATGCCCCGACTGGTGCGAACCAAAGCCACTCACCTCGACGTCGTACCGCAGCAGGTAAGGGAAACGCGACACCGGATCGTCGACGCCCCGGAAGAATTGCTTCTGATAATCGAAACAAGGTCCCCAGGTCAGGTTCGCCCCCACCTTAAGGTCCTCGCCCAGCACATGCCGCATCATGTCCGCGGCCAGCACCCCTTCCGTCGGTTTCGAATAGTGCGAGCAACCCGCGGCGTGGATGTGGTGGTCACCCGACACCCACCCGGACTTCGCGGGATCGATCCAGCGCCGAACGCGGAACGACCATTCCGCGGGGCCTTGGCCGATCTCCAACTCGCGACGGTCGACCAATGATTCCGGGCCGCGACGGAATTCCACGGTGTAGCGCCCCTGCGGAAGGCGTACCTCCTCGCCGTCCGCGCGGTAGACCTGCGGGTGGAAAAAGAAGTCCGGGGCCAATCGCTTCGAAGGCGCCGGGAACACGTGCCCTTGGGCGTCCGTGATCCGCAGCGAACCGGTCGTGGGAACCCCGCCCTCGTCCATGATCCTCAAGCGAACCGTCCGTGCCGGCGCGCACTCGAACAACACGTTGGCATCGCTCCGGAAACCGAGGTCCTGCGTCCCCTGCCCGACGTCGAGCGTGATTCGCGCTTCCCGCTTGCCGGCGTCGCGCGAGTAGAGTTGCAGGATGCGGTATTCGAGCGGCAGCCCGCCCAATTCGCGGCGGAGGGGTTGGCCGGCGAAGAACTCCATGGCCAACCAGCGGTCCGGCACCTCGGCAGCCGGCGACTCGTGCAGGCGCCCTGCCTGCGGGCTGGTCGCGCGCAACTCGGCCGTCGTCCCGGCCTCGTTGTGGACTTTCACCAGAAACGGCCGCCATCCCCCTTCCACCAATCTCGGTGCCGCATCCCCCGGTTGCACCTTCACCCGCATTTCCGGGTTGATGTCCACCGACAGCAAGACATGCGGATCCAGAACGGCCTGGATCTTGGCACCGGACAGTTCCGGGTCTGGCTCCGCCAGCGCCGCGTCCAAGGTGGCCCGTTCCTGGGCGCCGAGCGGTGCCCCCACGATCTCGAGGCCCTCGACCACGCGCCGCACCTGGGCGCGGAGGGGTTGCGACTCGACGCCGTGCACCAGGGGAACCGCGGCGCAAACCGGCCCGGCGGCGGCGACACTCCACGCCAGGGAAACAAGAAACGCCTTCATGGGAAGGCAAGCATCGTGGGCGCCCCGGGCCGGCTGGCGAGCCCAATTCCCGAAGGTCCCAATCCCGGCTCGGATCCCCCGCACCATGCCCTCCCGACAAAGGGACAGGTCCTTTCTCCACCTCCAACAGAGGGACAGGTCTTTGGTTCGCCGGCACCGCCCCTCGACGCGACGACCGACAGGGGGACCGGTCTTTCGTCCGCGCCCCGGGAACAAGCCCCCGCCCCTTCGGGAACCCGACATGGATCAGCACCGACATGGGGACAGGACCCATCTCGGCCCTCCCGACAAAGGGACAGGTCCTTTCTCCACGCCCAACAAAGGGACAGGTCTTTAGTTCGCCGGCGGCGCTCCTCGACGCGACGACCGACAGGGGGACGGGTTTTTCGTAAGTGCCGCGGGCACAGGGCCCCGCCCCTTAGGGAAACCCGACATGGGGACAGGTCCCATCTCTGCGCGTTGGAGGCTGCTCGGAAAGGGGCATGGCCGCGTTCCGGCACGGAATCGTTTGCAAAGGCACGCCCCGCTTGCCCCACCCGGCGGGTTCCCGGATGATCGGCCCGCAATTCAATCCACATGCACACGCCTATTAACCGTCTGATCCGGCGCCTCGTGCCCCTCGTTGCGATCGGTTTTCTCGTCGCGACCGGTGCCCAAGCCGCCGATCCCAAAGACGAGCCCATGCGCGGGCCCTTTTGGTCCGGAACCATCATGCGGGCCAAAGACAAGGCCGCCGCGATGAAGGGCCTCGCCATCACTCTCGACGCCGACCGCACCCACCACGTCGTCTACGATCTCGACACCTTGCGCCTGTCCGTGGCTTGGTCCGGCGATTTCCTCGAATTCGGCAACACCCTCACCAAGATCGAATGGCCGCCGCCGCCCAGCGTGAAGGGCACCGTCGCCTTCGACACCGCCGCCGGTGCCGGTTGGGCGGATCCCAAAGGCTCGCTGTCCGATCCCCGGGTGCGTCACCAAGGGCCCTTGCCCAAGGACTGGGTCCACTACGAGGGCCTCGTCGTGAATGGCAGCCAGGTTGTCCTGCGCTATACCGTCGGCGGCAAACCGGTGCTGGAGTTGCCTTCGTTCGTGGCTTCCGGCACCGGGGGCGCGTTCACCAGGACGATCCAATTCGAGAAATCCGCGGACGGTGCCATCTTGGTTCTTGCCTCCGGAGCCAGTGGGACGGTTGCCGCCGATTTCGCCGGCACGGCCATCGCCGCGGTCACTCTGACCAACGGAATTTCCCTTTCGGTCGACGGTGTCGAGGTCCCGCAGGGGTCCCGACTCGAGACCACGACCGAGGGAACCGTGGTCCTAAGGCTCGGCAAGATCCGATCCAACAAACCGTTCCGGATCGCCCTGTCGTCCGGCGCGAAGGCAGGGGTGACCGCCAAGCCCAACGACCTCCGACCTCTCCTCAAAGGCGGTCCCGCCCGCTGGACCACGCCCATCACCACCCAGGGAATCGCCGGCAACGAGGAGGGTCCCTACCAGGTCGATACCCTGACGGAACCGTTCCCCAACCCCTACAACACGCGAACGTTCTGGGGTGGATTCGACTTCCTGCCCGACGGTCGTGCGGCGATCTGCGCGTTCCACGGGGATGTCTGGATCGTGTCCGGTCTCGGGGGGAAATTGGGCGAGTTGAAGTGGAAGCGTTTCGCGACGGGCCTCTTCCAACCGCTCGGGCTGAAGGTCGTGAAAGGCGACATCTATGTCGCGGGCCGGGACCAGATCACCCGGTTGCGGGACGTCAACGGTGACGGCGAAGCCGACGCCTATGACAATTTCAACAACGACACCGTGGTGACCGCGAACTACCACGAGTTCGTCCTCGACCTGCACACCGATTCGAAAGGCAATTTTTACTACGCCAAAGGCGCCCCGTGGGAACCGAGCGTCACCTCGCCGCACCAAGGCACCCTCATCAAGGTCTCCCGCGATGGCAAAACACTCGAGGTCGTCGCCACCGGCCTGCGCGCGCCGAACGGCATGACCGTCGGGCCGGACAACACCATCCTTGTCGGCGACAACCAAGGTCACTGGATGCCTTCCTCGAAGCTGAACTTGGTGAAGCCCGGCGCGTTTCTCGGCATGGTCCCGTCGGCCCAGCGCGAACTCACGCTCCGCTACCCGGATGGCCGCGAGATACGCATGAACCCCAGTGATCCCGAGGCCCGCGCCCAGCACAAACTCAAGGGCTGGGACGCCTCGATGCCCATCCCCACCGCCTACGACGAGCCCATCTGCTGGCTGCCGATGCGCTGGGATAATTCCAGTGGCGGCCAGGTCTACGTGACCGGCAACCAGTGGGGTCCGTGGAAAGGCGCCCCGCTCTTCCTCAGCTACGGCAAATGCCTGCTCTACGGGGTCCTCTGGGACGAGGTCGATGGCACCGTCCAAGCCGCGATGACCCCGTTCGGGCTGCGATTCCAGAGCGGCGTGATGCGCGCGCGCTTCAACCCGCGCGACGGCCAACTCTATGCCTGCGGGCTCAAGGGTTGGCAAAATGCCGCGTCCCGCGACGGCGGCTTCTACCGGGTGCGCTACACCGGCAAACCCGTCCGCAACCCGATCAAGGCACACGTCGCCCAAAACGGAATCCAACTCACATTCGCCAGCGCGCTGGACCGCAAGTCGGCGGAGGACGCCGCCGGCTATGCCGCCGAACTCTGGAACTATCGGTACAGCGGCGGCTATGGCTCGCCCGAAGTGTCGGTCAAGACCCCCGCCAAAGCCGCCCATGACAAACTCGAGGTCAAGGGGGCCCATCTTTCCGCGGACGGAAAGACGCTGTTCCTCGAAATCGAAGGCCTCGAGAAGGCCGACCAATGGAGCGTGAAATACGCCGTGACCATGGCCGACGGCACCGAGGTTCGATCCGAGGTGATCGGCACGATCAAGAAACTCGGTCCGGCGATCGCGACCCACCGCTGACGCGGGCCACGGACCGACCCGAAACGACAAAGCCGCCCCGGGCACGATGGCCCGGGGCGGCTTTTGTGTACGGCCCTCCTACTTGCGGGGGCTTTTGTGACGACCTTGAGGGGCGCCACCGCGTTGCTGGGCGTGGCAACGACATTCGAGGCGATGGAGCGTGAGACACGCCGTGACCATGGCCGACGGCACCGAGGTTCGATCCGAGGTGATCGGCACGGTCAAGAAACTCGGTCCGGCCATCGCGACCCACCGCTGACGCGGGCCACGGTCCGACCCCGAAACGACAAAGCCGCCCCGGGCACGATGCCGGGGCGGCTGTTGTGTACGGCCCGCTTACTTCCGGGGGGCGTTGGTGACGACCTTGAGGGGCGCCACCGCGTTGCTGACCACGGCAACGACATTCGAGGCAACGGCGGTGGCCGGGATGTTGCCGGAGGCGGGTATGCCGGCGGCGGCGGCCGTGGTCTTGAGTGCATCGCGGATCTTGCCACCGGCTTTGGAGCGCGACTCGTTCGCCGTCAGGATGGCGATCAGGAAGCAAAGGCCGAGAAAAATGCCGGCACTCCAACGGGTGATGCTGGAGAGCGCCGTGCCGCTTCCGGCTCCAAACAGGGCCGCCGTCGATTCGGCACCAAAGGCCGCGGTGATCCCCGCTTCCTTCTTGGGAAGCTGCAGCAGGATGAGCAACCCGAGGAAAAGGGCCACCACCACGAGGACGAGGGTGAGGAGATTGATGAAGAGTTGTTGCATGGTGGAAAGGTCCGGAATCCGAATCCGGCGCGAACGGGTCAAATCGAGTTCTTGATCAGGTCGACGAAGCTCTTGGCTTCGAGGGACGCGCCGCCCACAAGGGCGCCGTCGATGTCGGGCTGGCTCATCAATTCGCGGGCATTGGAAGCCTTGACCGAACCGCCGTACTGGATCCGCACGCGGCGCGCGACGGCATCGCCGTGCAGGCTGGCGACCACTTTGCGGATGAAAGCGTGGACTTCCTGCGCCTGCGCCGAGCTGGCCGTCTTGCCGGTGCCGATCGCCCAAACCGGTTCGTAGGCGACGATCGTGCCCTCGACCTGTTCGGCACTCAGGCCGGCCAGGGATCCGCGCACCTGTTTCTCGACGACTTCGTTGGTGATGTTTGCCTCGCGCTCCCCGAGCGTTTCGCCGACGCAAACGATGGGGATCAGGCTCGCGGCATGGGCCGCGGCAGCCTTGCGGGCGACGATGGCGTCCGTCTCCCGCTGGTATTCGCGACGCTCGCTATGCCCGAGGATGACGTACCGGACCGAGAGGTCGCGGAGCATTCCCGCCGCGATTTCGCCGGTGAACGCGCCGTAGCCGTTCTCGCCCATGTTCTGGGCCCCGACGCGAATGTTGGAATCCGGCGTCGCCTTCGACACGGCATCCAACGCCGTGAAGGCAGGGCACACGACGATATCCACTTCTTTGACGGACGCGAGGTCGCGCTTCAAATCGGTCACCAGAGCCACTGACTCGGCGACCGTTTTGTTGCACTTCCAGTTTCCGGCGATGATCAATTTCCGGTCTTTTTCCATTCGAAACAGGTCGTGGAGACTACCGGTAGCCCCGGGGGCGTCAAAGGGGTTTTTCTGCCGCGTCCCGCGAGCGATGCCGGGACCGCCGGAAAACCGGCCGGCCGTTCAGACCTCGTCCAACGCCGTCACGCCCGGCAACGCCACGCCCTCGAGGAACTCGAGGGACGCCCCGCCGCCCGTGCTCATGAAGGTCACTTGGTCGCCCAAACCCGCCTTGTGGATCGCCTTCACGCTGTCGCCGCCACCGATGATGGACTTGGCCCCCAGCTTGGTCGCCGCGACCAAAGCCTTCGCCACGCCGATCGTGCCCGCGGCGAAACGCTCGTCCTCGAACATGCCCATCGGTCCGTTCCACAAAACCGTCTTCGCCCCCGCGATCACCGCCTCGTAGGCCGCCGCCGTCTTCGGCCCGATGTCGAAGCCTTCCGCGTCGTCGGGAATGTCGCCCTCCACCACCCGCGGGTTTTGCAGGTCGAAGATCATCCGGCCCTTCTTGTTCAGCTTCCCGGTCGCCACCGGCGTCGCCACCACCGTGTCCACCGGCAGGTGGAAGCCGACGCCCTTGGCCTTGGCCTTGGATTCCGCGCTCAGCGCCGTGCCGGTGTGGTCCTTCTCGACCAACGATTTCCCGGTCTTTCCGCCATGCGCCAGACGGAACGTGTACGCCATCGCGCCGCCCACCAGCACCGTGTCCGCCTTGTCGAGCAGGCGGTCGATGACCTTGATTTTGTCGGACACCTTCGCGCCGCCGAGGATCACCACGAACGGCCGTGCCGGCTTCTCGAGTTCGTCGCCGAGGAACTTCAGTTCGCGTTCCATCAGCAGTCCCGCCGCGCACTTCCCGCCCCAGGCCCGCACGATGCGCGCGACGCCCGACGTCGAGGCATGGGCGCGGTGCGCCGCCCCGAACGCGTCGTTGACGTAGACGTCCGCCAACCGCGCCAACCGGGCCGAGAACACGGGATCGTTTGCTTCCTCCTCCGCGTGGAACCGGACGTTCTCGAGGACCAGGGCCTGTCCGTTCTGGAGCGCCGCGACCGCCGCCTCGGCCTTCTCGCCGACCGTCTCGTCGCAGAACGCCACGGGTTGGCCCAGCAACTCGCCGAGTTTTTCCGCCACCGGCTTCAGGCTCATCGTCGGCTCGCGTTTGCCGTCCGGCCGCCCCAGGTGCGCCGCCAGCACCAACCGAGCCCCCTTGCCGAGCAGCAATCGCACCGTCGGCAACGTCTCCCGGATCCGGGTCGCGTCGTTGATTGCCATCGCCCCGTCCTTCTCTTCCATCGGGACGTTGTAGTCGACGCGCATGAAAACGCGTTTGCCGTTCACATCGAGGTCGCGGACTGAAAGCTTAGCCATGGTCAATTCGTGTTGGTGGATGCCCCAAAAAACCGTCGCGGACCGTAGGCCCGTCGCCACGGATCGGCCAAGCCGTTTTTGGCCGGTCACGCGCCGGGCGCCGGGAGCGTCTGGGCATCGTGGACGGACGCGCCGCCCGCAACCGCCGTCGTGGGCAGGCGGATCCACGCTGGAGGGCCGAACCCCCGCCGCCGGACCGGCTCACGGCCTCACCGGGAATCCCGCCGCGTGCAGTTGCCCCGCGAACACCTCCGTCCGGCGCGGGAAGTATTCCCCCAGCAATCGCCTCACTTCCGGTCGCCAGTGTCCCTCCACCGTGTAGCGCTCGTAGGGTCCTTCCTTGTAGGCGTGCACCGTGCGCCGGTAGTCGCCCCA
>WBXI01000135.1 GCA_008933025.1 Verrucomicrobiota bacterium
CGAGCCGGCCTCCACAACTCAGCCCGGACGACCGATGCCGGCCGTCGAGCGATTCCCAAAACCACGCGAAGAAAACGGAGACGGAGGAGGTGTGCCCGCTTGACAAGAAAGAGGCCATATCAGGCGGTATGGGGCGCGGCGATGCCGGACTTGCGGAACAAGTCATACGCGAGTGCCTCGCGCATCTGGGTCGCGTCGTTGACGTTGTTGTTCAGGTAGACCTCGCCGACGCCCTTGAATCGACGGCCCCCGACCTCGCGGTCGAAGTCGAGTTTGAACGGGCGCTTGTATCCGTTGGGGGCGCGGACGACGGAACTGACGCCTTTGAAGCGGATGGCGACGTTGGTGAAGATCTGGCCATCGGCCTCGACGGTGCAATGGGCCCACGGATAGCGGGACCCGCCCTCGGCCGGGGCTGGGGGACGGGCGGAAGCGGGGCGGCCTTCGGGTTGGTCCGGTCCGCCGAAGAAGCCGCGGAGGATGCCGCCGACGATGCCGGGGGGCGATCCTCCGGGGTTGTTCATCCCGCGGCGTTCCTGCGGCCCGCCGCGGGAGCCGAGGGTTTGCCAGTCGGCGGCGGGAACGACGAGGTGAAGGGTCCAGAGATTGGTGAGGCCGAAGAGGGCGGGGACGGCGGCGGGCGCATTGGGGGCGGCGATGGGCGCGGGCGGCGTCGGGGCGGGGCGCGGATCGGCGATGACGGAGCGACAGGCGAGGGCCATGCCGAGGGCCGGCAGCCAAAGCCAGGGGAACGATGCGCGCGGGTTCATGGGGACGGGGGGCTACGGCGCGAGCAGACCACGGAAGGGCGGCGGCGTTCAAGGGCATGGGCCGGGGAGTTTTCGGCTTCCGGTCCGTGGTGCCGCCGGCATGGCACCGGAGCGTTCGAACTCGAAACCGGGAACCGGAGACGCGGCGCGATGTCGCGCCGGCGTTGCCAGAATGGCCGGGCATGGTGCATTTTGGCCGGCCCCGCGTCCTTCCGACCCGGGCGGTCATGAACACCAAGGAACTCATCCGGCTCGGCGTCCCGCCGGGCGAGGCCACGCGATGCGGGACGGATTTCATCGCGCGCTACGTGCTCAAGGGTCTCGACAAGACCCGGTTGACGGCGGAAATCGAGGCGATCGTCGCCGATCCCGGGAAATACAGGGCGGACGCGCTCCGGGGAACGTTCGCGCAGGCGCTGCTCCGGTGCGGGCGCACGATCCGCCCGGCGGCGGCGGCCTGGAAACAGTGGGGCGATGGACTCGAGCCGGAAGCGATCCACCAGATGGGGCGTGCCTGCCAGTTGCCGGTTTCGGTGGTGGGCGCGTTGATGCCGGACGCGCACGTCGGCTATGGGCTGCCGATAGGCGGCGTGCTGGCGACGGACGGCGCGGTGATCCCGTACGCGGTGGGGGTGGACATCGGGTGCCGCATGAAGTTGACCGTCGTCGACCTTCCGTTGCGGGACCTCGACCGGAAGCGCGAGGCGCTGGAAAAGGCGATCGAGGGGGAGACACGGTTCGGCGTGGGCGCGGCATTCCGGGACCGGCGCGAGCACGGGGTGATGGACGAGGATTGGAAGGTGAGCCCCGTGACCGAGCGCAACCGGGATCGTGCGTGGACGCAATTGGGGACGAGCGGGAGCGGGAACCATTTCGTCGAGTTCGGGGTGTTCGCCAACGAGGGTGCGGTCGGGGGCCTGCCGGCGGGCCAGCGCGTGGCCCTGCTGAGCCACAGCGGGAGCCGCGGCACGGGTGCCGCCGTGTGCGACCACTACAGCAAGCTGGCGATGGAACGGCACGGGAACCTTCCGCCGGAGCACCGCCATCTGGCGTGGCTGCCCCTGGATTCGGCGGAGGGCGCGGAGTACTGGGCGGCCATGGAGCTGATGGGTCGCTATGCCGCGGCAAACCACGCGTTGATCCACCGCCACATCGCGCGGCGCCTCGGGCTCGAGGTGCTGCTGGAGGTCGAGAACCACCACAATTTCGCATGGCGCGAACGCCATGTCGTGGGCGGCGTCGAACGCGACCTCGTGGTGCATCGCAAGGGGGCAACGCCGGCGGGCGAGGGCGTGCTGGGGATCATTCCCGGGTCGATGGCGGCGCCGGGCTTCCTCGTGCGCGGGAAAGGGCAACCGACGTCGTTGCGGTCGGCGTCGCACGGGGCGGGGCGGACCATGAGCCGGAAGCGGGCCTTGGAGACGTTCGAGTGGGAAAAGGTCAACCGGGTGTTGAAAGAGCGCGGGGTCCGGTTGATGTCCGCCGGGCTCGACGAAGCGCCCGGGGTTTACAAGGATATCCACCGGGTGATGGCCGCCCAGTCGGATCTGGTGGATATCCTCGGGAGGTTCGACCCGCGGTTGGTGAAGATGGCGCCGCCGGGCGAGCGCGCGGAGGATTGAAACCGGGATGCGGCGGGCGGGGGCCGTGATAGCCGGCCGGCATCACCTTGATACCGACGCATTATTTCCCAAATCGCCGGGCCCGGCCCACAAGATGAGACGATGACCAACCTGCAACTGGCGGTTCAGTTCTTTTTCCAGATCGCGGTGATCCTGGGCTTCTGCCAGTTGGTGGGGCTCCTTGCCAAGCGGATCGGCCAACCGCAGGTGGTCGCCGAGATGATCGCGGGCGTGCTGCTGGGGCCTTCGTTGCTGGGACTGTTCTGGCCGGAGGTCGGCGGGCGGTTGTTCCCGAAGGATTCGATGCGGGTGTTGTTCCCGGCCTCCCAACTGGGTTTGGCCGCCTACATGTTCGTGGTGGGGCTCGAATTCCGGGTCGACATCGTGCAGCGGCGGTTGCGGAGCGCGGTCGCTGTGTCGGTGGCCGGAATGGTCGTCCCGTTCGTGTTGGGCGGTCTGCTGGGATGGCTTTTCCACTCCCGCACGAACCTGTTCCCGTCGAAGACCACGCTGGCCGAGGCGGTGATTTTCCTGGGCGCCTCGATGTGCATCACGGCGTTCCCGATGCTGGCGCGGATCATCCAGTTCAAGAAGCTGTCCGGAACGACGATGGGAACGGTCGCCCTCGGGGCGGGGGCGATCGACGACGCCGCGGCGTGGTGCCTGCTCGCGGTGGTGTTGGCGAGTTTCGACGGCGATTACCGGCATGCGGTCGTCAACATCGCGGGCGGGGCCGGTTACGTGGCGGCGGTATTGTTCCTCCTGCGGCCGTTGCTGGCGCGTTGGGGGCGGGCGGTGGAGCGGGACGGCACGCTGTCGGACCGTGGGTTCGTGCTCTGCCTGATGCTGATGTCGCTCGGCGCGTGGATCACCGACGGGATCGGGTTGCACGCGGTGTTCGGGGCTTTCGTGATGGGGACGGCGATGCCGCGTGGCGTGGTGACGCGGGCCTTGCAGGAGCGGATCGAGCCCCTGACGGTGGCCCTGCTGCTCCCGCTGTTCTTCACCTATTCCGGGCTCAACACCCAGATCGGGCTGCTGGACTCCGGGAAACTGTGGGGATTCGCGGGCCTGGTGATGCTGGCGGCGGTGGGGGGCAAGGGGATCGCGTGCTGGCTGGCGGCGCGCGCGACGGGTTTGCCCAACCGCGAGGCTTTGGGGATCGGCACCCTGATGAATGCCCGCGGGTTGATGGAACTCATCATCATCAACATCGGTCTCCAGCGCGGGATCATATCGCCGGCCTTGTTCGCGACGCTGGTGATCATGGCGGTGGTCACCACGCTGATGGCTTCGCCGATCTTCGAGTGGTTGGTGGGGCGCCACGGACCGGCGTCCGGGATGGAGGCCGCGGGGGACAAGGCGGCGACGACGATCGGCCTGTGACGGGATTCCGTGCCGGGGCACGACGGCGATTGAAGCGATGGCGGGCAACGAACGTCTGAAAACGACGTTGGATTCGCGGCGTCGGACGCCGCACACTCGGCAAAACGTTCCCGTGAAATCCGTGAAAGAAAAGACGATGGCTTCGGGCCGATGGATGGGCCTTGCGCTCGGCGTGGCGTGGGCCGCGTTGCCGGCCGTGGCGGCGCCCAAGGTCGATTTCAACCGCGACATACGGCCGTTGCTGTCCGACAACTGTTTTGCCTGCCACGGCAACGACACGACGAAGATCAAGGGCGGCGTGCGGTTGGACACGAGGGACTCCGCGATCGGGGCGGCGAAGTCCGGGAAGCACGCGATCGTGCCCGGAAAGACGTCCGAGAGCGAGTTGATGCGGCGGATCGTGGCGACGGATCCCGACGAACTGATGCCGCCGGCGGAATCGCGGAAATCGCTGACGCCGGCCCAGAAGGAAATGCTGGGGCGTTGGATCGCGGAGGGCGCGGAGTACCGGGGGCATTGGTCCTACCAACCGCCGGTGCGACCCGAGGCTCCGGCGGGACCGGCGGGGATCGACCGGTTGGTGGGGGCGCGATTGGGCACCTTGGGCCTGAAACCCTCCGCGGAGGCGGACCGAAGGACCCTGGCGCGCCGGTTGCACGCCGATCTGACCGGGTTGCCGCCGACGGCGGAGGAAGTGGACGCGTTCGAACGCGACCGGTCCACGGACGCCTACGAGCGCCTGGTGGAGCGCCTGCTGTCGTCGCCGCACTACGGCGAGCGGATGGCACAGGGGTGGCTGGATCTGGTGCGGTTCGCGGACACGGTGGGTTACCACTCCGACAATCCGCGGAACATCTGGCCCTACCGCGATTACGTGATCCGGGCCTTCAATGCCAACAAGCGGTTCGACCAATTCACGCGCGAGCAACTGGCGGGCGATCTTCTGCCCGGAGCCGGGATCGAGCAGCGCGTGGGCTCGGCTTTCAACCGGTTGCTGCTGACGACGGAGGAAGGCGGCGCGCAGCCGAAGGATTACGAATCGCGCTATCTCACCGACCGGGTGCGGGCCGTGGGTGCCGTTTGGCTGGGGCAGACGATCGGTTGCTCGCAGTGCCACGACCACAAGTTCGACCCGATCACGATGCGGGACTTCTACTCGATGGGTGCTTTTTTCGCCGACATCGAGGAAGCGATCATCGGTCGGCGCGAGGACGGCATGCTGGTGCCGGACGAACGGCAGGCGGCGGAATTGGGCCGGCGTTCGGCGGTGGCCGACGCGTTGAAGCGCGAGTACGAGGGACCGCATCCCGAGTTGTCGGCCGCATTCGGCGAGTGGGAGCGGGATCTGTCGGCGGCCGTCGCGGGCGAGGCGCGGTGGACGCGGATGGCGCCGGCGGCCGTGTCGGCCAGGAGCGGCGCGACGCTGAAGGTGAAGGACGACCACTCCGTGCTGGCGGGCGGCAAGAACCCGGACGCCGAGACCTACACGGTCGGCCTGACGAACGTCGTGGCCGGCGTGGTGGGGGTGCGCGTGGAGGCCTTGCCCGACGATTCGTTGCCCTCGAAGGGACCGGGCCGCGCGGGCAACGGGAACTTCGTCCTCAGCGAGGTCGTGGCCCGGGTGTCGCGCGGGGACGGCCAACCGCGGAGACTGGCGTGGCGTTCCGCCAAGGCCAGTTTCGAGCAGACAATCCTGGCGGACAAGAACCCGTACCATGCCTGGACGGCGGCCTCGGCGATCGATGGCGACGCGAAGGGGCCGGGGCCGGGTTGGGCGGTGCTGCCGGAGATCGGCAAGCCCCAGCAACTGGTGCTGGAATTGTCCGAGCCCCTGACCCTGGGGCCGGGCGAGACGCTCGAGATCGAGTTGCAGCAACTGCATGGCGACGGCGGGCACAATCTGGGCCGGTTCCGGCTTTCGTTGGCCACCGATCCGGAAGCGGTGCGGGCGCGGACGGCGTTGCCGCCGCCGAAGGAAATCGGCGAGCTGTTGGCGGTGCCGGCGGAGCGGCGGACGGCGGAGCAGGCCGGCAAACTGCGGGCGAAATTCCTGGAAACCGTGCCCGGATTGGCGGGACTGAGGCAGCGGATGGCGGAGGCGAACAAGGCGCGGACCGAGTTCGAGGGAACCATCGCGCGTTGCCTGGTGACCGTGCGCAACCAGCAACCGCGCGTCGTGCGAATTTTGCCGCGGGGCAATTGGATGGTCGAGACGGGCGACGTGATGGAACCGGCGCTGCCGGCATTCCTCGCGGGAAAGCGCCCGGAAGGACGCCGGTTGAACCGGTTGGACCTCGCGGAATGGATCGTGTCGCGGGACAACCCCTTGACCGCGCGCGTGGTCATGAACCGGTTGTGGCGGCAGTTTTTCGGGATGGGGTTGTCCCGCGTGGCGGACGATCTCGGGGCGCAGGGAGAGCCGCCGGCGAACCAGGCGTTGTTGGATTGGTTGGCCTGTGAATTCCGGGATTCCGGGTGGGACACGAAGCACATGGTGCGGACGATCGTCCTCAGCCGGACCTACCGACAGACATCGGTGGCGCCGCGCGACGTGCTGGCGCGCGACCCGTACAACCGGGAGTTGGCACGGCAGGGACGTTGGCGGCTCGACGCGGAGTTGGTGCGCGACCAGGCCCTGGCCCTGGGAGGGTTGCTGGTCCCGGGGGTGGGGGGCCCCAGCGTGAAGCCCTACCAACCGGACGGGTATTGGGAGAACCTGAACTTCCCGCAGCGTTCCTACGACGCGAGCCCGGGGGCGGACCAATACCGACGCGGCTTGTACACGTGGTGGCAACGCTCGTTCGTGCACCCGAGCCTGCTGGCGTTCGACGCGCCGACCCGCGAGGAATGCGTCGCCGACCGCAACCGGTCCAACATCCCGCAGCAGGCCTTGGTGTTGCTGAACGATCCCACCTACGTGGAAGCGGCCCGCGCCCTCGCCACCCGCGTCCTGCGCGAGTGCCGTGGCGATGCCGACGCGCGGATCGCCTGGGCATGGCGGAAAGTGCTGGCGCGATCGCCGCAACCCGAGGAGCGGGAAGCCCTGCGCGCGCTTCTCGACAAACACCTCGCCCAATTCCGCAACGACCGCGAGGCCGCCGCGGGATACATCGGG
The DNA here is from genome assembly GCA_008933025.1 of Verrucomicrobiota bacterium. Lineage (GTDB taxonomy): Bacteria > Verrucomicrobiota > Verrucomicrobiia > Limisphaerales > UBA9464 > UBA6176. The sequence continues at coordinate 6,894 of WBXI01000135.1, forward strand.
ATCGGCCGGTTGGCCGTGCCCGGCGACCTCGATGCGGCGGAATTGGCGGCATGGACCGACGTCGCGCGCGCCCTCTTGAACCTTCACGAGACGATCACCCGTTCCTGACCATGGACACTTTCGAGGAATTCCGCCGCTTTCGGGCACAGCAACAGACACGCCGCGTGTTCTTGGGACGCGCGTCGCAGGGCATCGGCGCGCTGGCCTTGGCGTCGTTGATCCGGCCCTCGCTTCTCGGTGCGGCGGCCGCCGGTTCCGACCGTTGGCCGGGCGCGGTGCGGCCGCTGCATTTTCCGCAGCGGGCGAAGCGGGTGATCTGGCTGACGATGGCCGGGGGACCGTCGCATCTCGAGACATTCGATCCCAAACCGAAGCTGGCCGCGATGCATGGCCAACCGATGCCGGAGTCGTTCACCAAGGGCAAACAGATCGCGCAATTGCAGGGGCAAAAGCTCCAGTGCTTCGGGCCGCAGTTCAAATTCAAGCGCTTCGCCAAATCGCCCGCCGAGATCTGCGAGGTTTTTCCGCTCATCGGGTCGGTCCTCGACGACATCTGCCTGGTGCGCTCGATGACGACCGAGGCCATCAACCATGATCCGGCGCACATGTTCATGAACACCGGGTCGCAGATCGCGGGTCGGCCGAGCATGGGGGCGTGGACGGTGTACGGTCTGGGGTCGGAGGCGTCCGACCTTCCCGGGTTCGTGGTGCTGACGTCGCTGGGCCGGGGCGGGCAGAACCAACCGATCGCGGCGCGGCAATGGGCCTCCGGGTTCCTGCCGAGCCGGTTCCAAGGGGTGGCGTTGCGCGGCAAAGGCGACCCGGTGATGTATCTGGGCTCGCCTCGCGGGACCACCCGCGAGCGGCAGAGGGACGTGGTGGACGCGGTGAACTCCCTGAACGCGCGGCATGACGCGGTGGTGGACGATCCCGAGATCGCGACCCGGATCGCGCAGTACGAGATGGCGTTCCGGATGCAGGCGAGCGTCCCGGAGTTGATGGACGTTTCCAAGGAATCCGCGGCGACCCTCGAACTCTACGGCTGCAAGTCGGGGGACGGTTCGTTCGCGTCGAATTGCCTGCTGGCACGGCGCCTGGCGGAACGCGGCGTGCGGTTCATCCAGATGTACCACAAGGACTGGGACCATCACGGCGGCGTCAAACAGGGCGTGGAGTTCAAGGCCCAGGAAGTCGACCGCGCGTGCATGGCGTTGATCACGGATCTGCGCCAGCGCGGCATGCTGGACGACACCCTGGTGGTATGGGCGGGCGAGTTCGGCCGGACGCCGATGAGCCAGGGCGGCGACGGCCGCGACCACCACAACGCCGGTTTCACCGTCTGGATGGCGGGCGGCGGGATCCGGGGCGGGATGGTGTACGGTGCGACCGACGAATTGGGCTATGCGGCGGTGGAGAACCCGGTGGACGTGCACGACCTGCACGCGACGATGCAGCGGTTGCTGGGCATCGAGCACACGCGGTTGAGCGTGAAGTTCCAGGGTCTCGACGCGCGGTTGACCGGCATCTCGGGCAACGTGATCAAGGAAATCCTCGCCTGACGGCGTCGGGTGGTCCCCTTCGGCTTCGTTTTCGGGGATTTCGGAAGCTGTCCCGCGTCGCCCGATGCAAGCCCCGACCCTTTCTCGGTGCGTCGGGGCTCAGGTCCTGAGAAAGAACGGGAGAGCCACGAGCACGCCGCCGATCGCCACGAGCAGGATCGTGTCGGAGACGAAGTACGGGAAGACCATGAGGGCGAGTCCGCACAGGAGCGGCACGAGCGCCCCCTGTTTCTTTCCATAGATGAAGAAACCCATGCCGATCGAGCCGAAGAGCAGGCTCCAGAGGAGCGACGCGGTGTTCACTGGGACCTCGGATGGGTGTTCGACGTCGGGACAGTTGCTGGCAGAAAGTTCCGGGAATGGCCGCGACCGCGGGCGCTGCGGAAACCGTGCCGCGCGGCCCGATCCAAGGACCGGTGCCGCGCGGCGGAAGGATCGAGCGATCGCGGGGGGGTTACTTGTCCTTCTTGTGCTTCTTCTCCTTGCCTGCCTTCTTGCCGTCTTCCTTTTCACCGGCTTCGTCCTTCGCCTTGGAAGCGGGTTTGGGTCCGGCTTGCGCGCGCACAATCACTTCTTCGTCGCGCGTGTTCTTGGTCGCTGTGCCGTGCAGATAATCGCCCGCGGCAATGCCGGCGAGCGTCGTGTCCTTGCCCTCTTTGGAGAGTCGCGAGTCACCGTTGAGGTGCAGGACGCGGTCGTGTTCCTTCCCCTCCAGAGTCACCGTCATGGCCTTGGCGTCGCAGGATTTGACGGTGCCATGGAACGGATAGCGGGCGTGGGCGGGTTTCGCGGGTTTTGCCGTGTCGGACGGCGGGGCCTTGAGGGCGGGGGCCGCGGGTGGTGCGGGTGGCGCGGGTTTTGCCGGCGGGTTTTGCGCGACCGCGGACGTGAATGCGGCGGCGAACAGGGTGGCGAGCAGGAGTCGACTGAACGACGGTTTCATGGTGTGACGGAACGGTTGAACGTGGTGTGCCAAGGAGTCGTCCGGAGTTATTGTTCCCCGGGTCGGCTCCCTTTCGGACGCTGGCCCCGTCTTCGCGCCGGAGGCAATCGGGAAGTTGGGGTTGCCGTTTCCAATGGGTGTCTCTTGCTGCGGTTCTCAGCCGGGGCGGGGCGCCGATGCGGTGTCGGCAGGGCCCCCGTCCGGGAATCCCTTGGCCCCGCCCAACGGGGTGGGAAGGTCGGTCCCTGCACGAAATGCGGGTTTCTCGACGGGGGACGCCAATCCGGAACGGGGGATCGAGTCCCTTTCCCTCGGAGGCGGGACAAGGCATTGCCGGACGAATGCCCAACCCGCCGGATTGGCCGGCGAATCAAGCCCCGCCGGACCAGGGAAGCTGCCATGGTTTCCCGACTTCAAGGCGCCCGAAGGCAGGCTCGAAATCACGACGCCTTCCAGACCCCCGTTTCCAACCTTGGGCGCCGGGCGGAACGGAGTTCAGATCCGCTTGGGCCGTAGAGCGGCATCCAGTCGTTCGATGACGGCGAACAGTGCGGCCAACATCACCAACTGGGCATCGGGCAATGGGCGCCGCTTTCGGGGAAATCCGTCCATCGCTGCGGCAAAATATACCGCGCACATCCGTCCGTAATCCGGTTGCGGGCTTCGCAGCGCCAGATCCTCGATCAAGCGGGGCGTTGGCCCGTCGAGGGTTTGGTCCATCGCGTCGTATTCCCGGTCGAAGACATCCGCGAGTCGATCCGCGTCGATTTCCGGAGCCGCGGATCCCGGTGCCACCAACCCATACCAGACCGAGATCACGATGGGCAACAGTTGCTCGAACTCGTCGTCGTCGAGCAAGTCGCCGATGACCTCGTTGAGGTCGTCCAGCACGGCGGTCCCGCTGGCGTCCATGTCGTCCTCGGCCCTGTCGGGCGTCCTGAAGGTCTCCATGGCACGGTTCAGCCGCTTCTGGGATTCGGCGAACGTCAGTGGTTCGGCAGGCAGGGGAGGCGCGGCAGGACGATCGGCGTCGGCTTCCCGGCGTTCGGCGTGGGCGCCGGAACCCGAGGATTCCCCATCGTCGTCGCCATCGTCCGAGAAATCCCCCGCGGAGAGCGGCGGCGGGGGGAAGATCAACTCGTCCAACCCGAGTTCGCGGAGGATGTCATCCAGATCGTGCCCGGTGCCGCGCCGCCGGTTTTCGAGGTCGAGGGTCCGGATCTGGTTCTTGAGCAGTTCGACGAGGCGCGGGCGCAGGGCGGGGTCCCGGGACGCCTCGCGCGCGCTCTTGCCATCGAGGGTGGCGGCGGGACGGTCGATGAAGGCCAACCGCAATCGTTTCTCCTCCATTGCCAGGCTTTCCTCGGGGTCGGTGTCTCCCGGGGCGATGCGGGACGCGGTGATCTCGATCCGGTCTGGATTCTCGAGGAGGCGGGGAGGCACCAGGGCGAGGGTCTTCTCGGAAAGCGGATCGACGGAGGGGATGGTGTCGTCGAGTCGCTCGCCGCTGAACCGGGCGAGAGGACCCATGAGCGACTCGAACTGACGGCGGAATTCCGCGATGCGCTTGCCCCCGATGCATTCGAGGCGCCAGTGCGATTGGCCGAGCACGATGCGTCCGAGCAAGAGGGATGGCTCGGCGTCCGAGGGGAGGGTCTCGAACCATTCGCGGGCGTCGGCAAAACCCTCGCTGCGTTCCCCGTCGGTGAGTTCCGCCTCGTCCACCGCGGGGTGGCTTTCGAGGCGGTGGAGGCATTCCCCGTACGGGCGGCGCAGTTCGTAGAGCGCTTTTGCCTCGCGGAGGTCGGAACCTTGCATCATGTCGCGATGCCGGGCCGCGGCCGTGGCCCGGATTGCCTCGCAGAC
>WBXI01000136.1 GCA_008933025.1 Verrucomicrobiota bacterium
GGAAGCGATCCGCACCGCCGACCTCGTCCTCGTCAGCGTCCGTCGCCGCACCCCGCCCGCCGGCATGATGGAGGCGCTCCGCGCCCATCTCGCGGCCGGCAAACCCCTCGTCGGCATCCGCACCGCCAGCCACGCCTTCGAATCGGGGGGCAAAGAAAATGCCGCCGGCCGCTCCTGGCCAAATTTCGACCACGAGGTCCTGGGCGGCGACTACGAATACCACTACGGCGTGGGCCGCGCGACGCTCCTCCACTGGGCCCCGTCCGGCGCGGATCACCCGATCCTTTCCGGCGTCGCGCGCGATTTCCAATCCGCCTCCCACCTGTACCGGAACCGCGGGCTGGTTCCCACGACGACGACCCTGCTGGTCGGAAAGACCGAGGACGGCAAGTCGGAAACCGAGCCCGTCGCGTGGGTCAATACCCAGTCCGGCCGCAGGGTTTTCTACACGTCCCTAGGCGCCCCTTCGGATTTCCAGGACCCGAACTTCCGCCGCTTGCTGTTGAACGGCGTTCTCTGGTCGCTGGACGACTTCATCCCGCCGGCGCCGGTGGCGAAGCGCTGACCCGCGGAACCCACGGGAATCCGTGGCCCGCGCGGATTCCCGCTGGCCGCCCCGCCGCGGTCGGTGGAGACTCCCGTCCATGGATTCCCACGTGCGGTCCCCTGGCGCAGCCGCGCTCGCCCTCGCGATCGGCCTGGTGGTCGCCGCCTGCGGCACCCCTGCCCTCCGGGCGCAGTCCACCAATCCGATTCCCGCCGCGCCGCTGGCGCCCGCGGCCGCGGCCGCCGCGTTCCACGTCGCCGACGATCTCGCGTGGGAGCAACTCCTCGCCGAACCCGTCGTCGAGCAACCCGTCTTCCTGACCTTCGACGAACGCGGTCGCCTTTGGGTGGTGCAGTACCGCCAGTACCCGAACCCCGCCGGCATCAAGATGGTGAGCCACGACAACTTTTGGCGCGCCGTCTACGACAAGGTCCCGCCCCCGCCCCCGCATCATTTCCGTGGCCGCGACCGCATCACCATCCACGAGGACACCGACGGCGACGGCTCATTCGACCGGCACAAGACCTTCGTGGACGGGCTGAACATCGCGACCAGCGTCGCCTTCGGTCGCGGCGGCGTGTTCGTGCTGAACCCGCCCTACCTGATGTTTTATCCGGACGCCAACCGCGACGACGTGCCCGACGGGGATCCGTCCTTGCTGCTGTCGGGTTTCGGTCTGGAGGACACCCATTCCGTCGCGAATTCCCTTCGATGGGGTCCCGACGGCTGGCTCTACGGCTGCCAGGGCTCGACGGTCACCGGCAACATCCTGGTGCACGGGCCCGACGGGAAACCGCTCTCGCCAAAACCCGTGTTCTCCCAAGGCCAGAACATCTGGCGCTACCACCCCGAGAAACGCCTCTACGAGGTGTTCAGCGAGGGCGGCGGCAACGCCTTCGGGCTCGAGATCGATTCCGCCGGACGCATTTTCAGCGGCCACAATGGCGGCAACACCCGCGGCTTCCATTACCAGCAGGGTGCCTACCTTCAGAAGGGCTTCGACAAACACGGGCCGCTCTCGAACCCGTATGCCTTCGGCTATTTCCCGCAGATGCCGCACAACGACGTCGACCGCTTCACCCACAATTTCCTCGTCTACGACAGCGGTGCCCTCGGCGAGCGCTACCAGGGACGCCTCTTCGGCGTCGAACCGCTCCAGGGCCGCATCGTCATGAGCGAGATCAACCGCGACGGCTCGACCTTCCGCACCCGCGACGTCGGCCACCCCGTCGTGTCGACCGACCGCTGGTTCCGCCCCGTCGACATCAAGCTTGGCCCCGACGGCGCGCTCTACGTCTGCGATTGGTACGACCGGCAGGTGAACCATTACCGGAATCACGAGGGGCAAATCGACCCCGCCAATGGCCGGATCTACCGACTCCGCGCCAAGTCGGTCGTCCGCGCGAAGCCCGTTGACCTCGGTACCCTCGACACCCCGGGCCTCGTCGGGCTCCTCGGCCACACCAATCGTTGGCATCGCGAACAGGCCGTCCGCCTCCTCGCCGACCGCCGTGCCGCCGGAATCCCTTCCGGCAAAACGCCACCGACCCTCGCCCCCGATGGACCGTCGCTCGAGACCTTGTGGGCCCTCGTCGCCTCCGGTCGGTTCGACGACGCCCTCGCGACCGATGCCCTCGCGCATCCCAACCCGCTCGTGCGCACCTGGGCCGTCCGGCTTCTCGGCGATCCGCGCCGCGTTTCCAACGCGATTGCCCCGCGACTCGCCGAACTCGCCGCCTCCGACCCGGACATCGAGGTCCGCGCCCAACTCGCCTCCACCGCGCGACGCCTTCCGGCCCCGCAATCGCTTCCCATCGTCCGCAACCTGATGGATCGCGACCGCGACGCGGGCGACCCGCGGCAACCGCTCCTGATCTGGTGGGCCATCGAGGAGAAGTGCGCCACCGATCGCGATGCGGTGGTCGCGCTGTTCTCGGACCGGGAACTCTGGCGCGCCCCCATCGTCCGCAACCATCTCCTCCACCGCCTCATGCGCCGACTCGCGGCCACGGGCCACCGCGAGGATCTCCTTGCCGCGGCCCGACTGTTTGCACTGTCCCCCGCATCCGATCTCACCGCGCGCCTGACCCAGGGCTTCGAGGAGGCCTACAAGGGCCGCCCGCTGGTCGGCCTTCCCGGGGAACTCGTCGCCGCCATGGAGAAAGCCGGCGGCGAATCGCTGCCGATCGCGGCCCGACGAGGAAAGCCGGAGGCCGTGCAACGCGCGCTCGCGACCGTGGCCGACGCCAAGGCCGACGCCTCGTTGCGGCTCCAATTGGCCCAGATCCTCGGCGAATCACGCCAACCCACCGCGATCCCCGTTCTCCTCGCCGTCGCGCGCGACGCCAAGGATTCCGCGCTGCGGCGCGCCGCGCTGGGCGCCCTCGAATCGTTCGATTCTCCCGGCATTGCCGTCGAGATCCTCGCGCATCTGGCCGCGTATCCGGCCGACGTTCGGTCGAGCGCGCTCGCGCTGCTGGCGGGGCGTCCCGCGTGGGCCGGCGCCCTGGTGGGGTCGGTCGAATCCGGCGCGACGCCGAAGGACGCGGTGCCGCGGGACATCGTCCGCCGGATCCGGGCGTTCCACGACGCGGCGCTGGACGCCCGGGCGACGAAGCTGTGGCCGGCGGTGCGGCAGGCGGGATCGGCGGAACTCGACCGCGAGATCGCGCGCCTTTCCGAGATGATCAACGCGGCCTCGGGCAGTCCGTACCCCGGCAAGAAGCTGTTCGTGGAGAACTGCGGTGCCTGCCACCGCCTGTTCGGCAAGGGAGGCGAGGTCGGGCCGGACCTGACCGTCTACCAGCGCGGCGATCTCCCGACGCTGTTGCTCAACATCGTCAACCCCAGCGCGGAGATCCGGGAAGGTTACGAGGCGACGATCGTCGAGACCCGGGACGGCCGGGTACTGACGGGCTTTGTCGCCGACAAGGATCCCCAGGTGCTGGTCATCCGCACGCCGGACGGCCAGACCGTGGCCCTGCCGCGCGCCGAGGTGGCGTCCCAAGAGCCCGCCGCGGGCTCCCTGATGCCCGAGGGCCTGTTGTCCAATCTGGGCGACCAGCAGATCCGTGATCTTTTCGCCTATCTGCGGAGCACGCAGCCCTTGAACGACTGATGGCAAAGCCCCCCGACAGCCCGCGTCCCGCCAAGGCCCCGGCCCCGGCGCTTCCGCCCTACGGCATCGCGCCCGGACACCATTCCCCGGCGGACGTCCACCTGCTCGAGGGACCTCACTCGCGCCGCAGCGAGTTCATGACCTTGATGCGGGTGGTTCTGGATTATCTCCAGGCATTCCGGGTCCTTCATTTCGTGGGTCCCTGCGTCACGATCTTCGGGTCCGCCCGCACCCACGAATCCGACCCCCATTACCGGATGGCCCGGGAAATGGGCGCGGGAATCGCCCGACTCGGATTCACGGTGATGACCGGAGGAGGCCCCGGGATCATGGAAGCCGCGAACCGTGGCGCGCGGGAAGCCGGCGGGCGTTCCGTCGGCTGCAACATCCGCCTCCCGATGGAACAGAAGCCCAACGCCTATCTCGATCGCTGGGTCACCCTCCGGTATTTCTCCGTCCGCAAGACGCTGCTGATGAAATACTCCTACGCGTTCGTGGTTTGCCCGGGAGGATTCGGGACACTCGACGAGTTTTTCGATGCCCTGACATTGATCCAGACCGGTTCGGTACGGAACTTCCCGATCGTCCTGATGGGCACCGAATACTGGCGCGAACTGGTGCAACTCCTCGACAAACTGGCCCTCCAGGGATCGGTCGATCCCCACGACCTGAAACTCGTGTACGTCACGGACTCGGTGGACGACGCGATCGAGCACATCCGGAGCCGTTCGATCGAACCGTTCGGTCTGACGCCGATCTGGCCGCGGCACTTCCCGTAGCTGCGCGAGCGGGGGCTCGTCGAACCCAAGCGTTCGTAGCCAACGCACAAAATCCCCGGAGAGGCGTCCGAACGCCCATCCGGGGAGGTGTCGGGAAACCCTGTGGGCTCCCCAAACCGGCAGAGCCGGTTCCGATTCAGGCCGCGGGTGCAGCCGGCGCCGACTTGGCGGCCTTGGCGGCGGCCTTGGCGGCAGCGGCCTTGCTGAGCGGGGTGGCTTTCTCGCGGACGGCCATCGCGCCCTTGCCGATACGACCCCGCAGGTAGGTGAGCTTCGCACGGCGCACCTGGCCCTCGCGCTCCACCTCGATCTTGTCGACGCGCGGCGAATGCGTCGGGAAAATACGCTCCACGCCCTCGCCGTAGCTGATGCGACGGACCGTGAACGTCTGGTTGAGCCCGCGGCCGCGGATGCCCATCACGACGCCCGCGAAAATCTGGATCCGCTCTTTCTCGCCTTCGACGACCTTCGTGTGGACGCGGACGCTGTCGCCCACGCCGAACTTCGGCGATTCCTTCCGGAATTGCTCGCCCTCGATTTTGTCAAACAATGCAGCTTTGTTCATGGCTCGATCCCTCTCTAAATCTTTGTTTTTCCGACGCGGACGGGCTTCTCCCACCGCTTCTTTTCCCACAAATCCGGTCTCCGTTCCACCGTGCGGCGCACCGCCTGTTGCCGGCGCCAATGCTCGATCGCCGCGTGGTTCCCGGACATCAGCACTTCCGGCACTCCCCAACCGCGGAATTCCGCCGGTCGCGTGTAGTGCGGGTATTCCAGCAAACCATCGCTGAACGACTCGTCTTCCGAACTCTTGTCATCCCCAAGCGCCCCAGGCAACAACCGCGCCACCGAATCGATGATCACCATCGCCGGCAACGCCCCGTTGGTCAGCACGTAGTCCCCGATCGACAGGTCGTCGTCCGCAAGGTGCTCCCGGATCCGCTCGTCGAATCCCTCGTAACTCCCGCACACGATCAACACGTGGCTCTCGCGGGACAATTCCCGCGCCACTTCCTGGTTGAACACGCGCCCGCTTGGCGACGTGAGGATTACCTTTCCCCCGTCACCGCGCAGCGATTCCACGGCTTCAAAGAGCGGTTCGGGCTTCAGGACCATTCCAGGCCCACCCCCGAACGGCCGATCATCCACGGTCTTGTGGCGATCATGCGTCCAATTCCGAAGGTCGTGGATCCTGAGATCCAGCAACCCGCCATCCCGCGCCCGCCGGACAATGCTCTCGTCCAAAGGCCCCGCGAACATCGCGGGAAAAAGGGTCAGGACATCGACTCGCATCGTCGGCAGGCAGCCTTTCCGCCAGCCACCGATCGGCCCGTCAATCCTCGAGAAGGTCCACCGAACAACGGCGGCCTGCTTTCGCACCCCCCACCTGCACCAGCGAACGGATCGCCTGGATCGTGGTCCCCTTCCGGCCGATCACCTTGCCAACGTCACCCGCCGCGACGCGCAATTCGTAGATCGTCATCCCATTGCGCTGCGCGGCGGACACCGAGACTTCGTCGGGGTGATCCACCAAACCGCGGGCAACGTACTCTACGAAGGCTTGCATGGCCGGTTCCGGGGGTATGCGAATGGAGGGAAGGGCTCGGGGTGCCCCGACACCACTCAGACGGCGGCGGCGGCGGCGGTCCGGGAAGCGTGCTTGATGAAGCCCGCGACGGTATCCGAGGCCTGGGCCCCGACACCGATCCAGTACTTCGCACGTTCCAGGTTCACCGTGTAGTTGGTGCCCTTTTGGAGCGGTTGGTACGTGCCCAACTCCTCGATGAACTTGCCGTCGCGCGGGCTGCGCCCATCCGCCACGACGATGCGATATACCGGGTTGTTCTTCGCCCCGGCGCGCTTCAGACGAATCTTGACTGCCATAATCGATGCAAAAACTGGTTGGCCGGCCCAAACGACCGGCTTTCCGTAAAGGAGCGGGTAAACTAGACGAGCGACAAAATCCGACGCAAGCACCGATTTGAAACTCTCGCCACCGACCATGAGTCGGGTCTCCACGCCACGGCGGCCAACCTCGTTGGAGCGCAACCCCGCCGGGCCAACCGGACCACGGGAACAAACCCATCCCGTCGCCCCAGCCAATTCGCTGGATCCCACCCCGGCTTCGGGATCCATGGACTGCAAGACACCGCGGACTCCGTGGCCCGGCGCCCTTGGATGGCAACACCTCCATCACGCCACGCGCCCCGCCCCGCCAGATTTCCCGCTGCCCTCCCGCACCCCGCCCGCTATCGTCACCCCGTGTTCCGACCGTGCATTGATCTCCGGGGCGGCAAGGTGGTGCAGATCGTCGGTGGATCGCTCTCCGACAGCGGCGCCGGCGTCCGCACCCATTTCGAGGCCGCCCAACCGCCCCGGTGGTTCGCGGAGCTCTATCGACGCGACGATGTCCGCGGCGGCCACGTCATCGCACTCGGCCCCGGCAACGACGATGCCGCCCGCGATGCCCTCGCCGCCTGGCCCGGCGGCCTCCAGTTCGGCGGTGGCGTCCACATCGACAATGCCACCGGCTGGCTCGACGCCGGCGCTTCCCACGTCATCGTCACTTCCTGGGTCTTCCGCGAGGGCAGCGTCGATTGGGACCGTCTCGCCCGACTCTCCCACCGCGTGGGTCCCGGCCGGTTGGTCCTCGACCTCAGTTGCCGCGTCCGCGACGACCGATATTGGGTCGTGACCGATCGTTGGCAGAATTTCACCGAACTCGAACTGGGGCCCGACGCCTTCGCCCGCATGGCCCCGCTCTGCGCCGAATTCCTCGTGCACGCCGTCGATGTCGAGGGCCTCTGCAGCGGCATCGACCCGCGTTTGGTCCGGCATCTCGCCGAATGGTGTCCCCTGCCCGTCACCTACGCCGGCGGGGCGCGTTCGCTCCGGGATCTCGCGTCGGTCCAGGAAATCGGCCGGGGACGCGTGGATCTCACGATCGGCAGCGCCTTGGACATTTTTGGCGGCAGCGGCGTCGCCTACGCCGACTGCGTCGCGTTCAACCGGATGCAACCGTCCCACCGCCCAGCACCAGGGTCGGGCTGATCCGTTCCTGCGAGGTGTTTTCGATGGCGATCGACACCGCGCCCATCTGCGCGAGGCGTCCGGCCACGGCGCGGTGCGCCAGTTCCGGACTGTTGCAATCGCGGCTCAGGTGCCCGAGGTAGATGTGCCGGACCGGGCCGCCCGCCAACTCGGCCGCCACCTCCGCCGCCGCCTCGTTGGAGAGATGCCCGTGCCGGCTGAGGATCCGTTGCTTGGTGCCCCATGGGCGCCGGGTGTCGTCCTGCAACAGTTTCAGGTCGTGGTTGGCCTCGAGCACCAGCACCTCGGCCGGACGCACCCGCTCCAGCACCAGCTTCGTCGCATGACCGAGGTCGGTGAGGAACCCGACGTTGCCCGCGACCGTCCGCAACAGGAACCCGACGGGATCCATGGCATCGTGCGGCACGCTGAACGTTTGGACCTCGACCTCGCCGACCGTGAACGACGCCCCCGTCTCGAACACCCGGAATTCCAGCCGCGTGCCAAACTTGTACTCGATGGCTTCCCGGGTCAGGCGATTGGCGAATATCGGGATGCCCACCTTGCCGCAGAGGGTTCCGAGACCCTGGATATGGTCGCCGTGCTCGTGCGTCACCAGCACCCCGCTGAGACCTTCCGGCGCCCGTCCGATCGACGCCAACCGCTCGCGGATCTGGCGCGCGCTGAATCCCGCGTCGATGAGCAACCGGGTTTCCCCCGCCTCGAGATAGGCGCAATTGCCGCCACTGCCGCTGCCCAGAATGGTGAATCGGACCGACACGGCGGAAAGACTGGCCGCTCGCCCCGATTCCGTCCACTTCCTCGCCGTCGGAACGTGGCCACGGGCACGCCGGGTTCCCGGTTGGCCGTCGTCCCACGTCCATCGCACGCCGCCCTCGCAGGGCGGCGTGCGCGCGGCATCAAGGACGACTTGGGAGGCGCATGCCGAGTTCGTCCGCCGTCCACGCCGTCGTCCGCACCGCGGTTTCAGCCCGCACGCGCCCCACCACTCCCGCGGGCACCGCGCCGGCTTTTCCACCGAAGGTGTCGCGCACGTAGCTGAGAACGTCCGCGATCTGGGCATCCTCCAACCCCTCCATGGCCGGCATCGGCACGGCGTCGCCGCCGCCAAAATCCCGGCCTGCCACGCGCACCGGGCCGGCGAGCCCGTGCAGCACGATTTTCACGAGGCGTTCGGGATCGCCCTGGACCCACTCGCTGCCGGCAAGCGGCGGGTAAACCCCGGGCAGGCCCTTGCCCTCGGGTTGGTGGCAGGGCAGGCAGGCCATCTCGTAGACCGTCTGGCCCGGATGCACCGGGGCCCGCGGCGTGCCCACCAGTTTCCGAAGGTACTCCGCCTGCACCCCGCTTCCACCCAACCGCAACCGACCGGCCTCGAAGGCCGCCGCCCAGCGCGACTGCATGGCGCGCGCGCTCTGCCGGATGGCATAGTCCAAGAAGGGATCGCGCCCGGCCTCGAGGGCCTGGGTCGTCACCGCCACCGCGCGCTCGTCGGGCACGTAAGTCGCCGCGACGACCGCTTCCAAACGGACGCGCGGATGGGCGTCGCGGACCGCCCGTTCCAGCAAGGCCATCGCGTTCGGGATCTTTTCCGCCCACGCGCCCACCACCCGTGCCCCGTAGGCCCGCACCCGTGGATCCTTCGCAACCAGCAGGGTCTCCAGCAGGGCCGGGCGCGCCGTCTCGTGGGCCTCGTAGACGCCGGCCACTTCCACCAGCAACCGTTCCGCCTCCGGCGTTGCCGTCCCCATCCCTCCCAACCAGCGGTCCGCCGCCGCCAACACGTCCGCACGACGACCGTCGCACAACAACCGCTTCGCCTGTTGCCGCACCCAACGTTCCGGGGATCGCAATTGTTCCAGCAACCGGTCCGGATCCATCGACGCCAGATCCGGCGCCCGCACCGGGGCCCTTCCCTTCGCCGTCACCCGCCAGATCCGGCCATGCGTCCGGTCGCGGCGGGGATCCGCATAGCTGGCCTGGTAATGCCCGATCACCGGGTTGAACCAATCCGCCGCGTAGATCGCGCCGTCCGGCCCCACGCTCACGTCCACCGGCCGGAACGACGGCGTCGACGACTTCAACAGCTTCGGCAATTGCGTCGTCCGGAATCCGGAACCCGCGTCCTCGAACCGATGCAGTTCCAACACCGCGCCGAAATAGCCCCCGATCAACGCGCAACCCTGGACGTCGTCCGGCAACGCGCGGGTTCCGATGATCTCGAGCGACGTGGTCTTGACCGGCGAGTCGAACAACGCCCCCACGGAATGGTATTGCTCCGGGGTGTTCGCATAGGAGGCGTCGGCCGAAATCGCGGAACCCGCCCCGAGCGGACTCGCGGCGCGGACCATGCCCGGCACGGTCCAGTAGCCATGCGGCCGGTCGCCGGACTTGTGGAACACCTGGCCATGGTCATCGAAGGCCACGCCCCAGCAGTTGGCGCCCGCCATGCCGCCCCCGAAGAACCCATCGAGCCGAAGGGTGCGCGGTCGCATCCGCCAGACCCCCGCGCGGTCCAGACGCGAGATTCCCCAGGGCGTCTCCACGCGCGAAAAGGCGTGCAGCCCCTGGGAAAACCACAGGCTGCCGTCCGGCCCGTGCGCGATGGAGTTCACCAGTTGGTGCGTGTCCCCGACGCCGAACCCGCCGAACACCACGCGGCGTTCGTCCGCCTTCCCGTCGCCGTCGGTGTCCCGCAGGTGGACGATCTGGTCGAAATCACAGACGTACACCCCGCCATCCCCCGGTTCCACGCCCTGCACCATCGTCAACCCTTCCGCGAATCGCACCACGCGATCCGCCTTCCCGTCGCCGTCGGTGTCCTCGAGCCTCAGGATGTAATCCGCCGGGGGTGCGCTCGCCCGGGTCTGCGGGTACGTCGGCGAACACGCCACGTACAACCGCCCGCGCTCGTCCCAGGCGATCTGCGTGGGCTTGACCACGCCCTCGCGCTCCGAGGCGAACAGGTTCACCGCGTAGCCCTCCGCCGGCGCAAACGTCGCCAACTCTTCCTCCGGCGTCATCGCCGGTGCCTCGACGGGCGCGGCGGGCGACGGCGCCACGGGCGCTGCCGCGGGGGCCGATTCGCCCCGTGCCAGGGCCTGGATGCGCGTTTCCACCGCCTCGATCAGCGGGCGGTGGCGTTCCAAGGCTTCCTTCAGGGACGGGTCCTTGCCCGTGCCCTTGCCGAACGGCTGCGACACCCGGTCGCCGTAGGCGAACGACCAGTTCGCGGGACGCCAGCAGTCGTACCAAAGCCGGTTCTTCTCCACGATGGCCTCGCGCAACGCGCCCATCGCGACGCCCGCCCGCGCCGTCGTTCCCAGTTGCCTTCCCACGATTCCGGCCACCTCGCGCAGGCCCGAAGGCACCAGATGGATCCCGTCGTCGGTCAACCGCGGCGACCCGGGCGCCCGTGCCGACAACGGTCCGAACAGGTCGACGTACGCCGCGCCGCGTCGCTCCGCCACCCCGCGGACGGCCACGGCATATGCGGCCACGTCGGCATTGCGCCGGGTCAGGTCCGGGGCGTCGGGCGCCAACGGTCGTTCGAATGGCATCGGCGACAACAGCACCAACCGTCGGGTCCGCGCCGCGAACTGGTCGAGCAACCGATGGTACGCCGCCACGAACTCCGGCAACCGCGCGACCCCGTCGAGCGATTCCATCTGCCCGAACTGCGACATCACCACCGTCTCGCCGGCGCGTTCCAACTACGGTCCCCTTGCCCCGCAGTTCA
>WBXI01000137.1 GCA_008933025.1 Verrucomicrobiota bacterium
CGGGCCGCGCCGCCGCGACCGCCGGTTCGCCGGCATTCAAAGCGAAGTTCCGGCGTGCCGACGCCAGGGCGTGCGGGCTCATGTCGAGATCGGTCACCGCCTTGGCCCCGCCCCGCGCCGCGTGCACCGAGAAACCGCCGCTGAAGCTGAACACGTTCAACACCGAGGCCCCCGCCGACAACGCGCCGATCCGCCGCCGGTTCTCGCGTTGGTCGAGGAAGAATCCCGTCTTCTGGCCGCGCACGACGTCCGCCTCGAACCTCAGTCCGCATTCGTGGAACAGGACGACGTCCGACGCCGCGTCGCCGAACAAGGTCTGGCCGTCGCTCCGGCCCGACGTTGCCGCCACGACCTGCAGGTTGCGGCTCAACCGCAACACCAGCCGCGCGCACCCGGTGGCCGCGCGGATCTGACCGACGAGATCCAGTCCGGGCAAGGCATCGGCACCACCTTCCAGCGAGGCGAGCCACCCGGCGGCGTAGAGCTTGAGAACCGCGGTGTCGCCATAGCGGTCGAGCACGAGCCCGGGCCATCCGTCGCTCTCGCCGTTCACCAGCCGGTAGCCGTCGGTATCGGGCCCGAACAGCGGCGTGCGGCGACCGATGGACGCCTCCAGTCGCGCGCGCCACCAGGCGGCGTCCACCGTCGCCGGCTTGCCCGTGTGGAGCATCCGGAGGCGGATCGGCGAATCGGGATCGAACAACCCGAAACCGAGGAACCGATCCTCGCGGTCGTAGACGAATGCGAGGTCGCCGGTGCGGCCGGGACGGTTCTGTTCGCGGAGTTTGTCCGAGTAAACCCACGGATGCCCGGAGCGGACCATGGCCTCGGCGGTGGCGGTCAGGCGCACGCGGAGACGCGGCGCCGGCGGGGTGGCGGTGGTGGGATTCACGCCTGCAACGAGGCCAGTACCTCGGGGTCCCGCACGTCCACCCAACGGCCCTCGATCGCCAGTCCGGCGACCGTGCGCCCCGACGCCACCATCGCGCCGATCGCGTCGGTGAGCTCGTACTCGCCCCGCGGCGAGCGCTCCAGACGCGCCATGAATTCGAACACCACGGGTTGGAAAATGTAGATGCCGGCGTTGTACCACGCGGGTTGCCCGGGCTTCAGCCAACCGGTCGCCCGCAGTTCGTCCAGTTGCGCGGCCGAGGGCTTTTCCACCAACCGGGTGAGATTGAACCCGGCGTCGAAGAAATTGAGCCCTCCCTTGGTGACGTCTTCGCCCTCGGTCACCGTCAGCAGGCCGCCGAAGTTGCCGCCGCGCCACCGTGCCAGCATCCGCTGGTAGGTGTCGGGCTTCACGAGGATGTCGCCGTAGGTCAGCAGGAAGTCGTCGTTGCCCACGAAGGCGCGCGCCGGTTCCGCCGCCTTGCCGGTCCCGTCCTGCACTTCCTGCCGCACGTACGCGACGCGCGCGCCGAAACGCGAACCGTCGCCGAAATACCCCTCGATCACCTCCGCGTGCCATCCCGTGACGATGCACACGTCGCGGATCCCCGCGGCCACGAGTCCCTCGAGGATGTGCTCGAGGATCGGTCGCCCCTGCACCTTCAGCATGGGCTTCGGCACCTCGTTGGTGAGGTCGCGCATGCGCGTTCCTTTGCCGGCCGCAAGTATGACGGATTTCATCGTTGTCTCATGGCGCCCGCGAACCCGCGGACACCGTCGTCGACGCTAGCCGTCCCACGCCGGCGTTGTCGACTGCGGCGCCGGGGAGCGGGCCTTCGTCGCCCCGCTCCCCATCCACCCATCACGGCCTCGACCGCACGCGGAAGTAGCGCCATGGATACGCGGCCGAACTCCGGTCCATCAGCGTGAAGATCGACTGGTCGGCCACGAAGTCCTGCAACGGTTGCCAATCCACCAGATCGACCGATCCATCGAGCGCGTACCGCCCGCCCGCCTGGCCCTTGAAGCGGAAACTTACCTCCCCGGCCGTTTCACGGCGCGGCAGGTTCAAGCCGATGTGCAGGGGCTTCACCCCGATCCGGAACGTCGTCGTCGCCGACGCCGGCGGCACGTAGTCGTCCGTCACCACCACCGTGAACACGTCCGGTCCCGGGGCATCCCCCGCGCCCGGCACCCAGGTGAACCGCCCCGTCGCCGCGTCGATCTTCGCCGAGGCCGAGGCCCCCGGCGCGATCCCGAAGGACAACGCCTGCGGCGGCAGGTCGTTGTCGACCGCCTGCACCGAGAACTCCACCAGGTCGCCCTCGTAGACCACGCGGTCCTTCACCGGCGTCACCAGCGGCGGGGAGTTCACCTTCGTCACCGTCACGCGCACCGGGATGGTGTCGGTGTACGCCGGGGAACCCTGGTCGTTCACCTCGATCGCGAACGTGTAGTCCGCGCCGCCCTGGGCTTCCGTCGGCGTCCAGCCGAAGAGGCCCGTCGAGGCCCCGATCGACGCGCCCGCGGGCACCGTGCCCACCAGGCGGTACCGGAACGGATTCCGCGGCAGGTCCGCATCGTCGGACGTCGCCGTGAACCGCAGCAGGTTGCCTTCGGCGACCGAGAATTCCGTCGCCGGCAAGACGAGACGCGGGGCCGAGTTCACCTCGCGCACGACCACCCGGAACGCCCGTTGCGCCGACAGCGGCGGCGTGCCGCTGTCCGTGACCGAGACGATCCCGTTCACCGTCGCCGGTCCGTCGGACTCGCCCGTCTGCCACGTCACGCGGCCCGTCGAACCGTCCACCACCATGCCCGCCGGTCCCTGCACCAGTCGGTAGGTCAGCGTGTCGCCCGGCAAATCCTGGTCGCCGCCACGGAGCGCGAACTCGACCCGCCCGCCCTCGTCGACCGACTGGTCCGGCACCGCTTCCAGCGTCGGCGGCGAATTGCCCGTCACCAGGGCGATGGTATCCGGCGTGCCCGGAGCCGGCTCCGCGTTGCCCGCCGCGTCCTTGGCCACGCTGTAGAAGGCGTAGCGCCGGCCCGCCGCGCCCTGTTAGAAGGCCGAGGAATCCCGCGTGCCCGCCAACCACCGCACGAACGGCGCGCCGTCGGCGGAGACATAGATGTCGAACGACGCCACGCCGCTGCCCTGCGCGTCGTCCTGGCCGGCCCAACGCACCGCGATCAACGCGGGGACGGTCGGCGGCAGCGCGGCGACCTGGCTCGTCGGGGCCGTCGTGTCCGGCACCGACTCGTCGCGGCGATAGACCAACCGGTAACTGCCGGCCGAATCGAGATCGAGCAGGTGCAGGTTGAACTCGCGGATCGGGCGGTGCCCCATCCCGATGAAAGTCCGGTCCGTCACCCAGACGTTGGTCCCGACCGCGACCTCGGAATTGTCGGGCCGCAGCACCTTGAACAGCCGGAATTTCCCGGCCGCCGGATCGGGCACCCGCAGGTAGGCCCAACCGGACGGCATCGGCGCCGTGAGGACGACCTCGAGGTCGTCCGCGGTCGGCGGACCGTCGTTCGTCGCCGTGCGCACCGCGGTCACCGGCGCGATGGTGCCGTTGCTGAGATACAACGTGTCCGGCAGGTCGTCCGGGGCATCCGGGACGTCGTTGACGAGGAAGTCCGGCAAGCCGTCCGCCAACGCCCGGTCCGCTTCCACCTGGTGGATCATCTCGTGGATTTCCACGCCGGCGAACACCGACGCGCCCCGCTCGCCGAACCGGTCGTCGTGCACCAGCGTGGCCTGGTAGTCGACGAACAGGCCCTGCAACGAGGACTTCAGCAGCCAGCGCCCGATGCCGATCTTGCCCGGCCCGATGTCGCCGAAATCCGCCGTGAGCGCGGGCACCAGCGGTTTGCCCGCGACCTCGGTGGCGATGATGTCGAAGTTGACGAGCAGGCCCTTCACGTTGTCGACGATCCGCGGCTGGCCCGACGTGATCGAGACGTTGCGGGCCATGCCGTTGCCCTCGTTCGCCACCATCACGCCGAGGACGAAGGGAACCGCCGGTTCCGTCTCGGGCGTGAACGGGTCGTCGCCGAACACGTCGCGTTGGTGGAAATACTTCAGGCGGAGCTTCGCGTTCGGGTACACGCGGACGGGTCCGGGGGTGAACTCCGCGGTTTTCACCACGTTGCCCACGCGGTAGGACATGAAGCCTCCCACGAGATAATCGGTCGTCTCGGTCGGCGCCGCCTCGTCCTTCGGCAGGATCACCCAGCGGGCCGTGCCGGTGGTGTCCGCGGGCAGCGACAGCGCGAGCCCGCCCAGCTGGTAGGTATCCAGGGGCGGCGTGTCCATGGGCTGGAACCGGGTCAATTCGGGATCCAGGATCACGAACCGGTCGTTGGCGAGGTTCCCGAGCCGGTCGAAGATCTGCACCGTCACGCCCAGATCCTCGAGCGGGAGGTCGGTCGATTCGTTGACCACCTCGAGGGTTGCCCCGATGGCCTTGCGGGTCACGACGGCCTGTTGCTCGATCAACAGCTTCACCTGGGCGCAGACGCCGTCGGCACCGGCGGACTGCCGCGCACTGCGGCGGGCCGCGACGACCTGTTGTTGGGCGGCGGCCGCGGCTCGGTCGGACTTCAGGCTGTGCTCGAAGACCACGGTCGGCGCGGCGCCGGGAAGGGGTTGGCCACGGACGCCGAGCGTGCGGACCAACGCGTCGGACAACTGCCGGCCGGAGGCGGATCCGGCGAGGGCGACGTCGCGGCCGGTGACGCGTTGGACGAGGTCGGCGGGCGACGACGCCTCGAAGATGCGGGCGACGGCCTGGCTCTCGGACATGCCGGCGTAGGGATTGTAGGCCAGCAGCGAGGCTTGGGCGCTGGCGGGCGGGTTGCAGATGGCACCGACCAACTCGACGCTGCCACCGACCTTGACGAACTGGGTGCTCTCGCCGACGGCGACGCCGACCTCGCCCTCCGCCTTGAAGACGACGGGTTCCATGCAGGCCTTGCCCTTGAAGCCGGAGTCGGTGCAGCCCTCGACCGACGCCGAGAGGCCGGACTCGAGGCCGACGGCGATCTCCGCGCTGCCGATTTTCTTGGCTTCCTTGTCGAGCGGGCCCTTGGCGGTGATCTCGGCCGATCCCTTCCCGCCGAGGAATCCCTTGGCGGTGAACTTGGCCTCGACGCAGAGCTTCGGGTTCCTGAGGAGACATTCGGTGGAAGCCTTGGCCTTGAGGCTGCCGTTCAGGGCGAGTTCCAGGCCGATCTGGCCCTTCACCTCGGCCTTCGCCTCGGAGAAGCCGGCCACGTTGACGTCGAGCGAGACCGACGCGTCTTTCCCGATCAGCACCTTGCCCTCGATCTCGCCGCCGACCTCGCCCTCCAGCTTGAGGCCGAGGACGGTCTGGCCGTCCACCTCGATGCAGCAGGTGCACATCTTCGCGGCACCGCTGAGCTTGGTCTCGAACTGCAGCACCTTGGCGTAGGTCGGGAGGAGCGTGTTGATGGCGCCGAGGACGGCACCGCGGGCCTCGCCCTTCACGCCGCCTTCGGCCGCGACGCACTTCTCCTGGAAGCCGTCCTTCACGCAGGAGCAATCGTTGGTGCCGGCGTACGACGTGAAACCACGGGTTCCGAAACCGATTTGAAAGCCGTTGCCACTGCCACCGCCGGGACCGCCCCGGCCGCCGAATATCGGGACCAGCGGGTCGAGCCAACCGAGGGGATCGCGCGCCAAGGTGACGCCGGTCAGCGGCGGGCAGACGCCGAGGTCGATGACCGCGACTGGCGCGTAGTAGGCGACGCCGAACCGTCCGCAGACCAGTTCCCACTGGATGCCGATCGACGGCTTGGAGCACCCGGCGGCACTTCCCGAGGCCTTGCCCGCGCGGTTGTTGGCAACGACGGCACCCGCCGCGCCCTCGCGGATCCGCGTGAACACCACCGGCACCGTCAGGGTGCTCTTCGCCGGCAACACCCCGAGGTCGTCCGCCAGGGTGCGCACCGACCACGTCGCGCCCGACTCCAGGCCCAGCTTCACGTCCTGGGCGGCGATGAGTCCCTGGTTCGTGATCTTCAGGTCCACCTGGTATTCGTCGGCGGTGACGTGGGTGAGGTCGATCGAACTCGGCTCGATGGTCACCACCGGGACCGGGACCGTGGTTTCGAACACCGTTTCCAACCGGATGGTCGCGTGCTCCTCGACGTCGATTTCCTCGACCTTCCAGTTGTAGCGGACCAACTGCGTGCGGAGGAAGCCGGTGAACTCGTTCGTCTTGCCCGCGCCGACCGCGACCGTCTTCTTGTAGCCATCGTGTTTCGGGGCGCTCAACTCGAGGTTGTACGTGCCTTCGCGCACGCCCGGCAGCGTCAGGGTCCCGTCGGGCCCGGTGACGCCCGAGTAGAGCGTCCCGCCCGTGTAGACGTCGCTCAGCACCACCGCCACGTTGGCCACCCGGACGTTGTTCGGCCCGTAGTACGTCAACTCGTCCTCCGCCAGCACCCGCACGTCGCCCGTGGCGTCGGACACGTGCCGGAACACGAACGGCACCGCCACCCGCGCCAGATCGTTCCCCAGCGCGAAGCGCCCCTCGAACACCTGCAGCGGCACCGTCGCGTCCGGCGTGAGCAGGAACGTGATCTTCCGGGTCTCGCCCGGCGCGAGCGACGGATACGGCGCGGGCGTCGCCGGCCGGAACCACGGCAGGCCCGGCAACGTCAGGTCGATCGGCCCGGAATCCGCCCCGCCGGTGTTCGAAACCTCGATCTCGACCACGGCCTGTTTGCCGCGCACCACGCCGGATTCGATCGACGCCGGGTTCACCACCAACCGCGGCACGGGCAACTCGACGTTGTACTGGATGCCCACGCGGATCTCCGCGCCCTCGGAACTCAGGAACCGCACGGTGAACACGCCCGTCGCGTCGCGCTCGTCGAGCGACGAGACGTCGATCGTGGCGGTGGCCGTCGCCCCGGCCGCAAGGTCGGCCGGCGGTTTCACAACGACGGCGAGGCCGGAGGCGGCCTGCACCTCGGCGCTGAGGGCGGACAATGGCCGGTCGTTGACGTTGACGAGGTCGACCGTCAACCGGTTGGTCCTGCCCGGCACCACCAGCGCGAACTGGTTCACCGGGGTCGCGCGCAACCCGAGCAACTCGAACTGGTCCTGGGTCGCCGCCGTCGGCACGCCCGGATGGGAAGCGCCGATCTCGTACTTCCCGTATTCGCCGGGCACCGGTGTGAACACCGTGGCGAACCGTCCGTCGGCGTCGGTCAGCGCGGAGACCACGCGTTCCGTGCCGCGCACGCGGATGTGGATGTTCACCAATTCCGACGAGGCCGGGGTCCCGTTCAGGCGGCGCGCCGATCCCGCCAACGGCACCGGGGTCCCCGACGGCGCGACGGTCACCGGCGTCTCCACCGTCGCCGCATAGGCCGGGGCCACCGTGGTCGCGGCCGGCGCCACCGCCACGTTGTTGTTCTCGAGCGTCTCCAGCACCGCGTCGGTGGCGTCCACCACCACGATCACGTGGTACGCGCCCGCCTGCAGGGGCAACCGCCGCGACAACGTCCGGTCGAATGCGTCGCCCGGCTGCATCGTCCCCGCGAACGGCGTCTCGTCCAACAGCAGGTCGCCCGCGTCCAGCACCGTGTCCGACGACAGGTAGACGCGCTGCACGATCGTACCGGTGAACGCCGCGAACCCCTGGTTGCGGATCTTGTACCCGAACGCCGCGAGGTCGCCGGTCGCGCCGGAATCGGGCGCGCGCAATTCCGCCACCACCAGATCCGGCAGCTGGGCGTCCGTCACCGTGAACGCGGCGCTGGCCGTCGCGAATCCCGCCGAGGTCGCCGTCAGCGTCACCGGCTTGTTCCCGTCCGCCACGCCGTCGTCCAGCGTCTGCACCGGGAATGCCGCGCCTTTGTCCCCGGTCCGGATGGTCACCGTGGCCGGCACCGCCGCTTCCCGGGCGTCCGACACCGACAGGTTCACCACCAGATCCACGTTGGTGTCGGTGTTCCGCGTCACCACCGCGGTGAATGCCGGCGACCGGCCCTCGCGCGCCAAAGTCGAACCGAGGTTCAGCCGCAGGGTGGGCCCGTCGTCGTCGCGCACCTCCACCACCGCGGGTGCCGCCGTCGCCAACGTCGCGCCGGTCTGCGAATCCACCACCCAGCCGCTCACCGTCACCGACCGGTTCCCGTTGACCACCCGGTCGTTGATCGCCGTCACCGGGAATCCCGCTTCCAACGCGTTCGCCGGTATCACCACGGTCGCCGGCACGTAGATCGCCGCGCCGTCGCTGCTCGCCAACCGCACCGTCAGTTGCCGCGGCGTCGCCTTCGCGCGCCGCACCGTTCCCGCCGCCGCCGGCCCGTCCGCCTCGCTCACCGAGCCCGGCTCCACCCGCACCACGATCCCCGGATCGTCGTTGTCCAACACGGTCAACCCCGCCGTCGCACCCGTGATCCCCGGCGCCGATGCCGTCACCCCCGACGGACGCGGCCCGTCCAACCGGTCGTTGTCCGCCGCCAACAACGCGAACGTCGCCGACGCCTGCCCCGCCGGGATCGTCACCGTCGCCGGCGGCACCAGATCGGTCGTCGCCGCCGAGATCACCACCTGCAACGCCGCGTCCACCGGACCGTTCCGGCGCACCGTCGCCGGCATCGTCAGTCCTTCCGCCAGGGTCGTCCCCGACAACTCCAGCGACAACGCCACCCGGTCGGCGTCGAGCACCGTCACGTCGGACGACATCCCGCCGAAACCGGCGGCGGACGCCGACAGCGTCACCACTTTCGGCCCCGTCACCGCGGGGTTGCGGAGGACGGCCACGGCGACGTCCGCGCCGGATTGCCCGGCGGGAATCTGGACCGACGCCGGCGGGTTCAACCGGCCGGCATCGCCGGTACCCAGGGTCACCGCGAGCGCCGCGTCCACCGGACCCGAACGCGTGACCCGAATCCTGAAGACCGGCGGCACCACGTCCTCCGCCACCGAGTCCGCGCCGACGGCCAACGCGACTTGCAACGGCACGCGCGACGCGGGATCCGAAAGGCCGAGGTTGTTGGACTCGTCCGATTCGACCACCTGCGAGCCGGCGTCCGCGGCCACGGTGAACCGGACGTCGCCGGAGAACTCGAGCGGGATCGGCACTCGGTTGGTGCGGGTGACCGACCCGCCGGCGGGGATGGGATCCGCGGCGGGGACGTTGGCGAGCCGCCGCAGGGCGGCGGGATCGGCGGCGGTGGCCACGCTCACCGTGTCGATCCACGGCGGCACGGCGTCCGCCTTGCCGCGGTTGGTCACCACGTACACCAACTCCACCGTGCCACCCGGCGGCGCGATCACCGGCACCGTCACGGACAGGACCGCGAGGTCGGGCAACGGCGGCACATCCAGCCGGAAGGCCGCGCTCGTCGCCTGGTTGTTGGTCTCGTCCGATTCGCCCACGTCGCCCCCGGCGTCCGTCGCGATCGCGAGCGTGTGGTCGCCCGCGCGCGTCTGGTCGGACAACGGCACGACCGGCGCGGCGGACTGGGTGTACGAGGCACCCGGCGCGAGGGCCCCGGCGCCCGGCCGCGGTTTCGGCGGCAACACCTGCGTCCCGCCGGGCCCGGACAACACGAGCCGGTCGAGCCATGCGCCCACCGCCGCGCCGTTGCCACGGTTCTTCACCACCCACTCGAACGACATCGGTTTGCCGAAGGTGCCCGGCGATGCCGACACCGATTCCACGACGAGATCGGGCGCCGTCACCACGAACGACGACGGCGTCGCGAAGACGTTGTTCGCGGGATCACCCGTCTCGAAGACCTGGTCGTCCGCGTCCGTCGTCACCACCAGCCTGCGGCTCCCCGCAAGCGTCGGCGGCAGGATCACCTGCTGGGTCCGCGTCACGGTCGCGCCGGGGTCCAGCGGGGATTGGATCACCAGGCTCGACAATGCCACGGGCGACGTCCCGTCCTCGGCCGTCAGGACCAGCGTCTCCCTCCAGGGCGCGACGGCCCGGGTGGATCCCGCGTTGGTGACCGTCCACACGAATGCCGCGGGCTGGCCCGCCGGCACCGTTGCCGGCACCGTCGCGTCCGTCACCGCCAGATCGGCGGGGGGAGGACGCGTCACGGAAACCGCGGCGGAGGCACCGGTGTTGTTCGCCTCCGCGGCCTCCACGCGTTGGAGTCCGGAATCGGCGCGCACCACGAAGTAGAACGTTCCGGGCGTGTTCTGCCCGCCGAGCGGCACCGTGACGGTCGCCGTGTTCGTGTACCGTTCGCCCGGTGCCAATGCCGCGGGGATCGGGACCGTCGCCAGGGTCGTCCCGCCGTCCGTGCCCGGACCGAACTGCACTGCGTCCATCCAACCGCCCGGCACCGCGGCTCCGCCCGCGTTCCGCACGATCCAGGTCACGTCCACCGCGTCGCCGTACGCCAGCGTCGCGGGCGCCGACACCGAGTCGACCACGAGGTCCCCGATCAGCAGGTCGAGCGGCACGCCGGGCGACACGTTGTTCGCCTCGCCCGTCCCCTCGTCCACCTGCAGCGTGGTGTCGACCCGCACGAACAGGTACACCCGCCCCGTCAGGCCCAACGGCGGGACCACCGTCAATTGCCGCGTCGCCGTCGCGCCCGGCGCCAACGGGTCCGCGACCGCAAGCCTGCCGATCTCCTGCGCGCCGTAGGCAATCGGGTCGCGGTTCATCAACACCGTTTCCACCCAAGGGCCCGACGCCTTCGTCTCGCCCGTGTTGCCGGTGTGCCATGTCATCGCCAGCGGTTGCCCACCCACGGCGGGCGACGCGAAGGACGGCGCATCCACGACCAGGTCGGGATACCGCGGTTGGGACAGGGGCGTGGCCAGGAAGTCCACCGTCTGCACCGACCCGTCCGCGACGCGCACCACCGGTGCCACCGGATCGAACCCGAGCGGGATCAGGCCGGCGACGTCGAGCGACCACGTGCCCGCGGACACGTCCATGGAATACCGCCCGTCGGCATCGGTCGCCGCGCCCCGCACGACGCGCGCGAGCAGCGGGCTGCCGGGGCTGTCGTCGGGCGGGACCAGCGAGTCGCCCGGCACGACCTCGAGCGGTTGGCTGGGGCTGGACCACAGGAGCCTGGCCACGGCAGCGCTGCCCGTGTCGAACATCTCCATCCTCAGGGCGTGGCGTTTGCCCGCCTCGAGCGCGATCGAGCCGATGTTTTCGGTCGCGCCGTGCACCGTCCAGTTGTTGACG
>WBXI01000138.1 GCA_008933025.1 Verrucomicrobiota bacterium
GGCCGTCGAGCGATTCCCAAAACCACGCGAAGAAAACGGAGACGGAGGAGGTGTGCCCGCTTGACAAGAAAGAGGCCATATCAGCGGAGTGGGCGTCGCTGACGCTCCTACCCTCCGCACTCCACGGCGCTCCGCGCGGGGAAACCGCTCGGCCTGTCTCCCGCGCCCGGCGCCTTCGGACTGCGGTGGCAAGGCCTTCGGAAGGCCGCGACACCGCTATGAAACCGGATGCGACCGGGATGGACGGCGGACCTCGTCGCAAAGCGGGGTGGGCGTCGCTGACGCTCCTACCCCCCGCACTCCGACGGCGCTTCGCGCGGGGAACCGCCGAGGCGTGTCTCCCGCGCGCAAACGCGCCGCGTTATCGGGCCGGATCCAGCGGACGTTCCCAGCGAAGCTTCCTGTCGGACTCGCGGATCGGTTGGTCGTTGATGCTGGCGAAGCGGCGCCGCATGTAACCCAGTTCGTCGAATTCCCAGTTCTCGTTGCCATGGGCCCGATACCACTGCCCGGAGGCGTCGTGATATTCGTACTCGAAGCGCACGGCGATGCGGTTGCCCGTGAACGCCCACAGTTCCTTCCGCAGGCGGTAATCGAGTTCACGCTCCCATTTCCGGCGGAGGAACCCAGCGACCTCGCCCCGGCCGTGCAGGAACTCGGCGCGGTTGCGCCACTCGGTGTCCTCGGTATAGGCCATGGCGACACGTTCGGGGTCGCGGGAGTTCCAGGCATCCTCGGCGGCCTGCACCTTCTGGCGTGCGGTCTCCTCGGTGAAAGGCGGGAGCGGCGGGCGTGGTTTCATTTCAATCCTTGGTCGTGAGCCGGGCCTCGAGTTCGGCGATGCGGCGCTTCAGCGGGGCCACGGCTTCCTCCATCTCGGCGGCGGAGAATCGCGGCGCGATGTACTTCGGGCAATTCCAGTCGAACGACAGCACCTCGATGAAAAACAACCGTTCCACGATTCCCCTCGCCTCCGGCTCGGCGAACCGGAGGACCAGCTCGGGATGCCGCCGCGCGTCCTCGACGCGGGCATGGCCAAGGATCTTCAGTCGCTCGCGGCGTGGATAGTCCATGAGGAAGAGCGCGACACGGTCGTTGGCCGCGAGGTTGCCGGTGGAGAGCATCTGGCGGTTGCCCTTGTAGTCGGCAAATGCGAGCTGGGTGGGTCCGACGACGCGCAGAAAACCGCGCGATCCACCCCGGTGCTGGACGTAGGGCCATCCGGTTTCCGTGACGGTAGCCATGTAGAACGAGTCGCGCGCCTCGATGAAGATCCGTTCCTCGTCGGTCAACGGGTCGTGCCCGGGTGCGGGCCCGACGGCGGCGCGACGGCCGTGGTAGCGCTCCTGAGCCGCCAGGACGGAGGGCGTGAGCACGGTCTGCAGGTATCGTTCGGCCATGGGAGTCAGGCTTGTCCCCCGAAGGACAGATGGTCGTCGAGATCCAGGTAGTCGAAGATGCCGTGGATGTCCGTGCGCCGGCCATCCATGGCCCTGAGTCGGCCAGCCAGCCACTCGCGCGTCTCGACGTCGTCGTCCACGAACGATTCGGTCCAGGCGCTCCAGGCGGCGATTTCATGGGGTGCCTTGCGGGCTTTGGCATCGAACCACCGCAACATCTCGAAGTCGCCCGCGCCGGTCTTTGCCTGGGCGAGGAAGTCCTGGGCGTCCACGCCCCCGAACCCGAACAACACGGTGTCGAGCGGGTTGCCGAACTTATAGTCGCCCGCTCGGCCGGCGAGGGTTGCCCGCGCCTTGTCGAGGACGCGGGGCAGGATGGTGTAGCCGCCGAGACGGACGCGCGGGCTGCGGGGGGGCCGTTGGGTGAGATCCGGGGATTTCATGATGCCGCCCACCCGAGATCACATCCCGTGCCAGCGCCCAATCTCCCCGCGAAATGCGGACAACCGGGCACTTTCGAAACATTTCGACGGCATCGAGCCACAACGACATCTCGTAGACACCGATATCTCGTTGTCCGGAAAGACGAGGTCTCGTAGTTGTGGTGGATGGACGCCGCGAGTTTTCCCGAGGTGATGGTGTCGATGGCGCGCAACCGGTCCCTCGCCGAGGTGTTGCGCGCGGTGGTCGTGGGAATCGCCGGGTGTCGCGACGTGGTGTTGGCCCGGCTCTGGTTGGTGGATGCGGGCGACCTTTGCGGGACCTGCCGCTTCCGCGGCGAGTGTCCCGACCAAACCCGCTGCCTGCATCTGGTGGCCAGCGCGGGAAACCCGCGGGACCCGAAGGCCGATCATGCCCGGCTCGACGGCGGGTTCCGTCGTTTCCCGCTCGGCGTTCGAAAGATCGGCGGCATCGCGCAGAGCGGCGAGCCCCTGTTGTTGGCGGGCATCCGCGGGGACGAGGAATGGATCGCCGAACCGGCCTGGATGAAGCGGGAGGGAATCCGGACCTTTGCGGGACAACCCTTGGTTTTCCGGGGGGAGGTGCTGGGCGTGCTGGCAATTTTCGACAAGGGCGTGTTGGGCAAGGGGGACTTCGACTGGCTGCGGGTGTTTGCCGACCACGCGGCGGTGAGCATCGCCAACGCGCGGGCCTTCGAGGAAATCGAATTCCTCAGGGCGCGGCTCGAGGAAGAGAACGACTATCTCCGGCAGGAAGTCAGCGCGGCGCTGGGCGTGGGGGACTTCGTGGGCGACAGCCCGGGCATTCGGAAAGTGAGGCAGCAGATCCGGTTGGTGGCGCCGACCGACGCGACGGTGTTGGTGCAGGGCGAAAGCGGGACCGGAAAAGAGCTGGTCGCCCGCGCGATCCACGAGCACGGCCCGCGCAAAGGACGGGCCCTCATCAAGGTGAATTGCGGCGCGGTGCCGGACGCGTTGTTCGAAAGCGAGTTTTTCGGGCACGCGAAGGGTTCGTTCACGGGCGCGCTCCGGGACAAGCCGGGACGCTTCGAGCTTGCCGACGGCGGCACGCTGTTTCTGGACGAGATCGGCGAGGTGCCGCCCGCGCTCCAGGGCAAACTGCTTCGCGTCCTGCAGGAGCAGGAAGTCGAGCGCATCGGCGAGGTCCGGACGCGCAAGATCGACGTCCGCATCATCGCCGCGACCAACCGCGACCTGAAGAAAGAGGTCGAGGCCGGTCGCTTTCGGCAGGACCTCTACTACCGGCTCAGCGTCTTCCCGATCGATATCCCGCCGCTGCGCGAGCGTCGCGACGACATCCCGCCGTTGGCCGCCCATTTCGTGGAACAGTCCGCGCGCCGGATGAATCGTCCCCCGCCCCGGCTGACCCAGGCCGCGATGGGCCAGTTGTCCGCGCACGACTGGCCGGGGAACGTGCGCGAACTTCAGAACGCGGTGGAACGCGCGGTGATCCTCTCCCAAGGCGGGCCATTGCGGTTTGATCTCGGGACGCCGTCGGCCGCCGTTTCGCGTCCGAAGGCATTGCCGGCGGAACCCGCCGCCTTCCTGACGCGCGACGAGCTCCGGCGCCGGGAACGCGAGAGCATCGTCGCCGCGTTGGCGCAGAGCGGCGGCAGGATTTTCGGGGCGGGTGGCGCGGCGGAATTGCTCGGCACGAAGCCCACGACGCTCGCCTCCCGCATCAAGGCGCTGCGGGTGGGCCGATAGCACACGATACCCCACCCGCAGCCTTGCCAGCGACCGTCCGGGATTCGTTCCATGCCCGCAGCCCATGAGTGCCTACGATCCCATTCTCATCCAGCGCGCGGCCGACCGCCTGCACACCCAGGCAGCGGCCGCCGCGGCCATGTCGGCGGCCGTCGGCGTGCTGATCGGCTACGTCGTGGCCCCCCATCTCCTGCAGGCCCTGCCGCCGTCGATCGCGCTGAAGTGTCCGGAATGGCTGGTGCCGGTGGCGTTCGGCGTCCTCGGATGGCTGCAGGGATTGGAACGCGGGGCCCAACTCCGGTTGCAGTCGCAGTCGGCGTTGTGCCAGATGCGGATCGAGCAGAACACGCGGCCGTTGTCCTAGGCGGCATGCCTCAGGGCTTCCCCAACCGCAGGAAGGCCCCGCCACCCGCCACCGGAATGTCGGCCTCGTACAGGGTCCCGGAAATCCGGACGGCCTCGCCGGCATTGGACCAGGCATTGCCATCCAGCGTCGCCGCTCGTTGCAGGACGTAGCCCACGGCATTGGTCGGCCACGAAACCGTCAGGTGGGCGGGGGTCGACGCGACCAGGGTCAGCGAGGGAACCGCGACGAAATGGGCCACGAGCGAACGATTGATCCCGGAGGCAAACGAATAACTCGACGCGGCGCTCGCGGGGGCGCCGTTGTCGGTCCATTTCACGAACGCATATCCGGGTTTCGCATTCGCGGTCACGGTGACGCCGGCGCCGGTCTCGTAGGAGCCGTCGCCCGCGGTGGTCCCTGCTTCCAGCGGCGACACCGCGGTGTCGACCAACGCATGCGGCGGGATGTCGGCTCCCGCTTCGGCGACGTTGAAGGTATAGGTCTTCTTCTTCGAAGGGATCGTCCCGTCGTCCGCGGCGATGGAGAACGTGAACGTGCCGGACTCGGAAGGCGTTCCGGATAGAATCCCCGTCACCAGATCGAGCTCCATTCCCTTGGGAAGCACGCCGTCGATCGTGAGTCGGAAGGGCCGACTCCCGCCGATGGCCACCGTGCGGGCCGGATAGGCCACGTTCACCTCCCCGTCCTGAACGTGGTCGATGAGGCCCACCGAGGGGTCGGCATCGAACGCGGACATCTGCGCGCCGAGATAGATGCCCACCACCTCGAGGCCGGCGAGGTCGTAGCTCGTGCCGTGGGCCGACACCGTGCCGACGCCATGGATGCCATCCGGGGCGACGGACTCGGCGAGGGCCTCGCCGGATTCGCCGTCCACGGGCCCGACATATTTGTAGAACTCGTACCGGCGGGTCACGACGTCATCCCCGTGGGAAAGTTCTTCGGCGGCGGCCTCCAACCGGCCATTTTTCCCGCCATCGGCCTTGCGATAGTCGGTCTGCATCAATTGCCACTCGGTCTCGACCTCGTCGGGCTCTCCGTTCCGCCAGGATTTATCGCCGGGAAACGCGGGGTCGTCGGACACCAGATCCCGGAGCCGGACCTCGTTGGTGTTGTGGGAAGTGGTTCGGATTTCCTTAACCCAGAGAGGGGGCCCGAACTCGAGCGCGGGTGGTTTCGGGACCGGCGGGGGGACGATCGCCGCCTGGACTTGCGGGACCCCGCCACCGGCCGGAGGGACGTACACGAAGGTGGGAGTCGACACCAACACGGCGGGCCCGAGCACCAACGAGCCGCCGGGATCGGCGACGAGCCAGTGGTATCGGACGGCCGTTGGATTGGCGGTGTAGCCCACGCCGAAGTGCTCGCCGCCGAAGTTCACCGAGGGATTGGTGAACTGGTGGCCTTGGGTGGGGGCGATGGGGCCTGCCGGCACCGCGGTGAAGGCCGCCCAACTGCCATCGGCATTCTTGGCGCTCTCGTAGCGCACCCGCACCTTCGGGTGGAGGGGATCGGAATTGTCCTCGGAGATCCGGGGCACGCCATAGTGATTGTAGCTGTAGGTATAGGTGATGGCGGTGGAATGGATGTCGTCGAGTTCGATCTCGAACCCGTGGCATTCGACCCCGGTGTCGTTGACGGTGTCGAAATTGTTGATGCTGCCGTAGGCAATGCCGGCACGCGCCGCGGGGAGCGACAACGCGAGGGCCATGGCAAGGAGGGTGGACGGTTTCATGGACAAGTTGGGATGGGGGACAACGGTGTTCCGGTTGCGGGCTCGGAACGCGATCCGCACGACGCCACGATGGCAGGCCGACCATGGGAAAACCGGGGCCGGAAGATTAGAGTTGGCTTATAGCCCGTCTGAAAACCAGGGAGGGATCCTGTTTTCGTGGAAATGGCTCGATGGCGAGGGGACAGCATCGAGGGAGTCCCGCGAATGCGGGATGACCGACGAGCAACGAAGCGAGCGGGCCGTTTCCGCGAAAACCCTCCGGGCGGCTGGGCTTTTCCGCGGAGGCTTCGTTGGCTCGGGCATCACGGACCGCTGCGGGTCCGCTCAACCCTCGCCGCCTCGCCTCCACGAAAAATCCCTCGCCGCAGGACCCCTTCCTGGTTTTCAGACGGGCTCTTGGAGTGCCTCCCGAATTTCGGGGACCCCTCGGGATCACGCGCTCCGGCCCCGCGTGATTCGTCCCACTGCGACGCGAACACCGTCCGCCGCGCTCCGGATGCGCCGCCCGTGGTCCCTCACCGGGCGGCGCTGCCCCGCCTCGGTGGCACCCTGGGCTTCCCGGCTTCGGGTCCGCGCGTCACGTGATGGCGGCCGGGGGTGCCGGCGGCTCGGGCGGGAGTCCGGGTGTTCCGTCCGGACCGGCCGCGGCGGCGGATTGCCGGCGGCGGAGGAGCGCGCCGCGAACGATGCGCAGGTAGTCCGATTTCGTGGCGGTTTCCACGATGGTCTTGTTGGAGGCGTGGATCCGACGTCGCATGACGAGCTGTGGGATCATCACGCTGCGCAGATTCACTTCCCGGGCACGCGCGTGCCAATCAATGAAGTCTCCCCGTCGCAACCGGGTGTCGAAAAGCCCGACCCGATGAAAAGATTCACGGCGGATCAAAACGGTGGCTTTGAGTTGGGCTGGAATCACGCCCTCCGGGCAGGAGAGTTTCTCCCGGCTGGCTTGGTCCAATTCCGGACTGAAAAAATGTTCCATCCCGCCGAAGACGGCCTCGACCTCCGGTTGCGCCTCCAGGACCGGCAACTGCAAGGCCAGCTTGCTCGGGCTCCAAACGTCGTCCGCATCCAGGAATGCAAACAGCGAGCCCTCGGCGAGGCCGATGCCGCGGTTGAGCGCGGAACTAACCCCGCCCTGCGGTTGATGGTGGTAGCGCACGGGCGTCCCGAATCCCTGCACCAGCGCCGCGGTACGGTCCGTGGACCCATCGTCGATCACGACGACCTCGAGCCGGGGGTAGCCCTGTGCGAGCACGCTTTCCACGGCCTCCACCACGTAGCGTTCGCCGTTGTGGACGGGAATGATAACGCTGACCAAAGGCGGGGTGTTCATCGGGTCAATGCATCCGGGTTCCGGATGGGGTCGGGGGCCGGGGGCCGGCCATCGGAGTCGGCCAGAAGCCGGCCGATCGCGCGGGGGATCTGCCCGAGATCCGTGCCGACCAGCAGGTGATGGCAGGGCACGCAACGGAGGAAATCCGCGAGCATGCGGAACGTCGTGGCGCCAGGACCGGTGAGCTGGAAGATGGTGCTCGGCGCCAGGGCCTTGATGCCTTCCGCGGCGGACGCAGGCCGGAGCGTGGTGTCCCTGCCCCCAGTCACCCGCGGCAACAGGACGGCGCGGATCGGCAGACTGGGTGCGAGTTGGTCACCCCAGTCTTCGCGGAAGAAGAAGACCGCCTTTTCCCCGGGCTTTCGGGCCGGGTTGACGACATGCGGAATCAGCTGGGGCAACCGCGCCAGACTGTCCCCGTTCAGCTTTCCGGAGTTGAAGAGATTGAACGCCCGGGGCTCCGGCCGGCGAGAGAGCAGGCAGTAGTCGTCGCCGACATAGCGCATCCCGGCCACCAGGCAGGCGAGGGCGGAAGTCGATTTTCCCGCGCCCCCGCGGCCCGCCAGCAACACGCACCCTTCCGGCGTGCCGACGGCCGCCCCATGCACGACCTGTGTTTCCGGCCCTCGCAACAGACCTTGGAGAAACAGCAGGAACGGGGTGCTTCGCTCCACGTCCGAGACTTGTTGGGGATCGGCCGCCCAGTAGAGCGCGACCTTCTCAGGCAGATTCAGCAGCCGGAGGATTCCCGAGGTCGTGGTGAAAACGAGCAACATCGATCCATCGCTGACCCGAACCTCGGGGGTCGGCGGCAGGTCCTCCGGAAGCCAATCCAAAGGCGACGCGCGGAGGCCGGTGGAGAGGCTGTCCCACACATGGACCGTCAACTGGGGAACGGATTCCGGCGGCGGATGGGGATGATGCGCCAGCGCCGGGGTCAGTATCGGGACGAGCGCCTCGTTGGCAAAGTGGAGGCGGACGTGGCGACCCCCGACGAGGCGGTCATGAATGACCGACCTCCGTGCCCGGCCGACGGCTTCGGCAAAAGCATCCCGGGCAGCGGCGAACAAAGAAGTCGGTGCCAATTCCTGCCCTTGGATTTCCATGAAGGCGCGGGGGCGGAGGACTAGGCCTTGCGCTGGGGCCATCCGGAATCCCCGACCTCGTGGACGGGATCGAGCAGGAAAAGTTCCTGCATGTCCGTGTACTTCTCCAGCACGGGCACCTCGAAGATCCGGCGGACGACCTGTGAATCCCCGGCCGGCACGGACCCATTCGCCTCCGGTTCCTCCGGCGCGGATGGGTCCACGGGCACGACGATTTGTTCGCGCAGCAACTCGTCGATGAATCCCGAGACGGCCTGCTCCATCGCCTCGGGACTGCCCTGGAACTGTCGGGAGAGGGCGTCGGTGATCGTCGTCGTCGTGGCCCCGGATGCGATGGCCGTGCAGATCACGGCACCCGATTTGCCCAGACTGTAGTAGGTGCCGCTGGCGAGGTTCACCATGACGACCTCGTCATCGAACTTCTCGAGCATGACGGCCGGGCTGTTGATCTTGAAACGGGTCTGGTTGTGCATTGGAAGAACATCAGCCGGACGGCCTGATGCGGCCTCCATGGCGAGTCTCGAAAACGAGAGCCGTACCCTCTTGGCAGTGTCAAGTGCCGCCGGGCCTTTCCGCAGTCCAACGGGCGCATCGTGGCGATGTCATTGCGGCACGGAGCGCGGCGTTTGCGATCCGCCGGCGGGAATCGCGGGGTGCCCGATGGTCTCGGGGGTTCCGGTGGTTGCGGTTTCCGGCTCGTTCCAGGGCCACGGCCCGCCCGAGGCTTGATAAAGGCCACGCCCGGTCCGGGCGTTGGCGACCTTGCGGATGAACAGCCTTTGCGATTCTTGGATCGCCGCATGGTCGGTGCAGTGCGGATGGCGCAGGTGGTGGCCGACGATCCGGTCGGAGTACCGCGGCGCCAAACCCAGACCCTTGGTCAAGCAAAGCCCGAACCACACGTCTTCGCGACAGGGGCCCTCGAACTCCTCGTCGTTACCGCCGGCGGCGTAGAGGTCGCTCCGCCACAGGCTGCCAAGGAAGAAAAGGGGCCGCGGCTGCGCGGGGCTGGTATAGACGGTCAGTTTGTCGCCGCAGCCGTCGCCGTCCGGCGCGCAACACGGTTGCCCGTCCTCGTCGGTATTGATGACCGTGGCGATCAGGAAGGCGCCCGGTTCCAAGTCGCCGACCAGTCGCTCGATGGTATCCGGGCGCGTATGCACCACGTCGTCGCTCTGGCAGATCACCACTTCCCCGCGCGCCAGGCGGTAGGAGGCGTTTCGCGCCCGGGCGGGATTGCGATAGCGCCCGTCGACGCGTTGCATCGAGTGGTAGACGACCGGGTATTGCCGGCAGACCCGCGGGGTCTCGGGATCGCCGCCGTCGTCCGACACGATCACCTCGAAGGCGAAGGGGGGATGCTGGCGGAAGATGCTTTCCAGAACCCGGGCGAGGTGGCCGGGCTTGTTGTAGGTGGCCAGGCAGATGGAACATTTCACGGCCGGATCCTCCGTTCGGCGCCCCGGACGAACCGCGTGTAGGAGCGGGAGACGACCCAGCCGAGTAATTCCCGGTTGCTCAGGATTTGGCGGTTTTGCAGGAAGCGGGGGAATCCCAACCAACTCGCCGCGCCCCGCGTCACCCCGCGTCGCTCCAAATCCAACCGGTGCCGGCACCAGCAAAGATGCAGGCCGCCGCCCCACAGCCCGGCCGGATCCGTCAGGACCGCCGAGTAATAGGCGCGCTCCCGCTCCGAGACGCGGACCCCGGCCATTTCGCGGAGGACGTGTTCCGGCACCGGAACGTCGAATCGCTCCCGCAGATAGCCGAGCGCCCGACGGAGCGGCAGGGTCAGCCTTCGTCGCACGGCCACGTCCAGCAGGCGCGACCAATCGACCACTTCTCCCTCCTCGCGAAGCATCGTCAGGGCGTCCGCCACCCACCGCACCCGAATCACCTCGCCCGCGCAGGCACCGTGGACGCAGACATGGATGAGCTGGTCGGTATGATTCAGGACCGCGGACGGGATTCCGTCGACATCGATGGGCTGGGCTCCCGCCCAAAAGTCCCGGTCCGCGTCCGGTGTCAGATG
Organism: Verrucomicrobiota bacterium; assembly: GCA_008933025.1. GTDB lineage: Bacteria > Verrucomicrobiota > Verrucomicrobiia > Limisphaerales > UBA9464 > UBA6176. The sequence continues at coordinate 10,163 of WBXI01000138.1, forward strand.
ATGGCTCAGCGTATGCCAGTGCAGGTCCACGGGACGATGACGCGAATCCTCGAACGCCTGGGCGTGCCAGACGCCGAGGACGGCGTCCGTGAGTCGCGCGACGGTTCGGTTCTTCGAGCGCCATCCCGCCTGGGCGAGCAGTTCGATCGCCTGGCGCCGCTTTTCGACGGGAACCTGGACGTCAAAGTCGCCCATCGGGCGCAACCCTCGATCCTTGTAGTAGCGCAGGGTGAGCGCCGTACCCTTGAGAAGCATCGTCGGGATGCCGGCGTCGCGGAAGATGCGGAGGACGTCGGACAGCGCCTGAAACGCGGTCTGGTTGGCCCACCAGATCCGTCGGCAGACCCCCATCGTCTTGCCCGAACGCACTTCGCCGCAGCCGAGTCTGGAGAGGTTGCGGTGGAGCAGGGGGAACAGCAGTTGGGAAGCCATCGGGAGTTCCCGATCCCGGTCCACCCGGGTGTTCCACTCCCGCCATGCCTGGACGCCGGCCTCGCTCGGCAGCAGCGCCGCCCGGAGGAGAAGCTCCTCGTCGGGCGAAGGCAGCCCACGCGTCAGGATTGGGTCCGCCGGGGCGGGCTCGCGGCCGTTCGGATCCGCGGCTGCTGACGGTTTCATCCAGCGAATCCTGCATGGCCGGCGAAAGGGTGGCAACCTCCCGCGCCGTCCCCACGCGCGCGGGAACGTCCCGAAGCTGCCCCCGCGCGGAGCGCTTTCGGACTGCGGTGGCAAGGCTTTCGGAAGGCCGCGACACCGTTTTCAAACCGGGTCCAACCGCGGGACTGGTCGGACCTCGTTGCAAAGACCCTATGGCCTCGCGCAGGGCTCTTGCCGAGTCTGGCGCTGTGGAGAAGGGGCGATTGGTCCGCCATACGTGGGTTAGTCCCCGCGAGCGGAGAGCAGAGCCACAAGGTTGTGGAA
>WBXI01000139.1 GCA_008933025.1 Verrucomicrobiota bacterium
CGGGATGGCCTCTCGGCCCGGGGGAACTCGAGGTGGATCCCGGGGTGAAGACGGCGCGGGAAGTCGAGACCCGCACCGGCGACCAACCCCATTGGACCAATGCCCCGGCCTTCGTCCACGACGTGTTCACCTTTGCCCGCGTGCGCTACGACAAGCGCCCGCCGCCCGGCCCATGGCTCCCGCGCACCGGGGGCTGGACCACCGACCTTCCCGACAGCGACATCAACCTCTCGTTCCGCCTCCAGCAGTTGACGGCCCTGCGCGTCGATGCCGACGGCCGGCTGCTCCGGCTCACGGATCCGGAACTCGCGCGGTATCCGTTCCTCTTCCTGTCGGCGCCGGGCGCGCTCTGGCTGGCCGACGCGGAGGCGGCCGCCTTGCGACGCCACCTGTTGAACGGCGGGTTCCTGTTGATGGACGACTTCTGGGGCGAGGCCGAATGGGAGAACTGCGCCGCGGCGTTGAAGAAAGTATTCCCGGATCGCGAGTTCTTCGAACTGCCGATGACCCACCCCCTTTACCACGGCGTGTTCGAGATCAAAGCCAAGCTCCAGTGCGCGAACGTGCACCTCGGCACCACCAGCGAGCAAACCGGCGTCACCTGGGAACGCCCGGACGCCCGGGAAACCCACCACCGGGGCATCGCCGACGACCACGGGCGCCTCATGGTGCTGGCCCTGCACAACACCGACACCGGGGACGGCTGGGAACGCGAGGGCGACAACGACTACTACTTCCACAACTTCTCGGAGAAAATCGCGTATCCCCTCGGCGTGAACATCGTCCACTACGTCATGACCCACTGAGCGGCCCGCCATGGAATCCCCCAGCACACGCCGACCGACGACCCCGCGCGCGCGACACGCCGCCGCCCGGGGCCGGCGGTGGATTCCGGCCGCGTTGGCGCTGTTGCTCGGCGCCGGCACGGCGTTCGCGCAGTGGCGGGGAGGACGGGGCCGGTGGCGGGGCGGCGGCGGCGAAAGTTATGTCCCGCCCGACGCCAAGACACCCCGCGACGTCGACACCCACAGCACCGGGACGCCGGTTTGGACCAATCCCGCGGGCTTCGCGTCCGACGTCTTCACCTTCGCCCGCGTGAAGTACGACCACAACGGCATGATGGGCGGGGGTTGGCAGACGGACACGCCGGACAGCGATCTCAACCTCTCGTACCGGTTGCAGCAAATGACGTCCATGCGCGTGGATCCGGACGGGCGGTTCCTGCGGGTGACCGATCCGGAACTCGTGCGCTACCCGTTCGTCTACATCGTGGAGCCGGGCGCGTTGTTCCTGGGCGAGGCCGAGGTCGCGGCGCTGCGCAATTACCTCGCGAACGGCGGGTTCCTGATGCTCGACGATTTCTGGGGCGAAGCCGAGTGGGACAACGCGGCGATGGTCATGCGGCAGGTGTTGCCCGGAAAAACCTTCGTCGAATTGCCCCTCGACCACCCCCTGTACCACGGCGTCTTCCAGATCCGGGAAAAGGGCCAGGTGCCCAACATCCGGCTGGGCGCCCAGAGCGAGTTCGATCCGGAGCACCGGACCTGGGAACGGGAAGACGCCACCGAGGTCCACCACCGCGCGATCCTCGACGACAAAGGCCGCATCATGGTGCTCGCCACCCACAACACCGACAACGGCGACGGGTGGGAACGCGAGGGCGAGAGCGATTACTACTTCCACAATTTCTCCGAGAAAATCTCCTTCCCGCTCGGCATCAACATCATCTTCTACGCGATGACCCACTGAGCGCGCCCCACCACCGCCGTCCCCATCCCCCCACGCCATGTCCGACGCCACACTGCCCCCGCCCGCCGATGCCGGCACGATCCAGGAACCGCCGCCCGCCCCGGCGCCGCCTCCCATCGCCATGCCGCCGCCGCTTCCCGCCGTGCCCTTGACCGCGGCCGTCGCCGCGCCGCCCACCGATCAGGCCACCTACGAAAGCCTCCTCGCCGGGCGCGACCGCATCGCGTCCGAACTCGGCAAGGTCATCGTGGGCCAGCGCGACGTCATCGAGCACCTGCTCGTCGCGCTGCTCTGCGGCGGCCACTGCCTCATCACCGGCGCTCCCGGACTCGCCAAGACGCTGCTCGTCAAATCCATCGCCCGCGTCTTCCACCTCCGCTTCCAGCGCATCCAGTTCACCCCCGACCTGATGCCGGCGGACATCACCGGCACCGAGATCCTGCAGACCGACGGCGCGACACGGCGGATGGAATTCGTGCGGGGCCCGATTTTCGCCAACATCGTCCTCGCGGACGAAATCAACCGCACGCCGCCGAAGACGCAGGCCGCGTTGCTGGAGGCGATGCAGGAACACCAGGTCACCGCCGCCGGCCAGCGCCACGCCCTGGAGGAACCGTTCTTCGTCCTGGCCACCCAGAACCCGATCGAGATGGAGGGCACCTACCCGCTTCCCGAGGCCCAATTGGACCGGTTCCTCTTCAACGTCGTCATCGACTACCTGCCGGAGGACGACGAGGTCGCCGTGGTCACGCGCACCACCGGCGCGCCCGCGGCACCGATCGAACCGTTGTTCACGGGCGAGGACGTTCTGCGCTTCCACGAACTGGTGCGGCGCGTGCCGGTCGCCGAGGAATTGGTCCGCTACGCCGTCCGCCTCGCCGCCGCCTCCCGCCCGCGCCAATCCGGCACGCCCGACTTTGTCGAGCAATCGGTCACCTGGGGTGCCGGGACCCGGGCCCCGCAATGCCTCGTTCTCGGCGCCAAGGCGCGCGCCCTCCTCCACGGCCGCTCGCACGTCGCGCTCGAGGACATCCGGGCCCTCGCCCTGCCCGTGCTCCGCCACCGCATCCTCCTCAATTACCGGGCCGAGGCCGAGGGCGTCCGCGTGGAATCCGTCATCCGGCGACTCGTCGACTCCGTTCCCGCGCCCACCGCCCCGTGACCCCCGCCGTCCCCCAACCCGCCCGCGGCGCCGCGGCGCTCGTCAGTGTCCCGGCACTGATGGCCATCCGCAGCCTCGAACTGCGCGCGCGCGCCGTCGTGGAGGGATTCTGGAGCGGACTCCACCGCAGCCCGCTCCACGGTTTTTCCGTCGAGTTCACCGAGTACCGGCAGTACACGCCGGGGGACGATCCCCGCCATCTCGACTGGCGGGTGTTCGCCCGCAGCGACCGCCATTTCATCAAGAAGTTCGAGGACGAGACCAACCTGCGGTGCCACGTGGTCCTGGATCGCAGCCGGTCGATGGAGTTCGGTTCCATCGGCCACACCAAGGCCGCCTATGCCGCGACGCTGGCCGCGACGCTCGCGTATTTCCTCCACCTGCAGGGCGACGCCGTCGGGTTGCTGACCTTCGACGAGACGGTGCGCGGGTATCTGCCCGCGCGCCACCGCGCGGGCCACCTGCGGCACCTGATGCACGCGCTGGAAGCCCCGGCCTCCGGCCGCGCCACCGACATCGCCGGCCCGCTCGCCCGCATCGCCGAGATCGTCCGCAAACGCGGGTTGGTCCTGTTGGTCTCGGATTTCCTCGCGCCCGTCGAAGCCCTCGAACGCCCGCTGACGGAACTGGTCGCGGCCGGGCACGAGGTCGCGGCATTCCAGATCCTCGATCCCGCCGAACGGGATTTTTCCTTCCGGGACGCCTCGCTGTTCGAGGACATCGAGAGCGGCCGCTCCCTGCACGTCGATCCCGCGGCGGCGCGGGCCGGGTACCTCGAACGGCTCGCGGCCCACCAGGAAGCGCTGCGCGCCCTGTGCGCCCGACGCGGCGTCGCCTGGCTCCCGCTCGTCACCGACCGGCCTCTCGAACTCGCCCTGTTCGACTTCCTCCAAGGACGCGCCCGGCGCGGCCGCGCCCAACGGCACGGGCCCAAGCCCGAAGGGAGGGCCGCCGCATGAGCCTGCTCGCCCCCTGGTTCCTGCTCGGAGCGCTCGCCATCGCCGGGCCGGTGCTGTTCCACCTGATCCGCCGCACCACGCGGGAGCGCACGCCCTTCCCCTCGCTGATGTTCCTCCAGTCGTCGCCGCCGCGCCTCACGCGCAGGAGCCGTCTCGAAAACCTGCTCCTGCTCGCGCTCCGTTGCCTCGTCCTCGCCCTCCTCGCCCTCGGCTTTTCCAGGCCGTTCTTTCGAAATGCCCGGCCTCCGTCCGCCGATCCTTCCGCGGGCTCCCGCACCGTGCTGCTGCTCGATACCAGCGCCAGCATGCGGCGCTCCGGTCTCCGCGAGGCCGCCCGGGCCAAGGCCTCGAAATGGATCGCCGACGCCGGTCCCGCCGACCGGATCGCGCTGCTCACCTTCGACCGCGACGTTGCCACCCGCATCTCGTTCGCGCGGTGGTCGGGCGCGCCCCCGGGCGAACGCGCCGCCCTGGCCCGCGCCGCGCTGGACTCGATCGCCCCCGGATGGTCCTCCAGCCATCTGGGCCCCGCGTTGATCCGCGCCGCCGGGGAATTCTCCGACACCGAGGTCGCCGGACCCGACGTCCGCCGTCGGATCGTGGTGATCGGCGACCTTCAGGAAGGCTCCCGCCTCGAACCGCTCCAATCCTTCGATTGGCCCCCGGGCATCGAGGTGGTCCCCGAGCCGGTCCGGCCCGCCGTTCCCGGCAATGCCGGCATCCATCTCGTCGCCGAGTCGCCGGACGCGGACCGCGATGCCGATCCGGCCGTCCGGGTACGGGTGGTCAACAGCCCGGACTCCCGCCGCGAACAGTACCAGGTCGGCTGGGCGCGCGCCGGGACGCCCGGCACCCTGGCATCGCCCGTTGCCGTCTACGTGCCGCCGGGGCAGGCACGCGTCGTCGCCCTCGCCGCGCCCACCAACGCCACCGGTCTCGACCGGATCGAACTTCGCGGCGACGACGAACCGTTCGACAACACCGTCCACGTCCGACCTCCCGCGCCGGCCGCGATCGACGTCCTGTACGTTGGCAACGACGCGCCGGGCGACCCGCGGCAACCCTTGTTCTTCCTGCGTCGCGCCCTGCCCGAGACGCGCCGCCAATCGGTCCATCTGGCGACCGCCAAGCCCGGCGAACCGCTGCCGGCGGCCGTCCTCGGACGCGCGCGGTTGGTGGTCGTCACCTCCCGGGTGCCCGACGCGTCGATGGACCAGCTTCGCGCCCGCGTGGAATCGGGCACGACGGTTCTCTTCGCCCCGGCGACCGCGGCCGACTGCGCGTCGTTGGGACGCTGGCCGGGTCTGGCCGGGCTCGCGGCGACCGATTCCAAACCGGCCGGCTACGCGATGCTCGGGGAACTGGATTTCCGGCACCCGCTCCTCGCGCCGTTCGCGGACCCGCGGTTCGCCGACTTCACCCGGGTGCACTACTGGCGCCTCAGGAAACTCGCGGGCCCGATGCCCGACACCGCCCGCGTCGTCGCCCGCTTCGATTCGGGCGACCCCGCATGGATCGACTTCCCCTTGGGACGCGGACGCCTGGTGTTTGTCGCCTCGGGTTGGGCGCCCGACGACAGCCAGTTCGCGCTGTCCTCGAAGTTCGTGCCGTGGCTGTACGCCCTTCTCGAACTCGCGGGTGCCGCGACCGCGCCGGTGCCCAATCCCATCGTCGGCGATCCCATCGCGCTGCCCGCCGGCCGGACCGGCGACATCGCGGTCCGCCGGCCCGACGGCACGACCACCAACCTCCCGGCGACCGACGCGCGTTTCGACGGAACCACCGAGCCCGGCATCTACGAGATCGGCAACGGGGCCGACGCGCGGGAAGTCGCCGTGAATCTGGACCCCGCCGAAACCCGGACCGCACCGCTGGGGATCGACGAACTCGAACGTCTCGGGGTCCACGTGGGACGTCTCGATCCCATGCCCGTGGTCCCGGCGGTCCCGCCCGTGGTCGCCGAGGCGGCGGAAGCGGAAGGCCGCCAGAAGCTGTGGCGTTGGCTGATCGTGGGCACTTTGGCACTGCTTTTCGTCGAAACCATCCTCGCCGGCCGGGCTGCCGCGCGCATTTCCAATCCCGGGGTGACAACGCCATGAACGAGCATCCGCTGTTCGACCGCCTCCAAGGGGTCTCGAGTCGTCTCCACTGGCAACGGGTGGCCCGGCGGCTCGCCATCCTGTGGACGGCCTCCGCCGTCGCCTCGTTCCTCGCCATGGCCGGACTCCGGGCCCTCGGCGTGCCGACCCCATGGCCCGCGGTCGGCCTCGCCGTCGTCCTGTCCGCCGCCACCGTTTTCGAGCTCGCGCGTTCCCGGCGACGCCCGGTCGATCCCCGCCTGGCCGCCCACGCCGTCGAGGCCGCCTACCCGGCGCTGAACGGGCTTCTCCTCACGGCCGCGCAACAGAAGCCGGAACCCGGCACGGGCTACGGCTTTCTCCAGCGGCGCGTCCTCGACGGCGCCCTCGCCCATGCACGCCGGAATGATTGGTCACGCGTCGTTCCCAACTCCCGGTTGCTGGCGCTCCACGCCGGCCAGGGCCTCGCCCTGCTCGCCCTCGCCGCCGCGCTGGCCCTCGGACATCGCCCACCCCGCGCCAACGCACCCATGGCCCGACTCCTCGCGCGGGCGACCGGCGGCATCGAGATCACCCCGGGCGACGTCGAGCTCGAGCGGGGTTCCAGCCTCGTCGTGCTCGCGCGTTTCGGCGGCGCCGTGCCGCGCGGCGCGGACCTCGTGCTCGGATCCGGTGCCCGCATGCCGCTCGTCCGCAACCTCGACGACGCGTTGTTCGGCGGCACCGTCGCCGACGTCGCCACCAACTTCGTCTACCGCGTCGAGCACGACGGGGCCCGTTCGCGCGATTACCGGGTCACCGTGTTCGAATACCCCCGCCTCGAACGCTCCGTCGTCGACCTCGCCTTTCCCGCATACACCGGCAAAGCGTCGCGCCACGTCGACGACACCCGCCGGGTCTCCGCCGTGGAAGGCACGCGACTCGACCTCGCCCTCCAGTTGAACAAGCCCGTCGCCCGCGCCTTCCTGCAACCGCACGCGGGCGGGCTCTCCAACCTGGTCCTCGCCGCCGATTCCAACCGTCCGGTCGCCACCCTCTCGGGCCACGTGCTCGCCGTCGCGGCAACCTACGATCTCCGTCTGGTGGATGCCGACGGGCGCACCAACAAGGTCGTTCCCCAGTTCGTCTTCGACGTCGCGACCAACCGCGTCCCGGAACTGAAGCTCGCCCTGCCCCGCGGCGACGTTCGCCCGACCGTCCTGGAGGAGATCGCCTTCGAAGGGACCGCGTGGGACGACTTCGGGATGCCGGCCTATGGGCTGGGCTTGGTACGCGTCGGCGCCGAACCCGAGTACATCGAACTGGGCCGCGGGATTGCCGGCGGCACGCGGCAACCGTTCCGCCATCTGGTCCGGCTCGAGGAACTCGGCGCGAAGCCCGACCAGGTCCTCGGCTGGTTTCTCTGGGCCGACGACGTCGGGCCCGACGGGCAACCGCGCCGCACGACGGGCGACATCTATTTCGCGGAGATCCGCCCGTTCGACGAAATCTTCCGCGAAGGCGAGGGCGGCGGCGGGAACGAGGAACAGGCCGGAGGCCAACCCGCCGGCGAGCAAGGCGGCAACCCCACCGCCAAGCTGGCCCAACTCCAGAAACAGATCATCGCCGCGACCTGGAAACTGCAGTCCCGCCGTCGTTCGCCCGCCTCGTCCGCTCCCCTCCCTCCGGCCAAGAGCCCGCCCGCGACCAAGCCCACCGGTGGCACCCGATCGGGGATCGACACCCTCTGGACGCCCCTGGCCCGTTCCCTTGCCGCACAAGGCGCCGGCCGGGGCGAATCCGCATCTCCCACCCCGCCTCCGGGCCGGACCGCTCCGCGGGCCGCCATCCCGCCCGCGACCGGCCGGTTCGAGGACGATCTGGCGGTGGTCGAACAGGCGGCGGCCCAGGCCCTCGGGCAAGCTCGCGGCGCCATGGAGGAACAAGCCGACCCGCGCCAGCGCGCGCTCTGGTCGTCGGCCGTGGGACAGATGGAACGCGCGCTCGAACAGCTCCGGAAGGCGGCCGGCAATCGGGATGCCCTCCGGGTGGCGATCGAGGCCGAACAAGCCGCCTTGCAGTCGTTGCTGCAACTCCAGGCGAAGGAAACCGAGGTCACCCGTTCGCGTTCCAAATCGCGCGGCCAGGCCGGGTCCCGGCAGGCCGGGCAAAGCCAACTCGACGAACTCGAACTCACCCAGTCCGAGGACCGCTACGAGACGCAACGCCAGGCCCGCGCGCCCCAGGACGAGCAGCGCCGCGAACAAGCCCAGGCCGCGAACCGCCTCGCCGAACTCGCCCGCCGCCAACAGGACGTCAACGAACGCCTCAAGGAACTCCAGGTCGCCCTCCAGGCCGCCGCCGACGAAACCCAACGCGCCGAACTCCGCAGGGAATTGAAACGGCTCCAGGAGGAACAGCGCCGGAATCTTGCCGATGCCGACGAACTCCGGCAGCGGATGGAGCGGCCGGAGAACCAGTCGCGCATGTCCGGGCAACGCCAGCGTCTGGACGAGACGCGCGACGAAATGCAGAAGGCCGCCGACGCCACCGGCGAGGGCAAGGTCTCGCAGGCGCTGGCCGCCGGCACCCGCGCCGAGCGCCAACTGCGCGATCTGCGCGAGGATCTCCGGCGGCAAAACGCGGGCGAGTTCACCGAGGCCGCGCGCGACCTGCGCAACCAGGCCCGCGACCTTGCCCGGGAACAATCCGAGATCCGCCGCGAACTCGACCAACCCACCGCCGGTCCGCGCCCCCTTGCCGAGGACGGCACCCGCCGAAAGCTCCTGGAACGGATCGCCTCCCAGGAATCCAAACTCACCAACCTCGTCGAGCGCGCCACGCACCTTTCGGAACAGGCGGAGAATTCCGAACCGCTGCTCTCGCGCCAACTCTACGACACCCTGCGGAAGTTCGCCCAGGACGACGGCGGCAATCTCAAGCAGATGCGCGAGCAATTGATCCGGCGCGGCCAGATGTCGCGCGCGCTCAACACCCGCCTCGACGACGCGGCCCAATCCGGCGCCAAGTCCCTCGCCACCGCGCGCGAACTCCTCCGCCAGGGCATCGACGAACCGGGTCGCGATGCCGAGCAACGCGCCCGCGCCGGGATCGACGCGCTCCGCCAGGGAATCGAGCAAGCCTCCAACGCTGTCCTCGGCGACGACTCCGACGCGCTCCGCCGTGCCCAGGGGGAAATCGACGACGCCGTGAACCGGCTCCGCAGGGAGATGGAGGCCGACCGCGGGACCACCGATACCAATGCGCCGCCTTCGCCCGGCATCGCCGCGAACGAGGCCGGATCCGGGAAGTCGGGGTCGTCGCCGGGTTCCGGAACGGCGGGGCGGCCGGATCGGGACAACCAACCGGGACAACCCGGACAGGCGCCGCCGTCGGACCGACCCGGCGAACCAAGCCAGCCCGGCCAAGGCCAGCCCCGGGGCGAGTCCGCATCGTCCGATCCTTCGACACCCGGCCGTGCACGAAGTCCCGGTGATCGCGCGGAGGCCCCGCGCCCCGGCGGGAATCAACCCGGTGGAAACCAGCCCGGCCAACCCGCCGCCGCCCCGGGGCCCGGCACCAATCGTCCGGGCGCCGGCAAGCGCGATCCGAATCGCGCCCCCGATTCCCAACGCCAACCCGGCGGCGGCAACCTCGACCTCGGCGGCATCCTCGGGAACGACCGTTCCGGCGGCGGCGGCAGCCTCAACGGTTCCGGCGGCCCGCTCACCGGCGAGGAGTTCGGCGAATGGTCGGACCGTCTCCGCGACGCCGAGGAACTCGTCGACTTCCCCGACCTTCGCAATGGCATTGCCAACGCGCGCGACCAAGCCCGCAAGGTCCGCGTCGAGTCCCGACGCGACCGCAGGAAGCCCGACTGGGCCGTCGTCGAGTCGCAGGTGATCCGTCCCTTGGCCGAGGTCCGCGACCGCATCCGCGAGGAACTGTCCCGGCGTGCGGCCGACGACCCGATGGTTCCGCTCGACCGCGATCCGGTCCCGGGCCGCTACTCGGAATTGGTCCGCCGCTACTACGAGGAACTGGGCCGCGACAAATGATCCTCGCCGCGATCATCTTTCCCGGCATGGCCTGGCTGCTGCCCGCCGTGGCCATCGTCGCCGCGGCCATCGCCGCGCTGGCATGGAGCTACCGGCGCGGCGCCGCCGCGGGCATCCGGGCCGCCTGCGCCCTGCTCAAACTCACCGCCGTCGCCGCGCTGGCCTTCTGCCTGCTCGAACCGCTCCTGTCGCGGCAGCGCGCCAAGCCCGGCGCCAATTTTCTGACCGTCGTCGTCGACAACAGCCAAGGCCTCCAGATCCACGACGCCGGCGCCGCCCGCAGCCGCGGCGAGATGCTCCGCGACGCGCTCGATCCCGCGGCGGCACCGTGGCTCGGCACGCTCGGAACCCATTTCCAACTCCGCCGCTACGCCTTCGACGCCCGCCTGCAGGAAGTCCGCGCGTTCTCCGCACTCGATTTCTCGGGCCGCGCCTCCGCGATCGCCACCTCCCTCCGTTCCCTGGCCGACCGCTACAAGGACCGACCCCTCGCCGGCATCCTGCTCTTCACCGACGGCAACGCGACCGACGTCGCGGGCGGGCTTCCCGATCTGGAGGGCCTACCGCCGGTCTACCCGGTCGTCGTCGGAAAGGCCGATGCGCTGCGCGACGTCGCGTTGGAACGCGTGACCGTCGCGCAAAGCGCGTTCGAGGACGCACCCGTCACGGCGCAGGTCGACGTCGCCGCGCATGGCCTCGGCACGGAACCGCTTCTGGTGCGCGTCGCCGATGCCTCGGGCACGACCGTCGCCGAACAAGGCATTGCCGCCCGACCGGACGGTTCGCCCGCGAACCTCCGGTTCCATTGGAAGCCCGCGAAACCCGGGATCTCTTTCTTCGGGGTCGGCGCCGGCACCGCGTCGGAAATGCGCGGGACGATCCCGGCCACTAACACGACCGAGGCCACCCTCGCCAACAACCGCCGCGTCGTCGTGGTGGATCGCGGCCGCGGCCCGCACCGGATCCTCTACGTCGCCGGCCGCCCCAACTGGGAATTCAAATTCCTCAACCGGGCGGCCCAGGGCGACGACCAACTCGAGGTCGTCGGCCTCATCCGCA
>WBXI01000140.1 GCA_008933025.1 Verrucomicrobiota bacterium
ACTACCACCACGATCTCAACACCCAACTGAGCTACTGGCCGTGCTACTCCGGCAACCATCTCGAGGAAGGTCTGGGCTACCTCGACTGGCTGTGGAACACCCGGTCGAATTGCGTCGGGTGGACCCGCCGGTTCTTCGGATTGCCGGGCCTCAACGTCCCGATGACCGCCGATCTCGACAACGGCCAGATCGGGGGATGGCGGCAGTACACCCATTCGGCAACCACGGCGGCCTGGCTGGCACAACATTTCTATTGGCACTGGAAATACAGCGCCGACCGCGGGTTCCTCCGGGACCGCGCCTGGCCTTACCTGCGCGAGGCCAGCGTCTTCGTCGAGGCCATCACGGCCGCAAAGGACGCCGCCGGCCGACGCACGCTCGCCTTGAGCTCGTCGCCCGAGATCAACGACAACCGCCCCGAGGCGTGGTTCCGGCACCCGACCAATTACGACGTCGCCCTCATGCGCTGGTTGCTCGGGGCGACCGCCGAACTCGCGGACGAACTCGGCCTCGGCGACGAGGCGACGCGCTGGCGGCGGGTCATGCAGGAAATGCCCGAACTCGCCCTCGCCGCGGACGGGCGCCTCCTCGTTGCCCCGGGCGAACCGCTCCGCGAATCCCACCGCCATTTCTCGCACCTCATGGCCATCCACCCGCTCGGCATCGTCGACAGCGCGCAAGGGGCCGAGGCACGTCGCACCATCCGCGCCTCGCTCGCGGAGTTGGATCGCCTCGGCACCGGATTCTGGTGCGGCTACAGCTTCGCCTGGCTCGCGAGTCTCGCCGCGCGCGACGGGGACGGCGCCAAGGCGGAACATGCCCTCGAGATCTTCGCCGGCGCGTTCACCCTCCGGAATGGCTTTCACTGCAATGGCGACCAATCCGGCAGGGGTTACTCGAAGTTCCGCTACCGTCCGTTCACGCTCGAGGGCAATTTCGCCGCCGCCGCCGGGGTCCAGGAAATGCTCCTTCAAAGCCACCGCGGCCGCATCGAGGTCTTCCCCGCCATCCCGGCATCCTGGCGCGACGTCGCGTTCCGAACCCTCCGCGCGCAGGGCGCGTTCCTCGTCTCCGCCGAACGCCGCGACGGCATCGTGCGGCGCGTGGACATCGTCGCCGAAAAGGGCGGCCCCTGCCGCCTGCTCTCGCCCTGGAGCGGTCGCCCGCTGGCCTTCGACATGAAACCCGGGGAATCCCGCTCGCTGGCGGGCGATCCCCAACCCTGAAACGACGCATGCATCCCTTGCTCGAACAACTCCTCGCCGACGGCCCGGTGCTGACCGACGGCGCCTGGGGAACCGAACTGCAAAGCCGCGGCCTCGCCATCGGCGAATTCCCCGACTCCTGGAACCTCACCCACCCGGATCGGGTCGAGGCCGTCGCCCGCGCCTATGTCGACGCCGGCAGCCGGGTGATCCTCACCAACACCTTCGGCGGAAACCGCGTCCGGCTCGCCCTGCACGGTCTCGCCGACCGACTCGAGGAGATCAACCGGCGCGGCGCCGAGATCTCCCGTCGCGCGGCCGGCGGGCATGCCCGGGTCTTCGCGTCGATGGGTCCCAGCGGCACGATGCTGATGACCGGCGACGTCGGTGCCGACGAACTCGCCGAGGGCTTCGCGGAACAGGCCCGCGCGCTCGCCGCCGGCGGGGCCGACGGCATCGTCGTGGAAACGATGTCGGACCCCGAGGAAGCCGTGATCGCCGTCGCCGCCGCGAGATCGACCGGATTGCCGGTCGTCGCCTGCATGGTGTTCGACTCCGGCCGCGACCACGACCGCACCCTGATGGGCACCACGCCGGAACAAGCGGCGGCCCGGTTGGATGCCGCCGGCGCCGACGTCGTCGGCACCAACTGCGGCCAGGGCATCGAGGGCTTCGTGCCCCTGTGCCGCCGCCTGCGCGCGGCCACCGACCGGCCCATCTGGATCAAAGCCAACGCCGGCCTGCCCCGGATGCACGGGGGACGCGCGGTGTATGGCACCACCCCGGAAATGTTCGCGGACCATGTCCCCGCCCTGCTCGCGGCCGGCGCCGCTTTCATCGGGGGTTGCTGCGGCACGAATCCGGAGTTCGTCGCCGCGGCACGGCGTCGCCTGGCCCCCAACCCACTCCCATGAACGGACGCGAACGCATCCTGGCGCACCTGGCCGGCAAACCGGTGGACCGCCTCCCGCTGATGCCCATCACCATGCAGTTCGCCTGCGATCTCGTCGGCGCGCGATACGGCGATTACGCCATGGACCATCGCGTCCTGGCCGAGGGCCAACTCCGCGTGGCCGAACAGTTCGACCTCGACTACGTGAACACCATGTCCGACCCGGCCCGCGAGGCGGCGGATTGCGGCGCGGCCGTCGAGTTCTTCCCGGATTCGCCCGCGGCGATGGTCGAGGAACGCGCGCTGCTTTCGGACAAGACGGCGCTGGCACGGCTTCGGGTGCCGGATCCACTCGGCGGCGGCCGGATGCACAACGGCGTGAAGGCCATCGCCCTGCTCCGCGAACGCGTGGGCCGCGACAAACTCGTGGAGGGTTGGATCGAGGGTCCCTGCACCGAGGCCGCCGACCTCCGCGGCATCAATACCCTGATGCTCGATTTCTTCGACGACCCCGCCTTCGTGCGGGATCTCTTCGATTTCGTGGTCGCCATGGAATTGCGTTTTGCCCGGGCCCAGATCGAGGCCGGCGCGGAACTGATCGGGATCGGGGACGCCGCCGCGTCGCTGGTCGGCCCGCAGATCTACGGGGAATTCGTCCAACCCCTCGAACAAAAGCTGGTCGACGGCATCCACGCGCTGGGCGCGCGGGTACGACTCCACATCTGCGGCAACACCCGCTTCGCGCTGGAGGGCATGGGCCGCCTGGGTTGCGACATCGTCGACCTCGACTCGATGTCCCCCCTCGATCTTGCCCGCGCCCGGATGGGTCCCGCCCAAATCCTGCTCGGGAACCTGAATCCCGTGACGGTGCTCCGCGACGGCACGCGCGACGACGTGCTCGCCGGGTTGGCCCGGTGCCACCTCCAGGCGGGGCCGCGCCACATCGTCGGGGCCGGCTGCGAGGTGCCCCGCGACACGCCGCACGAAAACCTCCGCGCGCTCGCGGATTTCGCGCGTTCCACCGCCGCGACGCCGGCCACCCCGCCATGACCGACAACGTCCGCGTCGAACTGCAACCGATGGGCCGCACGCTGGGCGTCCGCCGTGGCTGCCCGTTGCAGGACGTGCTCTTCGCCCAGGGCGTGGAATTCCCCTGCGGCGGCCATGGACGCTGCCGGGGTTGCCGCGTCCGTCTCCTCGCCGGCTCCCTGCCTGTCACGCCGGAGGACGCCCGTCTCCTTTCGCCGGCCGACACCGCCGACGGCTGGCGCCTCGCCTGTCGCGCCCGGGCGGTCGGCGACCTCACGATCGAGTTGGCACAGTGGGAAGCCGCGATCCTCGCGGACGACACCGTCCTGTCGTTCGTGCCACGCTCGGGGCTCGGCATCGCGGTCGATCTCGGCACGACCACCCTCGCCGCCCAGTTGCTCGATCTGCGGACGGGTTGCGTGCTGGCCGTCCGCACGGCCCTCAACGACCAGGCACGGCACGGCGCGGACATCATGAGCCGCATCGGGTTTGCCATGCAGGGTGGCGGACGCCGGGAATTGACGCGTGTCATCCGCGACCAGATCCGCGGGCTGGCCGCGGCTTTGGTTGCCGACGCGGGGGGCGCCGCCCGCGCGGACCCAGTCGCCGACGTCGTGATCGTGGGCAACACCGCCATGCACCACCTCTTCGCGGACCTCGACGTCGGCCCGTTGTCGCGGTTCCCGTTCGAGCCGGAAGACGACGGGCTGCTGTCGTTCTCCGCCGACGCCTTGGGGTGGTCGCTCCCGGGCAATCCACGCGTCCGCTTCCTGCCCTGTCTCGGCGGCTTCGTCGGCAGCGATCTCCTCGCCGGTCTCCTGGCCACGCGACTCCACGAGTCCGACGAACCGGCCGCCTTGGTCGACCTCGGCACCAACGGCGAGATCGTGGTCGGCAATCGCGGGCGAATGCTGTGCGCGTCGACCGCGGCGGGGCCTGCCTTCGAGGGAGCGCGGGTCTCCATGGGGATGCGGGCCGTTACCGGCGCGATTTCGGAAGTCCGGGTCCGGGACGGGCGAATGCATTGCCGCGTGCTCGGCGACGTGGCCCCGCGTGGACTTTGCGGCAGCGGGTTGGTCGACGCCGTTGCCGCGGGCCTCGATCTGGGACGGATCGACCCCACCGGGCGCCTGTCCCATGGCGACGCATTGGAACTCGCGCCCCCGGTCGCGCTCCGGCAGGCGGACATCCGCGAACTGCAATTGGCCAAGGCCGCGATCGCCGCCGGCCTGCGCATCCTGCTCGAGCAATGGGGCGCACGTCCGGACCAACTCGCGCGCCTCCATCTCGCCGGGGCCTTCGGCAACTACATCAACCGCGCCAGCGCCCGGCGGATCGGCCTCCTGGATTTTCCCGACGCAACGGTGCTCCCCTCCGGCAACACGGCTTTGCTCGGCGCCAAACTCGTCCTGCTCGGGGCCCCCGACGACGACGGCACGTTTGCGACGTTGCGTTCCCGGGTCCGGCACGTTTCCTTGGGAGAGGACGCCCGGTTCCAGGACATTTTCGTCGACGAAATGCGGTTTCCCCAACCCACCCCATGACCCCCATCGAATGCCTCTTCAAGGCCGTGATCGACGGCGACGCCAAGACCGCGCGCATCGTGACCGCCGACGCACTCCAGGCCGGCGTGCCTGCCCTCGACCTCGTCATGGAGGGCATGATGCCCGCGATGGACGAGGCCGGCCGGAGGTTCGAGTGCAGCGAGTTCTTCGTCCCGGAACTCTTGCTGTCCGCCCGGGCCATGAAGTCCGCGCTCGAATTGATCCGCCCGATCCTCGCCCAAACCGGCGCCAAACCGGCCGGACGCGTCGCCGTCGGCACCGTCCGGGGCGACCTCCATGACATCGGCAAAAACCTCGTCTCGGCGATGCTCGAGGGCGCCGGATTCGAGGTCGTCGATCTCGGGGTCAACGTCGCCGCGGAGAAATTCATCGATGCCGTGAGGACGAAGGACGTGAAGATCGTCGCGATGTCCGCGTTGCTCACCACCACCATGGAATCCATGCGGACCACCATCGAGGCCTTCCGGACGGCGGGCCTGCGGGACCAGGTGCGGATCCTCGTCGGCGGCGCCCCGGTCACCCAGCGGTTCGCCGACGAGATCGGCGCCGACGGCTACAGCGCGAGCGCGCCGGGCGCCGTGCTGCTCGCCCGCAAGGCCATGTCGGGGACCGCGTGAATCCAAACGCCGTCGTCACGGCGACTTTTCCACGGCGATGACTCCGGTGTCGTAGGACGGCACGACCCGCTGCTCGGGGCGCACGACCAGGAAATCCTCTTCCGACCAATCGCCGTCCACCCACCGCTGGAGCAGGCCGAGATCCCCGCGGACTTCCTCGAACTGCCAGCCACGGGCATCACAGATTTCCTTCACCTGCCGGTCGAGCCCGAGGGGCCTCGTGAAATCGAATTCGATCAGCGCGCCGTGGGTATAGTGACGGGTCCAGTCGTCCATGGCATCGAGCAGGTAGCGGGCTTCTTCCTCGCCGTGCTTCGCCACCCATTCCGCGTACAAGGCGTCCCGGTCGCCGCGCATGCCGCCACGGGTCGGCAGGAATCCGGCGTGCGCCGCCCCGCCCTTGCCGCCGCGCCGGCGCAGGCACTCCAGCCAACCGGAGGTGTAATAATAGGTCCCGACCGCCTCCCCGGCCCGCTCCCGATAGCGTTCCTTCGATCCCAGGAAGAACGTGATGCAGTCGTGCGCGCGGGGAATGACCAACGGCGTGTGCCGCGCCTTCAGACCCCGGATCAGGTTTCCGCAAAGCCCGTAGCCCAGCAGGATCGCGTCGTACCGGCCCGCCGGCACGGCATCGATGCGCCCCTGGATCACGCCGCATCCGGTGCACGGCGTGTCGTGCAACCCCTGGGTGAGGAACTCGGGATCCAGCAGGCTCGGCGACCGCGCCGCCACGTGGCAGATCTCGCGGAACGCGATCTCGCAAGCGATGACTTTGAAGAAGGGAGTGGGCATCGGATGGCTGGCCCGGACGGCGGCGGACTTCCCACCCGCGGTCACGGATTCGGGTTCGCGTCTGCGGATCGAGGATTGCCCGGATGTTCCGACAACCGCTTGACGGTCATCAAGCTTTCCCGCGAACGCCCGTGGCGACGGGACGCATCGGTTCCCCTTCCCGGCCATCCCGTCCCCAAAGCAGACCGCTTTGACCCCGGTCAATGGCGTGCGGTCGGCATCTCGGGCATGTTGTCGCACCGTGAAGCCGTGGTTCCAGTCCGCCGTCGGGATGCTCGGGGCCCTCTGGCTCCACGCTCAGGTCGCCGGGGCGGCCCAAGGCCCGGACAAGCCGGCGGCCATCGAGGAATCGGTGGACACCCAACGCGGATCCCTCGCGTGGAGCTATCGCGGCCGCACCCTCCTGACCTACGCGTTCGGAACGAACCTTTTCAAACCCTACGTCCGCGAACTGTCCACGCTGGACGGCCAGAACATCCTGCGCGACGCGCCTCCCGACCATCCCCACCACCACGGCCTGATGTATGCCCTCCGGGTGAACGGCGTGAATTACTGGGAGGAGTCCGGCCACCCCGGCCAACAGCACCACGCCCGGTGGATCGACCACGGCACGGGCCATGCCCGCGACGGCCTGCCCCAGGCACGCTTCACCGAACTGCTCCTTTGGGTGCCCGAGGCCGGCACCACCGGGACCGGGAAGCGACGCGACGCGGTCTTGGTCGAACGCCGCACCCTCGTGCTGACCGTGGACGAGGCGGGCCGGGAGGTCGCGCTGGCATGGCACGCGGAGTTCGAACCGGGCCCCCGGACGAACCGCGTGCACCTCGACGGCGCGGACTACAACGGCCTCGGTTTCCGGTTGCCCGCGGCGTGGGACCTCGCCGCACGACACGGGAATTCCGACGACGCACCCTACCCGACCCACGGCGTGCGCGACGTGTTTCCGGCCCGATGGGCCTCGGTCGCACAACCCGGGCCGGGCCAGGGCGCCCAGATCGTCCTCTGCGACCTCCCCCGGAAGCATGCGGGCTCGCCGCGGTTCTTCGCCATGACCCGGCCGTTCGCCTACCTGTCGGTCACCCAGGGCGTCGACCGGACGCCCCTGGACTACCGTTCGGGCGACAGGTTCGAACTCGATTATCTCGTGCTGGTGTATCCCGCGGCCCGCACCAAGGCGCAGATCGAGGCGCGCTACCAACGATGGGCCACGGCATTTCACTGAACGACATCCCCGGGACGATCGGCAGGCGCCGGCCCCCTCCCCTTCACCCACCACCCCAAACCCAACCCCACCCATGGGATCCATCCACTTCGGCATCAACCTCGAGTTCGTACGCCACCACGACAAACCGTTCGAGTGGGGCGTCGAGACGGCCGCCCGGCTCGGCTACACGCATGTCGAGCCGATGGTCCACTGGGGCCGCGAACTCCTCAGCGAGGCCGGCTATTTCCACAGCGTGTCGATGCTCGACGACCCGTACCGGATCCGGCGCGCCTGCGAGAAGGCCGGCGTGCAGCTCTCCGGCCTTTCCGCGCACACCCCGCTCGCCAAGCCGGAGATTTCCGTCGAGTACCTCAAGCAGGCAATCCGCTTCGCCGCCGAATGCGGCGCCCCCGTGGTGAACACCGACGAGGGACCCAAACCGGCGTGGACCACCGAGGCCGAGGACTTCGTGCTGATGCGCTACACGCTGGCCGAGGCAGCCAGGGTCGCCGAACCGCGGGGCATCCTCATCGGCCTCGAACCGCACCAACAGTACAGCAAGCATCCCGATGGACTCGATCGCATCCACGCGCTCGTCGACAGCCCGTCCATCGGCATCAACTTCGACACCGGCAACAGTTATCTCTGCGGCCACGATCCCCTGGCGTGGCTCGAGCGGGTCCGGTCGCGCCTCGTGCATCTCCACGCCAAGGACATCTCCGGCGAACAATCGGGTGCCGAGCGCGGGAAAGTCACGGGCACCCCCGTCGGATGCGCCTGCGGCGACGGCGTCATCGACTGGGCCGCCGTGATGGCGGTCTGCCGGCGGGCCCCGCGCGACATCGTGTTGTCCGTGGAATGCGGCACGGTGGAACAAGCCGAGCGCTCGATCCGCCATCTGGCGGAGCTCGCCGGGCGACCGACCTGACCGGAGTCCGACCGATCGCCTCGACGACGGGAAGGAGCGTCGGCGGCGCCCACGCCGCTGTGCGACCGGGCCCACCAACCCAGCTCGCATCCGGTTTCGAAAGCGGTGTCGCGGCCTTCCGAAGGCCTTGCCACCGCAGTCCGAAGGCGCTCCGCGCGGGAGACAGGCCGAGCGGTTTCCCCGCGCGAAGCGCCGTGGAGCGCCGGCGACGCCGCGCCGTCAGATCACCCGCGTCGCACCCGGCATCGCGATCGGGTAGCGTCCCTCCGGACCCGCCCGGACCGGGGCCGGCGCGTCCAGCGACCCGATATTTTCCAGACCCGGCGCCAGTTCCAGATCGGAGGCCAAGGCTTCGTCCCACCCGATCCGCCGGCCGGATTCGCAGGCCATGCGGCCCATGATCCCGGCGAGGCACGACTTTGCGGAACGCTCCGTTTCGTTCCACGGTTGGTCGTTGCGTATGGCCGCGAAGAAGAGGTCGTGCTCGCGCTGGTACGGGTTGCACGGCTCCCCCTGGTAACTCCACACCATGTCGGCGGGCTTCTGCCGGTATCCCCGGAACAACCGGGGCTTCGACTGTCCCTCCCCCAGCAGCGCCGAACCGGTGGTGCCGTGGATCACGTCGCCGAAAAAATCGTGGCATTGGTTGATGTGCCGCCCCTGCGCGTGCAACCGCGTCCCGTCCGGGAACGTGTACTCGGCCGCATAATGGTCGAAGAGCTGGTCGGCATCGGCACGCACCTGCCGTCCGCCCATGCCCTGCACGGATTCCGGCCACGCGCCCTTGATCCAGCAGGCCACGTCCAGATTGTGGATGAGCCAATCCACGATGAAGCTGCCGTTGAGCCAGGTGAAACAACTGTAGTTGGCAATCTGGTGCGCCAACTCGCTTTGGCCCGGTTGCCGGGGATTGAAGCCAACGGGCCCGTGCATGCGATAGGCCCACGCGGTGATCACCTCGCCGATGCGGCCGTCCTGGATCTGGCGGATCGCCTGTTCGAGCGGTTCGTTGTGACGGCTCATCAGGCCGGTGGCCACTTTCAGGTTCTTGTCCATCGCCACCTTTCCTGTCGCCAGGACGCGCCGGATGCCCGGTGCGTCCACCGCGAAGGACTTCTCCATGAACACGTGCACGCCCTTCCGGACGGCGTACTCGAAATGAATCGGCCGGAATGCCGGCGGCGTGGTCAGCAACACCACGTCGCCCGGATCGAGCGAGTCGATCGCGCGCCGGTACGCGTCGAAACCGAGGAATCGACGTTCCGGGGGCACCTCCGTCTGGCCGCCATGCTTCTCGGACAGCGCCTTGAGGCTTCCCTCGATGCGGTGCGGGAAAACGTCGGCCACGGCCCACAGCTTGGTGGGCCCGACCGTGGACAAGGCGTTGTCGGCCGCACCCGTCCCGCGGCCGCCGCAGCCCACCAACGCGATCTTCAGGGTGTTGTTCTCGGCCGCGTACCCGGGCCGGGAGATCGCGCCGGCGAGTGCCGCGCCGGCGACGGCCTTGCCGGAGGTCGCGAGGAACCCCCGTCGGGTGACGGGGATGGCGGGGATGTGGGATGGGAAGTTCATGGCCGGGCTATGCTTTGGGGTTCGACGCCGAGCGGGCGGACGCGGTGTCCGATTCCATTGGGTCCCGACGCCCGGCACGGCCGGGTATTCAGGGGCCAACCAGCTCCACCTCGCGTTCGGACAGCGCCTTGGCGGTCGGGAACAGGACGGCATTCTCGAGATGGATGTGCCGGTGCAGGTCTTCCTCGAGGTCGCGAAGCCCCGCGAAAAGCGCCCGGTACGTGTTGCAGGCCTCGGGCGGCGGTTGGAAGCCGTTGCTGAGTTCGCGCAACCGCGCCATCGCCGCGCCCGCGTCGTCGTGCTCGTGCAACATGCAGGCCACCGGACCGTCCACCGACACCGCCCCGAGCCGGCCAAGGCTCATCTCGACGACCAGAGGGAAGAGGATCTCCTCCTCCTTCCGCAGGTGTTCGTTCAGCTCGTCCTCCATGGCCCGGAAGACGTCGAACATCTCCACCAGCGACGGCGTGTGCCCGCCATGGACGCTGGCCACCCGCTGGGACATCGCGTGGAGACGCGGCAATTCGTTGCGGAGGAAACGGTGGTGGATCTCCACGATGTGGACGACCAACTCGTGCGCCGGGAGATCGGCCGGATTCGATTCCGGAACACGCTTGTCCGCCGACTCGGCATCCAGTCGGCCGATGACGGTCTCGGCGGGCAGGCCCTTGGCGTCACAGGCCTCGCGGAGCGTGCGGCCACCCTGGCAACAGAAGTCGATGCCGAAGGACTGGAACACGCGGGAACGGCCGGGACGTTCGGCGACGAGCTCGCCGACGGTGCGCTCGAGCATGGGGGTTCCCGCGGGCGAAAAGACGTTCGATTTGTGATTCATGGCTGAAGGGGTTGTCATCGGCTGGTGCCGTCGATGGGAACCTGCGCGCGAATCGCGCCGCACACCTTGATCGGGATCAAACAATCCGCGGCTTGCGGGCCGTGCACGGACGGGCTTGGAATGCACACCCGGTTTCCTTCGTCCACTGTCACATGATCCCGCCTTTGCCCGCGCGCTCGTTCCTCGTCTCGTTCCTCGCCGTCGCCCTGGCCATCGCTTTGGCGGGCGGCCGGGCGGCCGCGCAGCCAGCACCCGCGAAGGAAGCGGCGACGGGCGTGGAGGCCTATCGCCTGTTCGCCCTCCAACGCGATGGGGACGCCCCGCGCGGACGGACCTTGTTTGCCGACGAGAAAAGGCTCGGTTGCACGAAATGCCATTCGACCGACGGCAAG
>WBXI01000141.1 GCA_008933025.1 Verrucomicrobiota bacterium
CCCACCACCACGGGGATGCCGCGGTCGCCGCCCTCGCGGATCTCGGTGTCGCTCGGGATCTCCCCGCGGAACGGGATGCCCTTGCGGGTGGCCTCGGTGCGGCCGCCGCCATGCCCGAAGATCTCGACCCGCGAACCGTCCGGGGCGGTGAAATAGCTCATGTTCTCGACGATCCCGAGCAACGGCACGTTGACCTTCTCGAACATCGTCATGCCCTTGCGGACGACCCCGAGGGAAGCCTCCTGCGGCGTGGTGACCACGACGCCGCCGTCGAGCGCCACCGTCTGGCAGAGGGAAAGCTGGGCGTCGCCGGTGCCGGGCGGGAGATCGACCAGCAGGTAGTCGAGATCGCCCCATTCCACCTGCCCGACGAACTGCTGGATGGTCTTCTGGATCATCGGCCCGCGCCAGATGACGGCTTGGTCGGGATCGATGAGGAAGCCCATGCTGATGAGTTTCACGCCGTGGGCGATGGGCGGGATGAGTTTGTTCTCGTCCTCGGTGACCGACGGGCGGTCGTGCATGCCCATCATCAGGGGGATGCTGGGGCCGTAGATGTCGGCGTCCATGAGACCGACGCGGGCGCCGAGGGCGTGGAGGGCGCAGGCGAGGTTGACGGAGCAGGTGGACTTGCCGACGCCGCCCTTGCCGGAGGCGACGGCGACGACGCGGCGGATGCGCGGGTCGCGTTGGCGGGTGGCGCCGCCGGCGGCGGCCCCGGCCGCGGGTTGGGGCGCGCCGGGCGCCGCCTGGGGAATGCGGAGCTGGACGTGGGCGTTGGTCAGGTTGGGGAAAGCGTTGCGCAGGCCGAGCCGGACGGCGTCGGCGATCTGTTCGCCGAGTTGCGGGTTCGGCGCGGTGAGTTCGATCATCACGCCGACGTCGGTGCCGTCGACCTGGATGTCCTTCACGAGCCCGAACGAGACGATGTCCCGCGAGTAGCCCGGGTACTTGACGGTGCGGAGGGCGGCGAGGACCGAATCCTGGTTGATGTTCACGGAGTTCAAGACGGCGGCGAAAATGGAGCGGAAAGGGGGAAGTGGAAAGGGGGAAGAACGGCAACAAAGGCTTTGCGGGTCGGGCGCGTTCGGGTTTCCTCGCGCCGTGGCAGACACGACGATCACCGCTTCACCCGGCCCGGCGGACAACCGGTTCCCGCCCCAGGTCAAATACATCGTCGGCAACGAGGCCTGCGAGCGGTTCAGTTACTACGGGATGAAGAGCATCCTCGCGCTCTACATCACCACCGTCCTGCTCAAGACCAAGGACCAGGCGACGACGATCATCCACTTGTTCGGCTTCGCGAACTACTTCATGCCGTTGCTGGGCGCGTGGGTGTCGGACCGGTTCTGGGGCCGGTACAACACGATCCTCTGGATCAGCCTGTTCTACTGCGCCGGGCACGGGGTGCTGGCGACGAGCGACCTGTTCGGGGTGGAAGGCAAGGTGTACTGCCTGTACGCGGGGTTGGCGCTGATCGCGTTCGGGTCGGGCGGCATCAAGCCGTGCGTGTCGGCATTCGTCGGCGACCAATTCAAACCGACGCAGTCGCACCTGCTGCAGAAGGCGTACGGGGCCTTCTATTTCTCGATCAATTTCGGGTCGTTCTTCTCCTTCCTGGTGATCCCGCGGCTGGCGCGCGAGGCGAGTTACGCGTGGGCGTTCGGGGTGCCGGGCATCCTGATGGCGGTGGCCACGCTGATCTTCTGGCTGGGCACGAAGCATTACGTGCGGCGCCCGCCCAGCCGCGAGACGCGGACGGCCGGGTTCCTCGAGGTGTTCGTCCACGCGGCGACCGCGGCCCGGGGGCCGGGCGACCGCGGTTTCTGGGCGCCGGCGCGCCGCACCTTCTCGGCGGCGGAGATCGACGCCGCGGCATCGGTACTCCCCATTCTGGGCGTGTTCGCCCTGATCCCCCCGTTCTGGTCGTTGTTCGAGCAGTCGAATTCCACCTGGGTGCTGCAGGGCGAGAAGATGGTCCCGGTGCCGTTGACGGGCATGGCGGCGACTTTGCTGGGCTGGTTGTTCGGCAAGGAGATCTCCGCGGAACAGATGCAATCGACCAACCCGATGCTGGTGATGATCCTGGTGCCGCTGCTGACCCTGGCGGTTTACCCGTGGCTGCGGCGCTGGGTCACGCCCTTGCGGCGGATCGCGGCGGGCATGTTCGTGACGGCGGTGTCCTACGTGATCGTCGGGTACCTCCAGCAACGGATCGAGGCGGGGGACAAGCTCAGCATCCTCTGGCAGATCGTTCCGTACGTCGTGCTGACCCTGGCCGAGGTGCTGGTGAGCACGACCGGGCTCGAGTTCGCGTATTCGCAGGCGGCGCCGACCATGAAGAGCACGATCATGGGCTTCTGGTTGCTGACCGTCGCGATCGGCAACCTGCTGGTCTCCGCGGTGACGGCGTTCGCGGGCGGCGGAAACCACGAGGCATCGGTGACCTCGGGCCGGTTCTTTTTCTACGCGGGCCTGGTCGCGGTCGTCGCCGTCCTTTTCATGGGGGTCGCGATGCTGTACCGGTACCGCGACCAGACGTCCGCCGCGGCCCATGCCGCGGCCGACAACCAGCGGCCGGCCGGCGGTTCGTGAGCCGGGGAAGCCGCCACATCCATTCCAAAAATCCAAGCCATGTATCGCATCCAGGGTTCCGACAACAAGGAGTACGGCCCGATCCCCGCCGAGACCATCCGGCAATGGGTGGGGGAACGTCGGTTGGACGCGGCGACGCCGGCGTGCCTGGACGGCGAGGGCGTGTGGAAGCCGCTGGGGCAGTTCGCGGAGTTCGCCGAGGATTTGGCGGCCGCGGCGTCGCGCAACGTGGCGTTGAATCTGGTCAAGGCGCCGGCACTGGTCCTGCTGATTTGCGGCATCCTCGGCGCGATCGCCTGCCTCACGCTCGGGGCCATGACCCTGTCCGGGTTCGACATGAACAAGGCGATCATGACCCGGTTCGGCATCAAGGCCCCGGAACCCTCCGCCGAGCAGGTCTCGATGCAGGCGCAGATCGCGAGGGCCTCGGGCCTCGTCCAGATCGTCCTGGGACCCATCTGGAACGTGGTGATCGCGTTGGGCGCGCACCGCATGGGGCGGCTCCGGTCGCGCGGGCTCGCGATGACGGCGGGGATCCTCGCGATCATCCCGTGTTTCTCGGTGTGTTGCCTGGCGACGATCCCGATCGGGATATGGGTTGTGACGGTGCTGGGCAAACCGGAAGTGCGGGCGGAGTTCACCCCGTAGGGCGGCGCCGGAGTCCCGCGATGCGGGCATGACCCCAATTCCATGGCGGCCACCGATCCCATCCCGGTTGCGAATCCCGCGGTGCCTCCCGTCAACGGGCGGGCGGCGGGGCGTTGGGCCGGGTCCTGGCCCTGGGCGGTGGCGGCGATCGGGGCGGTCGCGCTGCTCGGGTTCGTCGAACCGCGCGGGCAATTCTATTTCCCGCGGTGCGCGCTGAAGGCGGCGACGGGATGGTCGTGCCCGGGTTGCGGCGGATTGAGGGCCACGCACGCGCTGCTCAACGGGAACCTCGCCGCGGCTTGGCGCCTGAACGCTTTGTTCGTCGTCTTCTTGCCGGTGTTCGCTTGGGTGGGACTGGTGTTCGTGGCGCGACGTTTCGGGCGCCGGCTTCCGAATCCGTTCGCCGCGCCGTGGATGATCGGCGCGTTGCTGGGCGTGGCCTTCGTGTTCGGGGTGCTGCGGAATCTGCCGCCCTTCGCGGGGCGCTGAGCCGACGCGATCCGCCCCGGCCAGGACCTGGATGTCCCGCCGCAGCACCGCTTCGGTTTTCCGGACGGGCCGTCAGCGGCTTTCCTGCAGGAAGGCCACGAGGTCGCGCAGGTCCTGCGGCGTGCGGCCGGCTTCCAACCCCTCCGGCATCAGCGAACTCCCGGTGCTCTCCAGTCGCACGAGGTTCCTGCGGGACAACGCCTGTTTCACCCCGCCCGCCTGGACGAGCGTGATCGATTCGGCCGACTCGGCGGCGAGCAATCCCACGACCGTGTCGCCGTCCCGGGTCTCGGCTTGGTACGACACGAAGCCCGGGTTGATGGCCATGTTGGGGTCGAGGATGTTGCCGAGCAGATCCTCCACGCTGCGGTGGGCGACGCCGCCCAGATCGGGACCGACGCGCTCGCCGACGTCGCCGCAGCGATGGCATTTCGCGCACAACTCCGCGAACAACGCGCGCCCGTGATCCGCCTTGCCCGCCGCGGGGATCCGCGCGAGCCAGTCGGCCACCACGGCCTTGCGGTTCGAGTATTCCTCGTCGCCGAAGTGCCTCGCGGCACGCGCCGCGATCCCGGGAACGCCGGAACGCAGGAGGCGGCGGCGTTGCTCGAGGTCGAGGCTCAGTTCGCCGACGGTGATTTTCTTTCGTTCGAGCGAGGCGACCAGCGGTTCGTGGAATGTCCGGCGGTCCAGAAGCAATTGGAGCGCGCGCGGACGGATGCCGGGCGCGAGCGCGCGCCAGCGTTCGACCAGCGCGACGCCGGTCGCGGCATCCTTCTGGCCGCGCAGGACGTCGAACGCCGCGGATTGGACGGCGGTCGGTTCGGTCCCGCCAAGGCAGCCGAGCAGCGCCGTCGTGTCGGCCGGCGAGCCGCCGAATTCGAGGAGGCCGAGGGCATCGATGCGTTCCGCGGCGGGCCGGGTCGGGTCGGTGGCGGTCCGGCGCGCGCGGTCGAGCGCCTGCAATCGGGCCGGCGAATCGGGAACCCCCGCAAGCCGCGCCAAACGCCAGAGAAGCCGGAGTTCGCGGGGAGTGGCGCGCGCGGCGAGCCCGTCGAGGCCGCGTCGCGAGGTTTCGTCGAGCGCGGGTTTGCCGTCCGATCGGGCCAGTCCGCTTTGGAGTCCCGCGAGCACGGCCTCCCGGAGCGGTGCCGGGGTCGTGGGCCGGGCGATGTCGGGAAGCAATTCGGCGAGACAGACCGGCGCGAGTTCCGGGGTGGCGCCCACGAGGTCGGCGAGTTCGCGGATTCCCTCGTGCGCCGTGTCGGACGGGACCGCGGCGGGCGCGACGCCGGCTTCCGCCAGCCGCGCCTTCAGAACCGGGATGCGGTCCGGGACCGGAATCGCGGACAACACGGCGCGCCGCATCCACGGATCGGCGGGGTCCCGGGCCAAAGCCCGCGAAAACGTGGAGCGGGAAGCGCTCGGATCGCCGGCGGGGACGCGCGGGGTGGCCAACAGGGCCGCGAACCGGACCCGCGGCCACGGATCGTGGCAGAGCTTCCAAACCCGGGACGCAATCGCGGGGCCCGCGATGCCCGTGCGTTTCACGAGCACCAGCGCGCACTCGCGAGCCTCGGGCACCGCGTCGTCGAGGGCCGCCGCGAGGTCGCCGGCATCGAGTGCGCCCAATCCCTGGAGGGTCCACAGGGCATGGACCCGGCCGCGGGGATCGGCGTGGGTCCGCGCGAGGGAGCGGATGGCGGCGATCGGCGCGGGCGAATGGCGCTCGACGAGCAACCGTTGGGCGGTGACCCGCCACCATTGGTCGCCGTGCCCGAGCAAGGGCACGAGTTCCGCGGCGTCCGCGGTGTTGGCCGTCACCCGCGTCGGCACCGGCGTGGCCTTCGGCACGATGCGGTAGATGCGGCCGCGATCCTGTCCGGCGCGGACGTCGAGTTTCTCGCGGACCCGGGCCGGGATGTAGTCGGGGTGCTCGATGACGTCCCGCTGCATGTCGAGGAGGTAGAGGGCGCCGTCGGGACCGTCGACGAGGCCCACCGGGCGGCAGACGGGATCCCGGCTGGCGAGGAACTCGCGGTCCCGTTCGGACGGCGCCCGGGTGGCGACGAAGGTGGCGCCGCTGGGTTGGATGACGTCGCGGTGGACCAGATTGCCGACGACGTCGCAGACGAAGATCGAGCCGCGGAGATCGGCCGGCCAAGCGGCCGCGCCGAGTCGGCCCATGCCGCCGGCCGCGGAAAAGCGGCCGGATTGTTCGGGATGATTGGGACGCGTCCGGGCTTCGGAGACGGGGAAGATCCGCGACATCTCCTCGTGGTCCGAAATGGTGCCGGTGGTTTCGACCGCGGGAAAACCCGGAGCGACGGCGTAGTCGGCTTTGTCGAGGAAGCGGTGCTGGAGATGGTTGATGTTGTAGGTGGTGAAAACCCGGCCCCAATCGTCGAAGACGAGGCCGAAACCGCCCCCGGACCGCCCCGTCGCCTCGACCCGGCCCGTGTCGGGATCGAACGCGAAATCGTCCTCGCCGAGCGCGAGGGCGTTCCCGGGAAGCCGTGGCGAACGCAGGGTGCCGCCGTTGCCGCCGTTGGCGCCGTGGATGCGGTTGTCGGGACCGAAGCACAGTCCGTTGACGAGGCTGTCGCTCACGCCGCGGACGAAACCGGTGACGAGGACTTCCCGGGTGTCCGCCACGCCGTCGCCGTCGTTGTCCCTGAGAAACAGGATGTCCGGCGCGGCGGCGACGAGGATGCCGCCGCGCCACGGCGTGACGGCCGTGGCGTAGCCCAGATTCGCCGCGAAGACCGTCGAGCGATCGGCACGCCCATCGCCGTCGGTGTCGCGGAGGAGGCGCACGGTGCTGCCGACCTTGCCGCCGGGACCGGCGCCCAGGGGATAGTCGCGGCATTCGGCGACATAGGCGTTGCCCTGTTCGTCGAAGCAGAGGGAGACGGGATCGACGACGTCGGGTTCGGCGGCCCAAAGATGGATCTCGAGGCGGGGATCGAGTTGGAAACCCGTCGTGTCGGGCGGCGCGGGGCGGGCCGGTCCCGGGAAAGACAGCGCGAGGAAGACGGTCGCGGCGATGGACGGGAACGACGGGCGCTTCACGGCGCGATGCTAGGCCAACGGAAGGCGGGGAGCGACACCCCTTGCACTGGGCCGGCGCCGTCTGGCCGGCCAGCCCCGGAACCGGCCCGGGCCCACGACGGCCTCGATGCGCATGGGTTGGCGGCGGTTGGCCAAAAACCGGTTTCCATCCGGGACCGCGGCCCGTACGTTCGGCACTCGTTTGGTTTTAGAAAACCGCAACGCCAATTCAGAAGATCATGGCAGCCGACAATTCCGTGGTGGCGAAAGTTGAACTTCCGCCCTTGAAGCCCCAGAGCCTCAAATCGCGCCTCGCGCCGACGCCGGGCCAACGTCCGAAGTACGCGGCGACGGTGAAGAACGCGGCGGGCGACGAGGTCGTCCTGGGTTGCCCGCAGGCGACCCGCGCGCTGGTGGCGTTGATGGACGTGCATGCCGTGAACGGCGGCGCCGCCTGCCACTGGGGCGGTCCGGCGGCGTTCGCGGAGGTGAACTCGGCGATCCACGGCCTGATGTTCCGGACCACCGGCCGGCAATGGCACGAGGCGTTCAACTACGTGAACGACGCCGGCCACGCGGAAAACGGCATCTACGCCCTGCGCGCCAACCTCGGGTTCGACGGCCTGACCTTCGAGGCCCTGAAAGGTTTCCGCAGCATCCAGTCCAAACTCACCGGGCACGGCGAGTCGCACATCAATCCCGAGGGGGTCCTGTTGTCGAACGGCCCGTTGGGTTCGGCGTTGCCCCAGGCGCAGGGATTGGCGATCGGCGACAAACTGGCGGGGAACGACCGCGTGACCCTCGCGGTGGTGTCGGACGGCGCGTCCATGGAAGGCGAGGCCAAGGAAGCGTTCGCGGCCATCCCGGGCATCGCGTCGAAGGGTCGGATGAACCCGTTCGTGATGGTGGTGTCGGACAACGACACCAAGCTTTCGGGCCGGATCACCCAGGATGCCTTCTCGATGCAGCCGACGTTCGAAGCCCTGGACGACCTGGGTTGGGACGTGCGGCGGGTGGCGAACGGCCACGATCTGGCGGCGGTATACCTCGCGGTCGAGAAGGCGGTGGCGGACGCCAGGGCGAACCCGGCGCGCCCCGTGTGCCTTTGGCTCAAGACGATCAAGGGGTACGGCGTGAAGAGCACGATGGAGAACGCGTCCGGCGGCCACGGTTTCCCGCTCGCCAACGGCGAGAAGATCGTCGAGTTCGTCGACGAGATCTGCGCGAACGCGACGCCCGCGGAGTTCGCGGACTGGGCGCGCGCCCTGCGGTTGGACTGGGAGCAGAAAGAGGCGGCGAAGAAGGCCAAGGCGGCCGCCGCCGCGGCGAACCCGGCCCCGGCGACGGCCGCCGTGAAGAAGGACAAGGTCCAGGCCGGACTGGCGGCCGGCGCCACCAAGGCCGCCATGGAAGGACTGCCGGTCTACTCGGTGTCGTCGGACGTCCAGGGATCCACCGGCATCAGCGCGTTCCAGAAGGCGACGGGCCACTACATCGAGGTGGGCATCGCCGAATCGAACATGATCAGCGTGGCGGCCGGCCTCTCGAAGGTCGGTTTCATCCCCATCGTCGACACCTTCGGCCAGTTCGGCGTCACCAAGGGCAACCTGCCGTTGACCATGGCCGCGCTGTCGCAGGCGCCGGTGATCGCGATGTTCTCGCACGTCGGGTTCCAGGACGCGGCGGACGGCGCGTCGCACCAGGCGACGACCTATTTCGCCGCGGTGAGCGCGATCCCGCACACGATCGTGATCGCGCCGAGTTGTTCCGAGGAGGCCGAGGCCTTCATGCACCAGGCCATCCACCACATCGCCGACGAACGCACGGCGGGCCGCGACGGCGAGTCGGTGGTGTTCTTCGTCGGGCGCGAGAACTACCCGGTGCGCTGGGTCGAGAACCCGCGTTACGACTGGGGCCGGGCCCAGGTGATCCAGGAGGGGAACGACGTGGTGCTCGTGGGATCGGGCGTGTTGTTCAACAAGGCGCTGGAAGCGGCGAAGTTGCTGGCCGCGAAGGGCAAGTCGGCGACCGTCATCAACAACCCGTTCATCAACCGGGTCGACGTCGAGACCATCGGCGGCGCGGTGCGCCGGTGCGGCGGGCGTTTGGTGACCATCGAGGACCACCAGGTCATCGGCGGCATGGGCGCGCAGGTGAGCCACGCGCTGTCGGCGGCGGGCATCGCGCACCGCGCGGTGTCGCTGGGCATCCACGGTGAATTCGGTCAATCCGCCTACCTCGCGGAGGAACTCTACGCCAAGCACGGGCTGACGGGGCCGAGGATGGCCGAGGCGGCCTTGGGCCTCATCGGATGAACTCCGTTTGACGGAGGGCCGGGCCTGTCGGACAGTCCGCGCCTTCCCATGGCGGATTTGTCGCAAGCTGCGGACTCGGTGCGCGTGGACGCGTTTTGGAAGTTGGTCCGGACGGAACAACTTCCCGAACTCGGCCAGGGTCCGCGTGCGGGCGTGATGGCCTTGGCCGAGTTGGAGCCCCGTTTGCGGGCGTATTGCCGTTCGCAGGGCGTGGGTCCGGACCGTTGCGACCTTCTGGTGGCCACCGGACTCCTCTATCACGACCACCAGAACGAGTCGCACGATCTGGTGCAGGACATGACGGACGTGGATGGGGGCCTGATCCATGCCATCCTGCACCGTCGCGAGCCCGACTACTGGAACGCGAAGTATTGGTTCCGCCGGGTGGGGGATCATCCGGTCTACCGCGGTCTGGCGGCCCGGGTTGCCGCCGCGGCGGAATCCGAACCGGCCAGGGACATCCTGCGGCGGTTGACGCTGTCGGGAACCGTGGATCCGTTGGGGATCGTGGACGCATGCGAGGCGGTGGCGCGACGGCCGGGGACCGACCCGGCGGTGGAGTTCCTGCGGCGGTTGCAGCACGCGGAATTCGAAGGGCTCGTCGGGCATCTGCTGGCCGCGGGGTAGGGACCCCGTCGCGCGGCTTGGCGGCGCGGTGGGAATGGGGAATGGTCCGCGGCACGGGATGATCGATTTCTGGGTGGTACTCTCCGCGGTGATGCCGGTGTACAGCCTGATGGGGGTCGGCGTGTGGCTGCGCCGCGCCGAATGGCTGACGCACGAGGCGGACGACAGCCTTGTCCGCGTGGTGGTCAACGTGCTCACGCCCTGCCTGATCGTGGACAACGTCCTGGGCAACCCGGCGTTGCGCCAAGCCTCCAACCTGGTGCTGCCGCCGCTGTTCGGATTCGGCGGCATCCTGCTGGGCATCGGTGCCGCGTGGGTGTTGCGCCGGCACAGCGGGGCGGAGGGCGAGAAGGCGCAACGGACCTTCGCCCTGGCGGCGGGATTCCAGAACTACGGCTATGCCGCGTTGCCCCTCGTCATCATGCTGTTCCCGCCGGCGACGACCGGCGTGCTGTTCCTCCACAACGTCGGCGTGGACGTGGCGCTGTGGACGGTGGGATTGGTGACGCTGGGGCACGCGGGAATCCGCGATTGGCGGCGCCTGGTCAACGCGCCGTTGGTGGCCGTGCTGGTCGCGGTGCCGCTGAATCTCGCGGACGCCCGGTTGCCCGGGTTCCTCCAGACAAGCAACCACGCGCTGGCGCAATGCTGCTTCCCGCTCGCGTTGGTCCTCAGCGGCGCGATGCTGGCCGAGTCGTTGCCGGAACTGCACGGCGGCGGCGGATGGCGGGTGATGGCGATGTCCTGCGTGGCCCGGTGCGGGCTCGCGCCGTTGCTCCTGCTCGCCGCGGCCCGGTGGTTGCCGGCGTCCCTGCCCCTCCGCCAGGTCCTGGTCATCGAGGCCTCCATGCCGGCGGCCATCATCCCCATCATCCTCGCGCGACGGTATGGCGGCCACCCGCTCACCGCCGTCCGCGTGGTCGCCGCCACCTCCGCGCTGGGTTTCGCCACCATTCCCGCGTGGATACGGTTCGGCTTTTGGTTCGTCGGCCTTCCGACGGGAAAGTAGCCGGGACCCTCGGAGCCCGTCTGAAAACTACGAAGGGGTCCTGCGGCGAGGGATTTTTCGTGGAGGCGAGGCGGCGAGGGCTGAGCGGACCCGCAGTGGTCCGTGATGCCCGAGCCAATCCCGCGTCCGCGGGACCGCCCGTAGGGTTTTCGCGGAAACGGCCCGCTGGCTTCGTTGCTTGTCGGTCATCCCG
>WBXI01000142.1 GCA_008933025.1 Verrucomicrobiota bacterium
AAGAAAACGGAGACGGAGGGGGTGTGTCCGCTTGACAAGAAAGAGGCCATATCAGCGGTGTCGCGGCCTTCCGAAGGCCTTGCCACCGCAGTCCGAAGGCGCTGCGCGCGGGAGACAGGCCGCGGCGGTTCCCCTGCGCGAAGCGCCGTGGGAGTGCGGGGGGTAGGAGCGTCAGCGACGCCCACCCCGCTTTGCGATCAGGCCCGACCAGGCCCGCGGTTGGACCCGGTTTGAAAAGCGGTGTCGCGGCCTTCCGAAGGCCTTGCCACCGCAGTCCGAAGGCGCTGCGCGCGGGAGGCCATTGGCCGCCGCGGACCCGATGAAGTCTTGCCGGGCAGGATTCCCATCCTGCAACCTTCGCATGCCCGGGATCCCGGCCGGAGAAGCCGATGGCCCGGCCCGGACGGTGGTCCTGCCGGCCGATTTCCATCACGATGAGTCCCTTTTCTCCAGGCACACCCGATGCCCCACGCCGGTTTTTGTCGCGGGGTGCCGTCGCCCAGTGGACCTGCCGCCTGCTGCTGCCGCTGCTCCTGTGGTGGGTCCAGTGGGGAATGCGGCCCTTGGAACCGACGATCACCCACGACGCGGGCCTCTACCTCGACGGTGCGAGCAGTCTGCGTTCCGCCCATGGTTACCGGGCACCGAGTTATCTCGGCGAACCCTGCATCGGCCTGTATCCGCCGGGACAATCGATCCTCTTGGCAGCATTCGCCGGGAACACCGCGGAGCCGGGTCCTTTCATCGCGCGCGGCCAGCAGGTGATGATGGCGATCTGCCTCCTCACCCTGCTGGTGCTCGGGCATTGGGGTTGGAAGATCGCGCCCGGCCGCCCCGCGTGCGCGCTCCCGGTCCTGCTGGTGGGGTTGCATTCCATCTGGTCCGTCGCGATCTGGG
Source organism: Verrucomicrobiota bacterium (assembly GCA_008933025.1). GTDB lineage: Bacteria > Verrucomicrobiota > Verrucomicrobiia > Limisphaerales > UBA9464 > UBA6176. The sequence continues at coordinate 898 of WBXI01000142.1, forward strand.
GTGTCCTCTCCGACGTGACCTTCACGTGCCTCGTCGTCGCGCTGTTGTCGGTTTGGCTCCCGGAAGGGATCGGGACCGAGCGCGGCCGTTGGTTCGGGACGGCGATCCTGCTGGCGGCGGCCTATCTGGTGCGAACGGCCGCGTTGCCGTTCGTCGGCATGGCGTTGCTGGTGGCGGCATGGCGCTTTCGCAAGGGCGATCGGATGCCCTTGCCGGCAGTCGCGGTCCTGGCCCTCGCGGCATGGCTGTGGGTGCGGCTTTCGCACGGCGACGGCGCGGGATACGGCGAGAACTATCGGGCTGACTGGGGGGCGGTGGGCGGTGCGACGGGTTACTTGCGGTTGTTGGGGGCGAAGTTGGCGGTCTTTGGCCGTGGCGACCTGTTCTGGTCGGTGATGTTTCCGGCCGCGAAGCGGCTCGGCAACGTCGTGGGCCAGCGCTGGCCCTCGATGTTGACGGGGTTCGGGATTCTGCGGGCGGCCGTGGCGACCGGCGTGGTGGTCCTGGCCGGGACGGGCATCCGTTCGGCACCGCGCCGCGAATGGCCCATCGTGGTCGCCGCGACGCTGTACGGCGTCCTGTTGATGCTGCTGCCCACGGCGTACGACGTCGGCATGACCGAGCGCTACCATCTCGTCCTCATTCCGCCGGCACTTTGGTGGACCCTTCGGGGCATGGACGCGTGGATCGCCCGTTGGCGGCCGCCGGTCTGGACGGTGCGTGCCTGCGAAGCCTTGCTGGTCGTGGCGGTCGCGTCGGGCGGTCTATGGGATTTGGCATGGGCGAAGAGGATCGAGCGTTCGGAAGTGGCCCGAGGCGGTTCGCTGGAACGTTCGCGATTGGTCGCGGCCATCCGGCGGCACGTGGGCGACGGCGAGGTGGTGGCGGCGAGCCGGGGAGTGGCGGTCTACCAACTCTCCCGGCTGCTCGGAAAACAGTTCGCCACGGACTACTTCGTGCCGCGGGAAGTCCAATCCAGCCCGATCTACGTGCGCCACGACCAGCAACGGTTCGTCGCGGCGAACTGGTTGGTCGGCAATTTCTACGACGACTTCGGCTCGAAGGAGCCCGGCAAGCGCCCCGGCTTGCCCGGGGGCTTGCTAAAGGTCGTGTTCCTGGATCCGGAGTCCTACATGTACCTCGCGCGCGTCGACCCGACGCTCGACCGGGAATGGCGCGCGGCCGGGTATTGAGTCCGGCTCAGCGCGTCGCGCCCGTCAGCAACTCGACCAGGGCCGCGTCCTTCTCGGGACCGGTCTGGAAATCGAAGGCGCGCAGGAAGCGCTGCTTCTCTTTCTCCGTGGTCGAGGAGTCCCGGAGGATCTTCGCCAGCAGGCCGGGGGTGGCCTTCGCGCGGGATCGCCAGATGATTTCCCGGGCCGAGGTGGTGTTCCAAAGACCCCCGCGCAATTCCAGGAATGCCGCGAGGCACGCGTCCCAGTTGTCGTCGGCACCGATCCCCAGCGCTTCCAGATACCAGCGGTCCTTGCCGGCGTGCCGGTCCGCCAGCTTTGCCCAGAGCGCGGGCATCCCGGCGGATCGGTCGTGGCGGAGCGCGATGGCGCATTCCCGCAGCACCTGCCGGTCGGGATCGGACGCGAGTTGGCGGACGATCGGGGCAAGGTCGAGGTGCAATCCGCGGGCGATGCGGAGGCCGGCGATGCGGATGTCCGCATCCGGGTCCTTCAAGGCGCTGCCGACGTAGGCGGACGAACGGCCGTCGATGCGCGCGAGCAGGTGCAGCGCCCGGGCACGCATCCGGGGGTTGGCGTCCGACCAGAGTTTCCGGAGCTCGCCCTCCGCGCCGGAGCCCAGGCGGTGCAATGCCTGCCACGCGAGGTAACGGGTGGCGTTGTTCGGGGACTTCAGCGCGGCGACCGCGCCCGCCGGGGTGTCGAGATTCGGTTTCGGGATGCCCGGCCGGTGTCCTCGCGGCGCGATCCGATAGATCCGCCCGGTCATCGTGTCGAGTTTCTGGTCGGCCATGTAGTGGCCGCCGACGCCCGCGTCGTTCCAGTCCGCCACGTAGACCGAACCGTCCGGGCCCACCGTCACGTCGCTGGGCCGGAACCAACTGTCGGCCGACGAAACCAAATCCACGATGCGCGCTGCATATCCGGCGCCGGCCTTCTCGACCGGATAGGCGCGGACCACGCGCGGGCCGGCGTCGCAATGGAGGATCTGGCCGCGGAACACCTCCGGAAGGAGGTCGCCCTCGTACACGGCGATGCCGGTGGGGGACCCGGCACCGGTCTGGAGAAGGTTCGGGACCACGCCGGGATCGTTGAGATGCCAGTGCCGGCGCGGGATGTCGTCCTCCCAACCCGTGCGTTTGTCGCCCCAGCCGGCACCGGTGATCTCGTCCCGGTAACCGTAGTTGCCGAACTCCATGACGAAGTTGATGCGGACGCCCCGGTTGCCGTCGTCGTCGTTGTCCGACTGCCAGAGCGAGCCGAAGGAATCGACGGCGACCTCGAAGTTGTTGCGGAAGTTCCAGCCGAGGGTCTCGAGGTGGGAGCCGTCGGGATCGCACCGGAACACGAGGCCCTGTTGGTAGGGCTTGCGGTGTTCCCGCACTTCCTTCCCGTCCGCATCCACGATCCACGACTTCCCGTCGGGCGACTTCAACTGCCGGCCCTCGTTGCCGAGGTTGAAGTACAGTTTGCCATCGGGGCCGAAGGTGAAGGCATGGGCGCCGTGGTCGTGGTCGGTGCCCGAGATGCCGGAGAACAGTTTCCGCGGCGGGCCGTCCGCCTTCAGGTCGTGGTTCTTGTCCTCGAACACCAGGATGTCGGGCGAGCGCGAGACGATCACCGTGTCGCCGAGCACGCAGATGCCCAGAGCCGCGTTGATCTCGTCGCCTTGGTAGAACGTGGTGACCTTGTCGGCGACGCCGTCGCCATCGGTGTCCTCGAGCACCTGGATGCGGTCGCCGCCGGGGCGGAGTTTGCCCCATTTCTGGAAGGTGGAACGGTAGTTCGCACCCTCCGTGATCCAGACGCGGCCGCGGGAATCGACGTCCATGTTGCAGGGATTGACGACGTCGGGTTCGGAGGCGAACACGCCGACGGCAAGGCCGGGATGGACCTGCATGGTGTCGGCCATGGTTTGGGCGGCGGCGCGGCCGTGCGCATGCTGGGAAAACGCGCGGGGCGAGGTCGCGGCGAGGGCGAGCGCGGCGATGCCGGCGGCCCGGAGCGGGGCGGGGAGATTCATGGGGTGCGGCGACGAGTCTACGGACCGGGCGGGAATTGGGAAGACCCCCGCTCGAGGTCGAGAAGCCATTGTTTGCGCCACGGACCGCCGCCGTAGCCACCGGGTCTTCCGTCCGCGTTCACCACCCGGTGGCAGGGAACGACGATCGCCACGCGGTTCGCGCCGTTCGCCGTCCCCGCCGCGCGTTGCGCGCCCGGTCGGCCGATCCTCCCCGCGAGTTCCGCGTAGGAACACGTGGTCCCGTAGGGAATCCCGGCCAATGCGTCCCAGATGCACTTTTGGAAGGCAGTGCCCGGCGCGACGACGGGCACCGTGAACCGCCGGCGTCTTCCCGAGAAGTAATCCGCCAACTCCGATTCGATCCGTTCGAGGTGCGGATGGTTGCCGGGGACCGACGGGACGCCGAGCCAACGACGCAGGGCGTTCCGCTGGCGTTCGAGTCGTGCCGGATCCTGGAACTCGATCAGGCAGATCCCGCCGGCGACCGCGCCGAGCAGCAGGGGGCCGAGCGGGCTGGCGATCACCCGGGTTGCGATGGCATCGACGTCGCGGCTTCGAACCATGGGGCGCAGGCTATGCCCGCCCTCCGCAAAGTCGCCACCGGAAACCCAGCGGGCGCACCGTGGACCGCCCCGCGCGAAGCGCCCTCGGGCCGCGGTGGCCAGGCCTTCGGAATGCCGCGCCGCCGCCGCCGTGAAACGCGTCGTGACCACGGTGGACGACGGGGCCCGTCGCAAGGCGGCCAGGGCGTCGCCGGCGCGCCTTCCCGCCCCACCCCGGGCTTGCCGACAAACCCATCGGCCATTGCCCGCAACCGTCGCGTGGTGCACTCTCCCGGGATGAGATTCACGGCTTGGGCATGGATGGTCGTCGTGGGCGTCGTCGCGTCGGCGCCGGTGCGCGCCGCGGACGCGTGGTGGGGGAAGTCGGTGGAGTCGGCGCTGGCCGCGGGCGGGACCAACCGGGCGGAACTGGAACGCGCGCTGGTCGCGGTGCCGGTGCCGCAGCGTCCCTCGATGGCCTTTCTCGTCGAGAACATGCCCGACGCGGACCGGACCCGGCTCTCCGCCGATTTCCTGCTGCGGAACACCGCGCTGGCCCACGAGGCCCTCGGCAAGGCGCCGTGGAAAGACCGGATCAGCGACGAGTTGTTCCGGAACGACATCCTGCCCTACGCCGCCGTGAACGAGGATCGCGAGGATTGGCGCGCGCATCTGCGCACCCTTTCCCTCCCATTGGTCGAGGGCTGCCGCACTCCCGGCGAGGCCGCCCGCCGTCTCAACGAGAAACTCTTTCCCCTGGTGAAGGTCCGCTACTCCACGAAGCGCCGGAAGCCCGACCAAGGTCCCCTCGAGACCATGAGCAGCGGCATCGCAACCTGCACCGGTCTCTCGATCCTGCTCATCGACGCCTGCCGCGCCGTCGGCGTTCCCGCGCGGTTGGTCGGCACCCCCATGTGGGCCAACCTCCGGGGCAACCACACCTGGGTCGAGGTTTGGGACGGCGACTGGCACTTCGCCGGCGCGGCCGAACCGGACGGCGCTGGACTCGACCGCGGTTGGTTCGTCCACGACGCCTCCGAGGCCAAGCGCGACGAACCCAAACACGCGATCTACGCCAGCAGCTTCCGTCGCACCGGCCTTCCTTTCCCCATGGTCTGGGCCCGCGAGATCGACTGGGTCCCCGCCGTCAACGTCACCGACCGCTACGCCCCGCCCGCCAAGGTCGCCACCGGACCCGGCCGGTTGTTGGTGAAGGTCATGGACAAAAAAGCCAAGCACCGGGTGATCGCCAACGTGAGGGTCATCGACGCCGCCGACCCCACCTTGGTCTGGACCGGCACCAGTCGCGGCGAAACCGCGGACCTGAACGACATCCTGCCCTTCGAACTGCCGCGCGGCCGCGCCTTCGCGATCGAGACCGAGTGGAACGGCAAGAAGAAGACCGCCCGGGCCACGATGCGGACCAACGCCCAGGAGTTGGTCGTGGTCGAGTATTGAGCCCAACGCATTTCCCGGCACCGGCCAAGATCGGTGCAGGAGAGGTCAACGGAGGCGTCGACATCGCCCGCCGCGATGGGCCCACGCTTTCCCGGTTTTCCCAAAGAAATTCCAGGGCCTCCCGCCCCAAGCAGTTCCCGGCATGAAGTCCGCATCGATTTCCTTTCCCGTCCGCCGCGCCGCGGTGACCACGGCCGCCGCCGCCTTCCTCGCGGCGACCACGGCCGCCGCCGCGGACGCGCCGATCCTGTTCAACCGCGACATCCGGCCCGTCCTTTCCGACAACTGTTTCCATTGCCACGGGCCTGACTCCGGCAAGCGCAAGGCCGGGCTCCGTCTCGACACCAAGGAAGGATTGTTCGGGGCCACCAAGAAGGAAGGACCCGTCGTCACGCCCGGCGACACCGCGCACAGCGCCCTGTGGCGGCGCATCGAGTCGAAGGATCCCGAGGAGGCCATGCCGCCGGCGGATTCCCACAAAGCGCTCACCGCGACGCAACGCGCGTTGCTGGGGCGTTGGATTGCCGGGGGCGCGCCCTGGCAACCGCACTGGTCGTTCCTCAAACCCACGAGGCCCGAGGTCCCCACGACCCGGGATCCCGGCTGGGTCCGGAACCCGGTCGACGCCTTCGTCCTCGACCGACTCGCCTCGGTTTCCCTCGCGCCCGCGCCGGAAGCCGACCGGCGCACGTTGGTCCGCCGGGTGTCGCTCGACCTGACCGGTTTGCCGCCTTCGTCGGCGGACGTGGAGGCGATCGTGGCCGACAAATCGCCCGATTGGTACGAGCGGTACGTCGACCGGTTGCTCGACTCGAAGGCGTGGGGCGAGCACCGCGCCCGCTACTGGCTGGACGCGGCGCGTTACGCGGACACGCACGGGTTGCACTTCGACAATTACCGCGAGATGTGGCCCTACCGGGATTGGGTGATCCGCGCGTTCAACGACAACCTGCCGTTCGACCGCTTCACGACCGAGCAGATCGCCGGCGACCTGCTGCCGGACCCGACCGACGACCAGTTGATCGCGACCGGGTTCCACCGGTGCAACGTGACCACGAACGAGGGCGGGACGATCGCGGACGAAAACCTCGCCAACTACGCCCGCGACCGCGTGGAGACGACTTCCTGGGTGTGGCTTGGCCTCACCGCGAACTGCTCGACCTGCCACGACCACAAGTTCGACCCGGTGACGATGCGGGACTTCTACTCGATGTCCGCGTTTTTCCGGAACACGCAGCAGGGCGCCTTCGACGGCAACGTGAAGGATTCGTCGCCGAGCATGGTGGTGCCGCAGAGCGAGGCCGACCGCGCGCGTTGGAAGGAATTGCCCCTCGAGATCGCCGCCGCGAAGCACCGGTTCGAAAACCGTCGCCGCGACGCGCGGTCGGATTTCGAGGCGTGGCTTGCCGGCGGAACCGCCGGAAAATCCGTGGCCGGCCCGTCGACGAACGGGCTCGTCGCCCATGCCGTGCTCAACGACGGGAAAGGGGACGTGGCCGCGTTGCGCGTCGGCGTCGCGCCCGCGACCAGGGCCCCGGGCAAGGTCGAGTGGAAGGACGGCGGGCCGTTGGGGCAGGCGCCCGTGGTCAAGGCGGACGCCACCTTCGTCCTCGGCGACTCCGGCGATTTCGAGCGCGACCAACCCTTCAGCTACGGCGCGTGGGTCCGCGTTCCCGCTGGCGGCCGCTACCAGTCCGCCCTCGCGCGCATGGACCAACGGGACGGTGCCCGCGGCTGGGACCTCTTCGCCCACGACCGCAATTGGGCGGTGCATCTCGTCCATGCATGGCCCGACGATGCCCTCAAGGTGGTGACCACCGGCGACGTGCTGCACCCCGGCGAATGGCAGCATGTGTTCGTGACCTACGACGGCTCCGGCCGGGCGTCGGGCGTGTCGATCTACGTCGATGGCACCGCCGCGAAAACCCGCGTCGAGAAGGACGCGCTGGCCCACACCATTCGCACCGGGGTTCCGCTGCGCATCGGCCAACGCAGCCACGACGACGTGCTCGAAGGCGGGCAGTTGCAGGATGTCCGGGTGTATGCCCGCCGTTTGGACCCGTGGGACGTGCGTTCGCTCGCGAAGGACGGACCGGAAATCGTGCTGGCGGGACTCCCGCCCGCGCAACGCGACGCCGCCGCGACGCAAGCCCTGTACGATCGCTACCTCGACCATCGCGATCCGGGCTTCTTCCTCACCAAGGCGGAGATCGCCCGGCTCGAGGCCGAACGCGAGGCCGTCCGGAAGCGCAATCCCGTGACCCACGTGCAGCGGGAGAAGCCGGATTCCAAGCCCGTCGCCCGCGTCCTGTTCCGCGGCCAATACGACAAACCCCGGGAAGAGGTCGGCGCCGGCACCATCGCCTCGCTCCATCCCATGCCCGAGGGCGCGCCCCGCAACCGGCTGGGCCTGGCCCGCTGGCTCGTGTCCCCCGAAAACCCGCTCACCGCGCGGGTGACGGTGAACCGCTACTGGCAGGAAGTCTTCGGCACCGGTCTGGTCAAGACCACCGAGGACTTCGGCATCGTCGGGGACAATCCGTCGAATCCCGCGTTGCTCGACTGGCTGGCGGTGGAATTCCGCGACGGCGGTTGGGACACGAAGCATGTGTTCCGGCTGCTGGTGACCTCCGCGGCCTACCGGCAGTCCGCGGCGACGACCCCGGCAAAACTCGAGAAGGACCCGGCGAACCGGTTGCTCTCCCGGGGCCCGCGGTTCCGGATGGACGCCGAGATGGTGCGCGACTACGCGCTGGCGACGAGCGGGTTGCTCTCGCGGAAGATCGGCGGGCCCAGCGCCAAGCCCTACCAACCCGACGGGGTCTGGGAAGCCGTGGCCATGCCGGAGAGCAACACCAAGAAGTACGAGCGCGAGCGCGGCGAAGGCGGCCGCCGGCGCAGCCTGTACACGTTCTGGAAGCGCTCCGCGCCGCCGGCGTTGATGGATCTTTTCAACGCACCCAGCCGCGAAACCTGCGCGGTCCGCCGCGAACGCACGGACACGCCGCTCCAGGCCCTCGCCACCCTCAACGACCCACAGTTCGTCGAGGCGGCCCGGGCCATCGCCCAGGACTCGCTCCGCACCCGCAAGGAACCCGCCGCCGCCGCCGCCGAGTCCATCGCGCGCCGCATCCTCCTCCGCCCGCTCCGGCCCGACGAGGCCGCCGTCGCGCGCGATTCCCTCGACCGCATGCGGACGTTCTATGCCGCGCACCCCGGCGAGGCCGTCCGGATGCTTGGCGTCGGCGATCTCGCGCCCGACCCAAGGTTGCCGGCCGTCGAGGTGGCCGCGCGCACCCTTTTGGCCAACCAGTTCCTCAATCTGGACGAGGTCCTCAACAAATAGTCCTCCCCCGCTGCCATGAGTCTCGAGAACGAAATCCATCGCCTCCAGTCCCGGCGCCAGTTCCTGGGGAACGGCCGCAACATCATGGGGACCGCCGCGCTCGCGTCGCTCCTCGGCGGCCCGCGCCTGCTGGGCGCGGAGGCGCCCGGCAAACCCTTCCTCCCGCACTTCGCCGCGAAGGCACGCCACATCATCTACCTGCACATGGTCGGCGGTCCCGCGCAGATGGACCTCTACGACTACAAGCCGGACATGGAAAAGTGGTACGACAAGGATCTCCCCGCTTCGGTCCGGCAGGGACAACGGTTGACCACGATGACTTCCGGCCAGGCCCGGTTCCCCATCGCGCCGTCCAAGTACAAGTTCGCCCGTCATGGCAAATGCGGCACCTGGGTCTCCGAGTTGATGCCCCACACCGCGCGGTGCGTCGACGACATCGCCTTCATCCGCTCGATGCACACCGAGGCGATCAACCACGAACCCGCGATCACGGCGATGCAGACCGGCAACATGGTCACCGGCCGGCCCTGTCTGGGTTCGTGGGTGAGCTACGGGTTGGGCTCGCTCAACGCCAATCTTCCCACCTTCGTCGTGCTCGTGGCCGAGCCCACCAACAAGGAGCAGATCCAGGCCATCTCCGCGCGCCTGTGGTCCAGCGGCTACCTTTCCGGCGAACACGCCGGCGTCTCTTTCCGCAGCCAGGGCGACCCGATCCTGTTCATCGGCAATCCGCCGGGGGTCACCCCCGAACTGCGGCGCGCCCAACTCGACGGGTTGCGCCGCATGAACCAGATCACCGAGGCGTCCCTCGGCGATCCCGAGACCCACACCCGGATCCAGCAGTTCGAGATGGCGTTCCGCATGCAGGCCAGCGTTCCCGAGTTGATGGAAGTCCGGCGCGAACCCGACGCCACCTACCAACTCTACGGGGACGATTCGCGGAAACCCGGCACGTTCGGCTACACCTGCCTCCTCGCCCGCCGCCTCGTCGAGCGCGGGGTGCGGTTCGTGCAGATCTACCACAACAACTGGGACCACCACACCAACCTCGGCGGCCGCATGCCGTCCCAATGCCGGGACGTCGACCAACCGATCGCCGGCCTGATCAACGACCTCAAGCAGCGCGGTCTCTTCGACGAGACCCTGATCATCTGGGGCGGCGAGTTCGGCCGGACCATCTACAGCCAGGGTGGACTCACCCACGACAACTACGGGCGCGACCATCATCCCCGTTGTTTCACCATGTGGATGGCCGGCGGCGGGGCCAAGGGTGGGGTGGTCTACGGCCAGACCGACGACTTCTCCTACAACATCGTCGACAACCCGGTGCACATCCGGGATTTCCACGCGACGGTGCTCCATCTGCTGGGCATCCAGCACGAG
>WBXI01000143.1 GCA_008933025.1 Verrucomicrobiota bacterium
CCGCCGTCTTCCGCGGCGTGAGCACCGACTCGCGTGCGGCGGCACCCGGCACCCTGTTCGTGGCACTGTCGGGCGAGCGCTTCGACGGTCACGACTACCTTGCCGAGGTGGCGGCACGCGGTGTGGCGGGCGCCATGGTCGGGGCCGGGAAGGCCTCCCTCGTGCCGGCCGGCCTGTGCGCGCTGGCCGTCGATTCCCCGCGGGCGGCCTACGGTCGCCTCGCGGCACGGTACCGGGGCGAGTTTGGCATCCCGGTGGCCTGCGTCGCGGGATCCAACGGGAAGACCACGACCAAGGAATTGCTGGCGGCACTGCTGTCGACGGCCGGCGAAACCCTGCGGAGCGAATCCAGTTTCAACAACGACGTGGGCGTGCCGCACACCCTGCTGCGGTTGGAGGCCGCGCACCGGTTCGCCGTGCTCGAGGCGGGCACGAACCATCCCGGCGAACTCGCCCCGTTGGTCGCGATGATCCGCCCCACCCGCGGCATCCTCACCCAGATCGGCGGCGAGCACCTCGAGTTCTTCGGCGATCTGGAAGGGGTGGCGCGCGAGGAGGGGGCGCTGGCGGATGGCCTGCCCGCGGACGGATTGCTGGTGCTGCCGGCGGCGACGCCCCATGCCGACGCCATCGCCGCCCGCACGCGGGCCCGGGTGGTCCGCGTGGATTGGGAGGGGGGCGCGGGCGATTGGTCGGCGGCGGTGACGGCCTGCGATTGGAAGGGCCAGCGCTTCGCCGTGCGTTCGCCGCGGCCGGATTGGACCGGGGAATGGGAACTCTCGCTGTCGGGACGGCACAACGTCCTCAACGCGCTGGCGGCCATGGTCGTCGCCGCGGAATCCGGCGTCGAACCGGGCGCGGCCCGGCGGGCGCTGGCGGCGTTCCGTCCGCCGCGCCAACGCCTCGCCATGGCCGAGACCGGCGGCGTGCGCTTGCTCGACGACACCTACAACGCGAATGCCGACAGCATGGGCGCGGCGTTGCGGACCCTTTCCGACCTCCCGTGCGCGGGCCGTCGTGTGGCGGTGCTCGGCGACATGGCGGAACTGGGAGCCATGGCCGAGACCGCGCACCGGGAGGTCGGGTGTGCCGCCGCCACGGCGGTGGACGCCCTTTTTGCCGTGGGCCGGTTCGCGGGCGTGACCGCCGGTGCCGCCCGCGGGGCGGGATTGCAGGCCGTGGTGACGTGCGCGGATGCCGAGGCGGCGACCGCGGCACTGGCCGGCTTCGTCCGTCGCGGCGACACCGTCCTGCTCAAGGCGTCCCGTTCGGCCCGTCTGGAGCGGGTCGCCGATGCCTTGCGCGAACTTCTCGGGAAACCCGGGCCCAACTGACACCCGATGCTTTACCTCCTCGCAGAAAGGTTTCCGTTCGCGCCGTGGACGCTCTTCCGGTACGTGACGGTGCGGGCCGGCGGCGCGCTGCTCACGGCGCTGTTGCTGAGTTGGTGGATCGGGCCGTGGATCGTTGCCTGGCTGCGCGACCTGAAATTCCGTCAGGAATACCGTCCCAAGGACGTCAAGGCCGCCGGCGACGCGACCGCCCATGCTGCGGACACGGCGAAACGCGGCACGCCGACGATGGGCGGGATCATGATCCTGCTGACCGTGGACACTTCGGTCCTGCTGTGGGCGCGCTGGAATCCGTTGGTGATCCTCGTGCTGGTGACCTTCGTGGCCTTCGCCGGGTTGGGCCTGTACGACGATTGGATGAAAGTCTCGCGGCAGAACGCGGACGGCGTGGCGGGGCGTCTCAAGTTGGTGGTCCAATTCGGGGTGGCGGCCGGGGTGGTGGCCTACCTGTGGGGATGGGACACCGGCCATCCCCTGGTGACCGAGCTCCACCTGCCGTTCGTGCCCGCCCGCTATGCGCTGGTGGCCGGCCCCTTGGCGGCGGCCGGGGCGATCGCCCTCTCGGTGATCACCATCGTCGGCAGTTCCAACGCGGTGAACCTCACCGACGGCATGGATGGCTTGGCGACGGGTTGCACGATCATCTGCACCGGGGTGTTCCTCGTGCTGACCTACATCGCGGGGCACCGCGAGATCGCCAAGTACCTGCTGGTCCCGTCGGTGAACGGCGCGGGCGAACTCTGCGTGTTCTGCGGCGCGTTGTTCGGGGCAGGGCTGGGGTTCCTGTGGTGGAATGCCCATCCGGCGGAGGTTTTCATGGGGGACACCGGTTCCCTGGCCATCGGCGGCGCGCTGGGCGTGATGGCGGTGGCGATCCACCAACCCTTCACGCTGTTGCTCACCGGCGGCGTGTTCGTGGCGGAGGCACTCAGCGTGGTGCTGCAGGTGGGTTGGTTCAAGTACACCCGGCGCACGACCGGTACCGGACGGCGGATCCTGCTGATGTCGCCCTTGCACCATCATTTCCGCAAACAAGGGCTCGCGGAGTCCAAGATCGTCACCCGGTTCTACATCGCGGCGATCCTGTGCGGGGTCCTGGCCCTGGCAACCCTCAAGATCCGGTGAACACCCCGCGACACACCGAGAAAAGCCGGGAACCGCGGGGTCCATCCCGCTGCCGTGCGAACGGGCCCCGTCCGGCCGCCCCGACACGTCCCCGGACGCGGTGGCCCGGCGTGTTTGTGGCGAACCGGGTTCCTGCCCCGGGGCCCGTTGGCGGCGACAACGCCGTCCGGAAGCGCCCGGAATGGCGTCCGGGCGCACGGGCTGCTTGCACCGGCGGGTTGCTGCCGTTAGAAACCTCTCAGGTGGCGGTGCTGGCGGCGGCACCGGGCGGCGCGAACCTCACCACGTTCCAACCAAAGCAGGCGACGGCGGCCAACCGAGTGGCCGACCGCGCGTGTCCGGTTGCAGCTTTCACCGGTCGTGAAGGCGGCTCGTCCGGCCGTTCCACAGTCTTTCTTTCGTCCCGGGTATTCGTGAGGGAATTCCCCGGCTCGAAACTTCCATCAACGTCGGTCCCCACTCCCGGCGCCGCGCGGCGCCCACATTACCCATGAGCACTCCCAACCCACTCGCCCCCCAAGGCTCGCTGTTGGAACAGCAGGGCCGCGGAAAGTCCACCGTCCAGATCATCACCTTCATCGGTGCCCTGCACGTCTTCTTCCTCTGCGGTCTCCTCTGGATCGGCTGCAAAAAGGACGATCACCCCCAGACCGGCGCCGATCCGCTCGCGCCCAACCCGTCGGCCGCCACCGGCATCGACTCCAACAGCATCCCGCCCATCGCCGCCACGGTCGCGCCTTCCAATCCCGCCCCGGCCATCGTCGCGCCCGCCGTGACCAGCGGCGTGCCGCTCGTCGGCCTGCCGCCCGTCGCTCCCGAGGTGCGCGCCCTGCCGCCCGTCACCCCGACCGCGCAACCCGCCGACACCGCCCCGACCGCCGCGTCCGACTACAAGATCCAGAAGGGCGATACCGGCGTCACCATCGCGCGCAAGAACAACGTCACCCTCGCCGCCCTCAAGGCCGCCAATCCCAACGTGAAATGGAACGCCCTCAAGGTGGACCAGCACGTGCAGATCCCCGCCTCCGACGGCAAGCCCGCCGCCACGCACGCCACCCCCGTTCCCCCGGATGCGTCGCCTGCCGCGGCCGAAGGCACGGTCTACGAGGTGAAACCCGGCGATACCGGCAGCAAGATCGCCCACAAGTTCGGCGTCCCTTGGAAAGCGATCCGCGCCGCGAACCAACTCTCCAGCGACGTCCTCAAGCCGAAGCAGAAGTTGACCATCCCCGCCAAAGCCGCCGGCCGCACCCCGGCCCCGGCCGAGTCGGCCCCGGCGCCCGCGTCGGCCTCGCCGGTGGTTCCCAGCGCGACGCCGATCGCTCCGTCGGCCCCGTCCGCGATTCCGGCCCCGGGTCGCTAGTGTTCGGTGGGTCGGCACGGGCGGGAACGGGTTCGCGACCGTTCCCGCCCGGCGACCGTAAAGAACGGAGTCCCAAGGTCCCGGAAAACATTGCCGCCCCCCAGCTTCCCATGCGCACCACCACCACCACCCTCATCGTCGCGGTCGGTGCCTTGGTCGCGCTGAGTCTCACGATGCTCGCGAGCGCGACCATGCTCGACGGCCCGTCCACCGCGGGCCTCCGGAGCCAAGCATTCGCCGCGGTCGCGGGTTTCGTGGCCTTGATCGGGGTCGCGATGGTAGATTACCGGCGGCTCGACCGCTGGGTGTGGTGGATCTATGCGGCGACGTTGATCCTGCTGGCGTTGGTGCTTTCCCCGCTGGGCCACGAGACCAAGGGCGCGCAGCGCTGGCTGTTCGGCACCCAACCGTCGGAGATCGCGAAGTTTTCCCTCATCGTGGTCCTCGCCGTGTACGGCGCCCGGAACCAGGGCCGCATGGACCGCTTCGTCCCCGGCATCCTCGGTGGTGCCGGCATCGCCGTTCCCATCATTGCCCTGGTCCTGAAAGAACCCGACCGTGGCACCGCGGCGCTGCTGATGCTGGTGACCATCGTCCTGCTGCTGTTGTCGGGCGCGCGTTGGTGGTATTTGGTGCCGCCCGGCATCCTCTTCGGCGGCGCCTTGGCCGCGATGATCGTGTTCAGCCCGATGGCCCGGAACCGCATCGACGCCTGGATCAATCCCGCCAACCACAAGGACGGGGCGGCGCAACAGGCCCGCAAGGGACTCTTCGCGTTCGGCGAAGGCGGTCTGGAAGGCACCGGGCTCGGCCGCGGTTCGCTCAAGTACAATGTCCCCGAGGTTCACACCGATTTCATCCTGCCCGCCGTGGGCGAGGAACTCGGCCTGCCGTTCACGCTCGGCGTCGTCGTCACCTACGGGGTGATCCTGTTCTGCGGGATCCTCGTCGCGCGGCGTGCTCCCGACACCCTCGGACTGCTGCTCGCCGCGGGCATCACCTTCCTGATCGCCGCCCAGGCCTGCATCAACATCGGCGTTGTCACCACCGTGCTGCCCAACAAGGGCATGCCCCTCCCGTTCGTCAGCCGCGGGGGCACCAGCATGGCCGTTCTCCTCGCCATGGTCGGCGCCCTGGTCGCCGTCGCCCGCCAGGCGGTTCCCGCCGATGCCCGGCCCGCGGGCCGTCCGCGCCGCCCCGGTGGCCGCGATCCCTTCGCTCCCGACACCGATTTCGCCCGAGCCGCATGACGGCCGTTGCCCATCCCCATGTTGCGATCGCCTGTGGCGGCACGGGCGGGCACCTCTTTCCCGGGGTCGCCGTCGGGGAGTCGGTCCTGTCGCTGGGCGGGTCGGTGACCCTGTTGGTGTCGTCCAAGGAAGTGGACCAACAGGCCGTCCGCGGCCTGCGCGACATGGAGGTGCTCACGTTGCCCGCCGTGGCGCTGCAGGGCCGCAATCTCGTCCGGTTTCTCCGCGCGCTTTGGGCGTCGCGCCGCGCCGCGATCCGCGCTTTCCGCGCCCGTCGGCCGGACGTCGTGCTCGCCATGGGCGGGTTCACTTCGGCCGGCCCGATCCTCGCCGCCCGCGCCGTCGGTGCCGCGACCTGCCTCCACGAGTCCAACACCGTCCCGGGACGCGCGAACCGCTGGCTGGCACCTTTGGCCGACGCCTGTTGCGTGGGGTTTCCCGTGGCCGCGGAACGTCTCCGGAACCGCAGGGTGTACCCCACCGGGACGCCCGTGCGGTCGCGATTCGAGGCCCTGGATCCCGAGGGATGCCGGACCGCGCTCGGTCTGGATCCGCTGCGGCCGGTGCTGGCGGTGATGGGAGGGAGCCAGGGCGCTTCCGGACTCAATGCCGCCGTCGTCGCCGCGCTCCCCGCGCTGGTGGCCCGCTGGCCGGCGATGCAGTACGTGCATCTGGCGGGCGAACGCGATTTCGAATCGGTGCGGGCGGCCCATGCCGCCGCCCGGACGCGGGCCTGGGTGCGGCCGTTCTGCGCCGAGATGGAGTGGGTGCTCGGGGCGGCCACCGTGGCCATCGCGCGTTCCGGCGCCTCGACCCTCGCGGAATTCGCCGCGATGGCCGTTCCCTCCGTCCTGGTCCCGCTCCCGACCTCCGCCGACAACCACCAGTTCCACAACGCCGCCGCCTTTGCCGCGTCCGGTGCCGCCGTGCTGCTGGAGCAGCGCCACGCGACCACGGAAGCCGTCGTGGCCGCGACGATGCCTTTCCTCGAATCCGACCGGCACCGGGCGGCGGCGGCGCGCGCCGCCGCGGCCTGGCACCGTCCGCTCGCCGCGGCCGACATCGCCAACCGGGTGGTCGCGTTGGCCTCCGAACGCGCCGGCCGGAATGGCCGCGCGCCCCGCGCCGTCGCCAACCCCGGCCCCGCTCCCGTCGCATGAACACGCTTCGCCTCGATCCCTCGACCACGCTCGCTCCCGAGTGGGTGAGTGCCGCGGACCGGTCCCTCCAACTGTCCGACCTGTTCGCGGACCTCCGGATGTCGCTGCAGCCGACGACGCCCCTGCGGCGCGACGAATCGTTGGCGCGTCGGACGACGCTGCGGGTGGGCGGGCCCGCGGACGTGTTCGTGGAACCGGCGGGCGAGGACGAACTGGCGACGGTGCTCGAACTGGCGCGCGTCCACGGCGTCCCGGTGTTCGTGCTCGGCCGCGGCTCCAACCTGCTCGTTCGCGACGGCGGCATCCGCGGCCTGGTGGTCTCGATGCAGCATCCGGAATTCTGCCGGATCGAGGTCAGCGGCGAGCGGATCGACGTCGGCGCGGGCGCCTATCTGCGCCACGTGGCCAACACGGCGCGCGATGCCGGGCTCGCCGGGTTGGAATTCCTCGAGGGCATTCCCGGTTCCGTGGGCGGGGCGCTCCGCATGAACGCCGGCGCGATGGGCAGCTGGATTTTCGACGTCGCGGAAACCCTGCGCTACGTCACGCGTCGGGGCGATCGGGTCGCCATTCCGGCGTCCGAGGCCGGCGCGCGGTACCGCGGATGCCCGTTGCTCGTCGAGAACCTCGCCGTCGGCGCCGTCCTTCTGGGCAAACCGGCGCCGCGGACCGAGATCCTCGGGCACATGACCGCCAGCAACCAGAAGCGCTGGTCTTCCCAACCGCGCCAACCTTCCGCCGGCTGCACTTTCAAGAATCCCCGGCCCGACCTTCCCGCCGGCCGGCTCATCGATGGCCTCGGCCTCAAGGGAACGCGCGTCGGCGATGCCATGGTGTCGGACGTGCACGCGAATTTCTTCGTGAACCTCGGCGCCGCGACCGCCCGCGACGTGCTCGCCCTGATCGAGTTGGTCCGCGGCCGAGTCCGCGAAGCCAACGGCATCGAACTGGAAACCGAGGTCGAGATCGTCGGGGAGGACTGACATGCCCATGGGAAACCAACGCCGGATCGTCGTGATGCTGGGAGGCCCCTCGGCCGAGCGCGAGGTGTCGCTGCGCAGCGGCGCGGCCGTCGCGCGTGCCCTGCGTTCGCTGGGCCACGAGGTCGTCGAGTTGGACCCGGTGCCCGGCCAGTGGAGCCTGCCGGCCGGGACCGGCGCGGTCTTCCTCGCGTTGCACGGGACCTACGGCGAGGACGGCACCGTGCAGGCCGCGTTGGACGAACTCGGCGTTCCCTACACGGGTTGCGGCGCCGAGGCCTCGCGGATCGCGTTCGACAAGGCACTCACCAAGATCGCCTGCGCGGGCAACGGGGTTCCCGTGGCCCGCTCCCGCGTCTTCTCGGAGCCCGATTCGACCTGGCCCGAGGGTTGGGAACCGCCCGTGGTGCTCAAGCCCCTCCGGCAGGGCAGCAGCGTGGGGTTGCAGTTCGTCGAACGCACCGGGGATTTCCCGAAGGCCCTGGCGGCCGCGTTGCGGCACGACTCCGAGGTGATGATGGAGGAGCGCATCCTCGGGCGCGAGACGACGGTGGGGATCCTCGGCGACTGGGCGTTGCCGGTGGTCGAGGTGCGGCCCCGCGAAGGCGCCTACGACTACGCGAACAAGTACACGGAAGGGCGCACCGAATACCTGTGCCCGGCGCCGTTCGACGCCGCGGTGACCTCGGCCATCCAGTCGGCCGCGTTGGCCGCCTTCCGCGCGGTCGGCGGACGCGACTACGCGCGCGTCGACGTCATGGTGCGTCCCGACGGGTCGCCGGTGGTCCTCGAGGTCAACACGCTCCCCGGCATGACCGAGACCAGTCTCCTGCCCAAAGCCGCCGCCGCGGCCGGCATGGATTTCCCGACCCTTTGCCGGCGCATGTTGGATCTCGCCCTGCAACGTCCCTCGCCCTGAGCCATGTTCGCCTTCCTCAAGCCCCGACCGAGAAACCGCCGCCAGGACCGCGGTTTCCAACTCGACGTGAAGATCCGCTCCGACGTCGCCGGCCGGAAACGTCGCCGGGCCGGGCTCCGGTTCCTCGGCATCGTCGTCGGTCTCGCGCTGCTCGGGGGCGGGTCGGTCGCCGGCTTCCTTTTCGCGCGGCACCAATGGTTGTACCGCATCGACGCGCTCGCCCTCCGCCATTTGTCGGCGACGACGGACGGCGTGCTCGGCGAACGCGAATTGTTGGCCCAGGCCGGGCTGAAGACCGGCATCAACACGTTCGCGCTGGACCTGATGGGCGTCCGCGAACGCCTGGCCCGGCACCCGCGCATCGCGTCGGCGGAGGTGCACCGCGAACTGCCGGGCACCGTGCGGTTGGTGGTGCACGAGCGTTTCCCGGTGGCCCGGGTGCGTCCGGCGTCGCAACCGGGCCTCGAATTCAACTACCTCCTCGACGAGAACGGCCACGTGCTCCTGCCGTTGCCGCGGGACAAGGCCGCGGCGGATGTCGTGGAAGCCGAGGCGGCGCTGCCGTTGCTCGTCGGCGCCCAGTCGGTGCCGTTCGCCGTCAACGTCGCCGTCGCCGATCCCCAGATCCTCGGCGCCCTCCATTGCCTCGCCGCCTTCGAGGGCTCGGTCATGGCCGGACTCACCGAGGTGGTCAGCGTCGACGTCGGTCGCCCCGGCGAACTCGAGGTGCTGACCTCGCTCGGTGGCCGCGTGAACTTCGGGCTCCGCGATTCCGACCCGCGTTTCGAGCAGCAATTGCGGGCCTGGACCGCCGTCCACCAGGACGCCGCCAGCCGCGGCCGCCTCATCGGCACGCTCGATCTCTCCGTCACCAACAACGCCCCGCTGCGTTGGCTCGACAGCGCCGTCGTGCCGACGGATGCCGCGCATCCCGCGAAACCCAAACGCAAGCCCGCCCGCCGCCATGTTTGATCCGGAATCCATCGTCGTCGGCCTCGAGATCGGCACGTGCAAGGTCTGCGCCGCGGTCGGGGAGGTCTCCCCCCAGGGCGCGTTCACCGTCCTCGGACTCGGCCAGGCCCGCTCGCGCGGCGTTCGCAAGGGCGAGATCATGGATCCGCACAAGACCGGCGAGGACATCCGCCAGGCCATCGCCGAGGCCGAACAGATGGCCGACGTGGAGGTGCGCAGCGTGTTTCTCGGCGTCACCGGCGCCCACATCCGCGGCTTCAACAACCGCGGCATCCATCCCGTCGTCAGCGCCGACCGCCAGATCACCGCCGACGACGTCGAGGACGCGATCCGCAATGCCAAGGCCGTCAACCTGCCCGCCGACCACTCGGTGATCCACACCGTGCGCCAGGATTTCGCGGTCGACGACATGGAGGGGGTCGAGAACCCGGTCGGCCTCGTGGGCGCGCGGGTCGAGGCGCGGGTCCACGTGGTGCATGGCCATGGCAACCGCATGCAGAACGGCATCCGGGCGGTGCAGGGGCTCCAGATCGAGGTCGAGCAGGTGGTGTTCAACGGCCTCGCCTCGGCGCTCGCCGTGCTCGGCAAGGACCAGAAGGAACTGGGCGCCCTCGTCGTCGATCTCGGCGCCGGCGCCACTACCTACGCGCTCTATTCCGGCAGCATCCTCCGTCACTCCGGCGTCCTCGGCGTCGGCGGCGACCACGTCTCCAACGACCTTGCCCTCGGCCTCAACCTGCCGCTCGGCCGCGCCGAGCAACTCAAGCTCGAGCACGGCGGCGCGCTCGTCGACGAGGGATGCCGCGGCGCGACCGTGACCCTCGGTTCCGAACCCGGTCTTCCCGAACGCACCGTCAACCTCGCCCACCTCCGCCGCATCCAGTCGCTCCGCCTCGAGGAAACCCTCGAGTTGGTCGCGCGCGACATCGGCCCGCTGCTGTCCCACGCCCGGGCCGGCGTGTTCCTCACCGGCGGCGGTGCCCGCACCCGGGACCTCGTCCCGCTCGCCGAACGCGTCTTCCATCTCCCCGTCGACATCGCCCGCACCCAGGACGTGTCCGGCCCGATGGCGTCGCTCGACCAGCCGGAATTTTCCGCCGCCATCGGGTTGGCCCGCTTCGGCGCCATGCGCCAGCGCCGGCCGCCGCCGGGCGGTTGGCGCAACCTACTGGGCGGTTGGCTCCGCCGTTGAATCCCCTCGCCATGGACAACCCCATTCCTTCCCCCGCCGTCCCGCCCCCGTTCGCGCCGGCCGATTTCCGCGTCGTGGCCGTGGGCCGCGCCGGCATCCATGCCCTCGAGGTGCTCTTGCGCGAGGGTTTCCCCGGCGCCGGTTTCGTCGCCATGCACACCGACGCCGCCGCCTTGTCGCGGTCGGCCGCGTCCCGCCGGTTGCATCTCGGCGGCGGGCCCGCCCGCGGACTGGGCGCCGGCGGCGATCCGTCGCTGGGCCGTGCCGCCGCCGAAAAGGAACAGGCCGCGATCCGGCAGGTCGTCGAGGGCGCCCGCGTGGTTTTCGTGTTGGCCGGTCTCGGTGCCGGGACCGGTTCCGGCGCGGCCCCCGTGGTGGCACGCCTGGCGCGCGAGGCCGGGGCCC
>WBXI01000144.1 GCA_008933025.1 Verrucomicrobiota bacterium
CTTTGGGAGACCGCTATATCGCGAGTCTGACGAGCAGTTCGAGCGTGGGCACGCCGTTGCCGTCGGGCCGGGTGTTGGGCACGACGCAAATCGACCTGTGGGATCCCACCTCGGCCGGGGCGGACCTGCTCACGGATGATTCCGTCCAGACCACCAGCATCGGCCTCGCCGCGGCGCTGATTCCGGCGGGGAGAATGGGCTTCCCCGACGGTTCCAGCGTGTCCCTGCAGATCGACCAACTCGTCGGGCCGCTGACGATCAGCGAGGTGAACGGACAGGCGGCCAGCGTGGGAGCGCGGATCCAACTGCCTTCGGGAGCGCTGCTGCGGGTGAACGGCAACGGGAGTTTCCGCTACGACCCGAACGGGAGCTTCGAGGGCCTGCGGGCCGGGGCGACGGCGAGCGACAGCTTCGTCTACAAAGTGATCGACCCGGAGGGGGCGGGCGCGACGGCCACGGCGACGATCACGGTGAGCGGGGTGAACGACCTGCCCCGGGCCACGGCGCAAGCGGTGAGCACGGCGGAGGACACCGGGGTGGCGATCACGCTGGGGGGATCGGACGCGGAAGGGGACGCGCTGGCGTTCGCCATCGTGA
This sequence comes from Verrucomicrobiota bacterium, assembly GCA_008933025.1. Taxonomy (GTDB): domain Bacteria; phylum Verrucomicrobiota; class Verrucomicrobiia; order Limisphaerales; family UBA9464; genus UBA6176. The sequence goes on from WBXI01000144.1 coordinate 598, forward strand.
CGCCGCCGACGCACGGGACCCTGGGAGGCACGGCACCCCGACTGACCTATACGCCGGCGGCGAACTACAACGGGCCGGACAGTTTCACCTACAAGGCGAACGATGGCACGGTGGACTCGGCGCCCGCGACGGTGAGCATCGACGTCATCCCGGTGAACGACCAGCCGGTGGCGGCGAACGACAGTTATAACCTGGGCGAGGACATGATCCTGTCGCTGGCTTCGGCGGCGAACGGGGTGCTGGCAAACGACAGCGACCTCGACGGCGACCCGTTGACGGCGGTGTTGGTGAGCGGCACCACGCACGGCACGCTGGCGCTGCAGCCGGACGGGCGTTTCACCTATACGCCGGCGGCGAACTACAACGGGCCGGACAGCTTCACCTACAAGGCCAACGATGGCACGGCGGACTCGGGCGTCGCGACGGTGAGCCTCAACGTCATTCCGGTGAACGACGTGCCGGTGCCAAACCCGCAGGCCGTGACCACGGCGGAGGACACCGCGGTGGCGATCACGTTGTCCGGATCGGATGTGGACGGGGATGTTCTTGGCTACACCGTGGCGAGTGGCCCGGCGCACGGGACTTTGGGAGGCACGGCCCCCAACCTTCTCTATACGCCGGCCGCCGACTATCACGGTCCCGATGCATTCGTCTTCGGGGTGGACGACGGCCACGGGGGAATGGCCACGGCCACGGTGGCCATCACCGTGACCGACGTGTTGATGGGCCTGTCGTCGATCAGCCCGGCCAGCGCGACGGCCGGGGGGAATGGCTTCACGCTCACGGTGGAAGGCAGTGGGTTCGAGCCGGACACGGTGGGGTATTGGAACGGAAATGCGCGGCCGACGACGTACGTCAGCCCGACGCGGGTAACCGTCGCGATCTCTTCCGGCGATCTTGCCGGGTTCACCGACATCCAGACCGCGAGCGTCACGGTGGGCGAGCCGACCGGGCCGGAGTCGGGCGTGGCCGTGTTCGCGATCGTGCCGGCGAGCGTGGGGGAAGTGCAGGCCTCGGTGGTCCCCGCGGGCAGCACCGCCGAGGTCGCGTCGCCTCCCGCGACGGCGACCGAGCCGGGCGTGAGCGCGTCGGTGGCCAACAATGGCGGGGCACCGGTGACGGTGGTGGTCGCGACCTACGACACCAAACCGACGGGAACGACGGTGTTCAAGGTCGACGGCGGCAGCTTCGTGGACGTGCAGCTCACCGGCGCGGACAGTGGCGACGCGGCCACGGTGAAGTTCTATTACCCCGCGTCGATCACGGGCGGGAAAGAGAACAGCGTGAAGCTCCGCTATTTCGACGGGGTGAATTGGATCGCGGTGCTGGGCAGTGGCGGGGTGGCGCCGGCGATAGACACCGCGGACAATCTGGACGGGACGGTGTCCGGCGGACGCTTCACGGTGGTCTTCGACAATACCAGCACGCCGAAGATCACGGCACTGAACGGGACCATCCTCGGGATGATCGATCCGGCCCCGCAGGTCCTGTCTGTGGATGGGCCGACCGGTCCCCTGGTCCTGGGCAGCGGCGCGAACGTCGGGGTGACCTACGCCACGCCCGCGCCGGGCCAGGCGTGCCAGGTCACCTATGACTGGGACGACGGGACCACCAGCACCGTCGCGGGCAACAACGGCGCCGCGGCCGCGAGCCATGCGTATGCGACGGCGGGTGTCTACACGGTGGTCGCAACGGTCCGGGATGCCAACGGAGCCACGGGATCGGGCAAATATGAATTCGTGGTGATCTATGATCCGGCGGGAGGTTTCGTCACCGGCGGCGGCTGGATCCTTTCGCCGGCCGGGGCCTATACCGGGGATCTTGCCGCGACCGGCAAGGCCAACTTCGGCTTCGTGTCGAAGTACCAGAAAGGCCAGAGCATCCCCACCGGCAACACGGAGTTCCAACTGCAATGTGCCGCGTTCAACTTCCAGAGCACCGCGTACCAGTGGCTGGTGGTGTCCGGGGCCAAGGCCCAATACAAGGGGAATGGCCAGATCAACGGGTCGGGCGACTACGGATTCCTGCTCACGGCGGGCGATGGGCAGGCCGCGGGCGGATCCGGCACCGACAAGTTTCGCATCAAGATCTGGGACAAGGCCAGCGGCGGGGTGGTCTACGATAATCGCAAGGGCTTGCCGGACGATCTCGATACAGCCGATCCCCAGGCGATCGGAGGGGGCAGCATCGTGATTCAGAAGTCCAAATAGACCGTGGCTAGCGGGGTCCGCCGTCCGACTACGGGCCGCCACGGAATGGCCGTGGCTGCCGTGGGGCCGAGGCGGACGGCATCTTGCGCGACTGTCTGCTGGCGTGCAGGGGCGTCCGTGGGCACCCTCCTCGCCATGTTCCCCGTACGTCTTGCCCTGCTGCTCGTCGGACTTGGCCTGACCTCCGCCGTCGGTCGCGGCGATCCGTTGCCCGGCACCGCGCCGTTGACATGGGACGGCGATCCGGCGGCACGGATCGTCGGCGCCATCGACCATTACCTCGATGTTCGGCTGGGCACGGTCGTGGCCGACCGCGCGGCGCTTTGGGGACGCGACCTTTCCTCGGCCGACGCCTTCTCCAAGTCCGGCGAGCCGCAACGACGCCGATTGCGCGAGATCCTCGGGGTGGTCGACGCCCGCGATCCGGTCGTGCTCCGGCATGCGGCGCCCATCGCGGTCGGCAGCGACGCCGCCGGCGCCGAGTTGGCGCGCGGGGCGCACCACCGGGTGTACGCGGTGGTCTGGAACGTGTTCCGGGGTGTCGGCGGCGAGGGGTTGTTGTTGCTGCCGGACGCGGCGCCGAGGGCGGACGTGGTGTTGGTGCCGGATTGCGACGGTTCCCCGGAAGAGCTGGCGGGCCTCGGCAAGGACCTTCCGCCGGGCCACGCGTTCGGCGCGCAGTTGGCCGACGCGGGTTGTCGGGTGGTGATCCCGGTGATGCTGGATCGATCGACGACGAACGGGGGGAATCCGGGCTATCGCCACGTGGAGACCAGCCAGCGGGAAACACTCTGGCGGGCGACCTACCAGATGGGTCGGACGCCGACGGGCTACGATATCCAGAAGGCGTTGGCGGCGGCGGATTGGTTGGTTGGCAGCCGCGGGACCGGGGAATCGGCGAGGCCGCTCGGCGTTGCCGGACACGGCGAGGGCGGGCGCGTGGCGTTGCACGCGGCGGCGCTCGACGAACGGTTCACGGTGGCGTTGGTCTCCGGATATTTCCAACCGCGCGAGGCAAACTGGCTGGAACCCCTCGACCGCAACGCGTGGTCGTACGTGCGCGATTTCGGCGACGCGGAGATCGCTTCGTTGATCGTGCCTCGGAAACTGCTGGTGGAGGACGGGGTGCATCCGTCGGGGACATGGACCGACGCGCACGGCGGCGCGCCCGGACGGTTGGCGCGGCCGGACGGGAAGGCGGTGGTGGGGGAATTCGAGCGGGCCCGGGCGCTGGTGCCGGGAACCCTGCGGGGACGGATCGCGATGGTGGGGGCCTCGCCGACGGTCGCCATGGGGGACGGGGCGTTCCGGGCGTTCGGCGAGGCGCTGGGGGCGGAAAGGCGGCGGCCTTCGTGGACGCCCTCGGTGGTGTCGGGGGCGTTGCCGGACCGGGCGGCGCGGCAACTGCGGCAATACCGGCAGGTGCTGGACGACACCCAGGCGTTGGTGGTGCGGGCGCCGGACGCGCGACGGGCTTTCTGGAAGGATGCGAACCGCGGGAATCTGGCTGCATTCACGAATTCGACCGGGGCATTGCGCGGGTATTTCCGGAAGGAAACCGTGGGCGTGATCCCGGCGGCGTCGGTGCCGCCCGCGCCGCAGAGCCGGCTGTTGTACGAGACCAACGGCATCCGCGGCTACGAGGTCGCGTTCTCGGTGCACGACGGGCTGCCGGCGTACGGCATCCTGGTGTTGCCGGCCGGGATGAAGGACGGCGAGCGCCGGCCGGTCGTGGTGTGCCAGCACGGGTTGGAGGGACGACCGACGGACGTGGCGGATCCGCGGGTCGAGAACAGTGCGTACCACCGGTATGCATTCCGGTTGGCGGAACAGGGCTTCGTGACCTTCGCGCCGCAGAACGCGTACATCGGCAACACGCGGTTCCGCCAGGTGCTGCGTAAGGCGCAGCCGCTGGGATTGACGCTGTGGTCGTTCATCGTCCGCCAACACGAGGTGATCACCGATTGGCTCGCGGCCCAGCCGTACGTGGATCCGCAACGGATCGCGTTCTACGGGCTGAGCTACGGCGGGAAATCGGCGATGCGCATCCCGGTCTGGGTGGATCGGTACTGCCTGAGCATCTGCTCGGCGGACTACAACGAATGGATCTGGAAGTGCGCGTCGACGACGTCGGGGTACAGCTACCTGTTCAACAGCGAGTACGACATGCCCGAATGGAACCTCGGCAACACCTTCAACTACGCCGAACTGTCGTGGCTGATCCTGCCGCGACCGTTCATGGTGGAGCGCGGTCATGACGACGGCGTGGCCCCGGACGAATGGGTGGCCTACGAGTACGCGCGCACGCGGCGGCAATACGTGAAGCTGGGGATCGGCGACCGGACGGAGATCGAGTTCTTCGACGGACCGCACACGATCCACGGCGTGGGGACGTTCGACTTCCTCCGGCGCCATCTGGCGATGCCCGCGAAGTGAGCGGGGCGCGCCCGGCCCGCCTTCGTGCAGCGTGGAGACACGATCGTCCGCCCTTCGGCCCGTCGGGGAATGACGCGGCATGATCGGCCGGGGACGTCGGGACGAGCTTCCACGGGGGACGGGTATCGGGTCTGCTTGCGGGGTGCTGATCGTGTTCCACAAGCCGCATGGCGTGTTGAGCCAATTCACGCCGGACGGTTCGCCGAACCGGCCGTTGGCGGGATTCGGGCTGCCGCCGCGCGTGTATGCGCTGGGGCGGCTCGACGCGGATTCCGAGGGCTTGCTGCTGCTCAGCGACGAGGCCGGCCTGAATTCCCGCCTGCTCGATCCCGAGCACGGCCACGCCCGCACCTACTGGGCGCAGGTCGAACGCGTGCCCACGCCCGAGGCCCTCGCCATGCTCGCGCGCGGCGTCGACATCCAGGGCTATCGCACCCGGCCCTGCCGGGCGTGGCTGCTGGATCCCCAGCCGGAAGTCCCCCCGCGCGACCCTCCCATCCGCTTCCGCAAGAGCGTTCCCGACCGCTGGATCGGGCTCGAGTTGGTGGAAGGAAAGAACCGGCAGGTACGGCGCATGACGGCCGCGGTGGGGCATCCGACATTGCGGTTGCTGCGGGTAAAGATCGGGGCTTTCGAACTGGGCGCGCTCGGCGCGGGGCAATGGCGCGAGCTCACGCCGGCCGAACGCCGGTTGGTGCTGGGTTGAGGGACCGTGTCCGCCATCCCGCGCCGCATGGCTACGGCCGACTGGATTTCAGGCTGGCGATGACGCAGGCCTCGTTCTTGTTCGCGCAGAGCCGCGCCAACCGGAAGTCCGTGCACCGCGGTGCCAGGGCGAGCAGGGCGTCGAGCAACGGATATTCGTCGCTGCCCTTGAACTTGATGGTCACCACCAGATGCCGCGCCCAGCCGCGTTCGGCCCATTCCAGGGCGAGATCGATGCTCCGCTGCGGCGCCGCGATCACGTCGCAGAGCAGCCAGTCGACGGGCGCGTCGGGTTCGAACCTGAAGGCGTCGCCCTGCCGGAAATCGACGAGCGGGTTCCGCATCAGGTCGTCGCGCAGGGGCGATCGATCGACGCTGGTGACGCGCGCGCCGCGGGCCGCGGCCACATAGGTCCAACTGCCGGGACTGGCGCCGAGGTCGACGCAGGTCTCGCCGGGCGCGATGGCGCGTCCGAGGCGGCGTTCGGCCTCGAGCAACTTCGCGAACGCGCGCGACGGGGCGCTCTTGTCCGACGCGACGGGAATCCAGCCGCCGACGAACGGCGGGATGGCGGCGCGCCAACGGTGGGGCCCGGGCGCGGGTGCGATCGAAAGGAAACCGGATTCGGGCGAGGTGAGGACGAGTTGGACGAGGCTCTCGTCGGGCGCGAACGGGGTCCCGGAGTCCGCGAGGCGACGGAGCAGGTGGCGTCGGCGTCGGCGGAGTTGGTCGTCGACGGCTTCGGCGATGAGTTCGCACCGGTGGTTGCCGGCGGTCCCGGTGCCATAATGGGGCCAGAAGTGCCGGCGCCACGGTTGTGCGTCGGGAAACGATTCGGCCAAGCGCGGCGCGATGGACTCGGCCCAGACGCGGATGGAGGCGGCATCGACGGGCGTGGCGTCGGGCAAGGTCTGGCGCGCGAAGGCGAACGGCAGCTCGGGCAGTCCATCGGCGAACGCGGCCCGGACCAAGCCCGGGGCGTGGGCGTGGGGTTGGGAGGCCGGCGCGCGCCGTTGCAACTCGGCGAGCAGGAACGCGGTGTCTTCCGGCGAACAGACGAACAGCGCGGCAGCGGTGGAATCGGGTCCCGGCATGTCAGGACGGTGGATTGAGTTCGCGCAGCCAGCCGGCGGCGGCCTCGCGGATAGCCTGGCCCGTCTGGACGCGCGGCACCACGAATCTGGGCGTGAACCACGGGAAAGCCCCGACGAGATCGGGCGTCACGAGGATCTGTCCGTCGCAATCGGGTCCGGAGCCAATGCCGATGGTCGCCATGCGGGTGCAGGCGCGGGTGACCTCGGCGGCGACGGGCGGGTTGACGAGTTCGAGGACGCAGGCGAAGGCGCCGGCCTCCTCGAGGGCGCGGGCGTCGGCGAGGATCCGTTGGCGGCCGGCCTCGTCGCGACCCTTGACGCGGTATTTGCCGCCTTCCTCGAGGACGTGTTGGGGCAGCATGCCGAGATGGCCGCAGAACGGGATGCCCGCGGCACGGATGGCGCGGATCTGCGGGAGGATTTCGGAACCGCCCTCGGCCTTCACGAAATCGGCGCCGGCCCCGACGAGGGCATGGGCATTGGCGAGGGCCTGTTCCGGCGTGTCGTAGGCGCGGTAGGGGAGGTCGGCGCCGACGAGGGCCTTGGGCCGGGCGCGGGCGACGGCGCGGACATGGTGGAGCATGTCGGCCATGGTGACGTGGGTGGTGTCCGGATGGCCGAGCACGACCATGCCCAGGGAATCGCCGACGAGGAGCACGGGGACACCGGCCTCGTCGAGGAGACGGGCCATGGGGAAGTCGTAGGCGGTGAGGGCGCCGAAACGACGGCTTCCCTTCCAGCCCAGGACGGTGGCGGGCGCGATCCGATCGGAATCCACGGGCGGGACCCTCGCGGGGTGCCGGTCGAGATTCAAGGGCCGGGGCACTCGATCGATCGTACGCACTCGTACTAAATGGTTGCCACGGTCGGGCGCGCTGGCATCTTCATTCCACCGCGAAGGCTTCCGTAGCCATCCCACCATGAACGCCGCACCGATCGCCCGCCGTTCCCATTTCGCCCTCCTCGTCGCCGGTTGTGTCTCCCTTGCCCCGGCCGCCTTGGCCGGACCGGCGAAAGGTTGGCTCAACTGGCGGGGACCGAACCAGGACAGCATCTCCTCCGAAACCACGCTCCCCGCCCGCATCGTCGCGTCCGACGTCCTGTGGTCGGTGGATTTCCCGGGCCAAAGCGCGCCGGTGATCTCGGGCGACCGGCTGTACATCAACGGCTACGTGGGCGAGGGCGCGGACCTGCAGGAAGTGGTTCGGTGCTACGAGGCGCCGACCGGGCGGATGGTGTGGGAGCATCGCGAGAGCGATTTCCTGTCGGACACGGTCTACAACCGGTACGCGACGTCGTCGCCGACGATCGATCCCGAGACGGGCAACGTGTACGTGCAACACACGCAGGGGTTGCTGATGGCGTTCACGGCGGACGGCCGGGAGCTTTGGCGGCACTCGATGATGGAGGAATTCGGGCGGCTGACCTTCCCGAATTCGCGGACGTCGTCGCCGGCGGTGGACCGCGAACTGGTGATCACGCGCGGCATCACCAGCGCGTGGGGCGCGCACGGCGCGGCGGGCGACCGTTTCTATGCGTTCGACAAGAAGACGGGCCAGTTGGCGTGGAGTTCCGCGCCGGGGGACCGTCCGCAGGACAACACCTTCTCGAACCCGTATTTCGACGTCTGGGGGGGCAAGCGGGTGCTCTACAGCGCGGGTGGGGACAGCACGATCCTGGCGCTGAACGCGCGGACGGGCGAACCGCTGTGGCGGTTTCCGTTCGCCAAGGCGGGCGCTAAGGGCGGCATCAACGCGGCGTTGGTGCGGCACGGCGACAATCTCATCGCGCTGCATGAATCCGAGAACCTCGATTCCTCGGAGATCGGGCGCATGGCGGCGTTCCGCATCCCGCGGCCCGACGAGGTGAAGCCGACGAACTCGGTGATCCCGCACGTTTTCCCGCCGAAGACGTTCGAGCAATGGCGCAACGGCGTGGGTTCGCTGGCGAGTTCCCCGGTGGTCGTCGGCGACCGGATCTTCGAGGTGAACGGCACGGGCGAACTGTGCGCGGTGGACGCCGCGACGGGCCGGGTGCTGTGGAAGAAAAAGATCGGCATCGAGCAACGCCAGAGCACGCCGTTCTACGCGAACGGACTTTTGTACGTGGCGATGTACGTCACCCAGAAGGGATCGAGGGACGCGGGCTCGGAGGCGGCCGACAGCGTGTCGAACGGCGACCTGGTGGTGCTGAAGCCGGGCGAGGACGGGGCGGAGGAATTGAGCCGCTTCCAGGTGACTGGCCGGTGTTTTGGGTCGCCGATCGGCTACGACGGCCGTTTGTACGTGCAGACCGACAAGAAGCTCTATGCCTTCGGCAAGGCGGGCGGCGGGCGGAACCTGCCGGTGCCCGCGGCGAAGCCGTGGCCGGAGGCCGGGGCAGGGCGCCAACTCCAGGCGATCCCGTACGAGTTCCTGCTCCGGCCGGGCCAGACCCAGTCGTTCCGGATCCGCGCGCTCGACGCGAACGGGTTCACGGTGGACGAAAACATCGACCCGAAGTCGGTGACTTGGGAGCCGTACGTGCCGCCGACGGCCTTGGTGCGGGCGTTCGCGAACGGCAAGTTCAACGCGGCGGGCCAATTGGTCGCCCAACCGGCGCCGGGCCCGAGCGCGGGCCAGTTCAAATGCACGCTGAAGCGCGCGGACGGCACCGAGTGGGTGGGCTACGTCAAGGGCCGCATCCTGCCGGCGCCGCCGCTGCGGTTCGATTTCCAGCAATTCGCGCTGACCAACAAGACCACGAACAACATCGAGTCGCCGACCGCGTTCGCCTACCCGCCGTTGCCGTGGAACTCGGCCCGGTTCCGGTTCGAGGTCCGCGCCCGGGACATGGAGGGCGTGGCCACCAACCAGGCGCTGGTGAAGACCATCGACAACAAACTGTTCCAGCGCGGCCAGATGTTCTTCGGGTTCCCCACGCTCAGCAACGTCACCGTGCAGGCCGACGTCCTCAGCGAGGGCAACCGGCGCAAGATGTCCGAGGTGGGCATCATCAACCAGCGCTACGCCATCATCCTCAAGGGCAACTCGCAGGAGATCGAGATCAACTCCAACCAGGAGCGAATCAAGTCCAGCAAGCCCTTCAAATGGGCGCCCAACACCTGGTACACGCTCAAGTCCCGCGTCGACCTCCAGCCCGACGGTTCGGGCGTCGTCCGCGGCAAGGCATGGAAGAAGGGCGAGGCCGAACCCGCCGATTGGAACATCGAGTTCACCCACGCCCACGCGCACCGCACCGGTTCGCCCGGTCTCTTCGGCTTCGCGCCCCAGGAACAACGGGTCGCCATCGACAACATCGTCGTCACGCCCAACTGAGCCGCGCCGAACCGGCCCCAAGCATTTCCGTCCAAGTCCCCGTCACGAAACCACCATGGATCGTCCGATGAAGAAATTCCCGATGCTCGCCGCCGCGCTGGTCGCCGCCGGCATGGTCACCCGCGCCGAAGACTGGCCCCAATGGGGCGGCAACGACCCGGGCCGGAACATGTACTCGCCCGCGAAGGGCCTGCCCGTGTCCTTCGATCCCGGCAAGCTCAAGGCCGGCACCGAGGAGATCGACCTCGCCACCACCAAGAACGTGAAGTGGGTGGTCAAACTCGGCTCGCAGTC
>WBXI01000145.1 GCA_008933025.1 Verrucomicrobiota bacterium
GCTCAGGCCATCAAGAATCCGGGTTCCCGACAGACCCGCGGCATCAAGGCACTCCGTGCCCGTGCCCGCATCGCGCTGACCGGCACGCCGGTCGAGAACCGACTTGGCGACCTGTGGTCCCTGTTCGATTTTCTCAATCCGGGACTTCTCGGGACGAGCGCCGAGTTCGGTCGCTACGTGAAGACACTGCAAAGTGCCGACCGACCGGACTTCGGCCCGCTCCGGAACCTTGTCCGACCGTATCTCCTGCGCCGTCTCAAGACCGACCGCCGCATCCTGCCCGATCTACCCGAGAAGACGGAGCTGACGGCCTGGTGCCCGCTCGCGAAGCGGCAGGCAGTCCTGTACCAACGCAGTGTCGACGAGTTGGCCGGAAAACTCGAGGCCGTGGACGGCGACAACATCCAGCGCCGGGGTCTGGTGCTGGCGTTCCTGATGCGTCTCAAACAGATCTGTAACCATCCCGGCCATTGGCTCGGCGACGGCTCGTTCCTGCCGGAAGACAGCGGCAAATTCCAGCGACTCTCGGAACTGGGCGAGGAAATCGCCTCGCGTCAGGAGCGGGTTCTGGTCTTCACCCAATTCCGGGAAATGACCGGCCCGTTGGCCGCCCATCTCCGCGCCGTTTTCGGCCGGCCCGGACTCGTTCTGGATGGCTCCACCCCGGTTCGCGAGCGACAACGATTGGTCGCGTCGTTCCAACGGGAGGACGGTCCGCCATTTTTCGTGCTGTCGCTCAAGGCGGGTGGTACCGGCCTCAACCTCACCGCCGCCAGCCATGTGATCCACTTCGACCGCTGGTGGAATCCCGCCGTCGAGAACCAAGCTACCGACCGTGCGTTCCGGATCGGCCAGAAACGGAACGTGCTGGTCCACAAGTTCGCCTGCCGCGGAACGGTCGAGGAAAAAATCGACGAATTGCTGGCCGCCAAGCGCGAACTCGCCGACTCCGTGCTTGGTTCCGGCGGTGGACCGGAGAAACTGCTCACCGAAATGTCCGATGCCGAACTCATCGGTTTCGTGAGCCTCAATCTCCACTCCACCGCGGCCGACTGATTCCCGGCCGCCGCTGCATCATGTCCCGGTATCATTTCGCTCCCTACGTTCCCGTGGCCCGACGCCGGCTTCTTGCCGAGGCGGCCGCCAAGAAGTTGGCCAGGAAGTCCGGGCGCCCCACCGCCCCGGTCCGCATCCATGGCCGTGCGATCGCCACGACGTTCTGGGGCAAGGCTTGGTGCGACAACCTCGAGGCCTACAGCGACTACGCCAACCGACTGCCCCGGGGTCGGACTTATGTCCGCAACGGCTCGGTCGTCGACCTGCAGATCGCCGAGGGACGGGTCGAAGCGTTGGTCCAGGGTTCCAGCCTCTACAAGATCGCAGTCGCCTTCGCGCCCCTGTCGAAAACGCGATGGGAAGCGTTCAAGAAACGCACCGCCGGCCGGGTCACCAACCTTCTGGACCTCCTCCAGGGCCGCCTCTCCAGGGAGATCCTGGCGGACATGACCACCCCGGGCACCGGTCTCTTCCCCGCACCCGGCGAAATCAAGCTGGGTTGTTCGTGCCCGGACTGGGCCACCCTGTGCAAACACGTCGCTGCCGTGCTCTATGGAGTGGGCACGCGTCTGGACGAGAATCCCGAACTGTTTTTCACGCTGCGCGGCGTGAACGTCGGCGAGTTGGTCTCCAGCGCCACCGCCGAAGCCACCGCCCCCCTGTCGTCCGACACCGCGGGAGCCGATGCGTTGGCGGGAGCCGATCTGGCGGCCCTGTTCGGCGTTGATCTCGACGCGGGCCCTGCCGTCGCCCCGACCTCACCGGCACCGGATCGCGCCTCCCAACCCGTCCGGAAGTCCCGCCGCACACCGGCAAAGGCCGAGGCGAAGCCGAAGGCGGGCAAGAAGGCAAAAGTGTCGCCGCACCTGTCCGGCGCGTCAAAAGTCCGCCGGCCCGTGGCAAAAGCTTTGGCATCCGCGACGAAACCGTCCAAGCGACGGCGTCGATAGACGCGGCGACGGGTCTTGCCCATTGCTCCCGCGCCTTTCCCGCCCGGCGCCGGCATGGGCCATCGCGTCCGCGATCGCCAGCAAGTGTCCGGCTGGCCGCGAACGGGCGGTGTCCGCGCGCCGTTGCGCGTTCCGTTCGGCGACCATGTCGACCCGGGACCCAGGGTCCTTGCCGCGGATCCCGGACGGCCCATTCCCTCCTGTCCCCATCCAGTCTTCATCCCGTCCGATGCCCTTGCCCCGACGGCCTGCCGGCTCGGGGAATCCGGGATCTGATTCCGGGCTTTCTCCGGCCATCCCCGCCGGGGTACCAATGGGACCCATGGCCCGCCTCGTGTTCGACATCGAAACCTCGGCTCTCCCGCTCGAAAACTTCGACGCGACCCAGCTCGAGTACCTGTTCCGCGAGGCGGAACGCCAACCGGACGACACGGCCAAGGCTCTCAAACGCGCGGATATCCAGCAGCAGTTCAGCCTTTGGCCCTTCACCGCCCAGGTCGTCTGCGTCGCCATGGTCAATGCCGACACCGGCCGCGGCCAGGTGTTGTACCAGTCGGACGATTTCGAGGAGGAACCCGGCGCCGCCGCCGGTGCCGTCGAGTTCGCTCCCCAGGTGGACGAGGCGGAACTGTTGACCGCGTTCTGGGACGTCGCGCGTCGCTACGATGCGATCGTGTCGTTCAACGGCCGGGGTTTCGACGTCCCGTTCCTCTACCTGCGGTCGGCGCTGTTGAACGTCCCGATCAGCCGCAAGGACTGGCTCGGTTACCGGTTCCAGACCGAGCCGCACTGCGATCTGGCGGAGCAGTTCACTTTCTACAACGTCAGCGGCCGCGAGGGCGCGGCGCGCCGGTTCAACCTCGATTTCTACTGCAAGGCATTCGGCATCCCGTCGCCCAAAGCCGAGGGAATCTCCGGCCGGGACATCAACGACCTGCTGGCCGAGGGCCGGCATCGCGACATCGCCGAATACTGCCTCCGCGACGTCCGCGCGACCGTCGAGTTGTACAAGGTCTGGCGGGACCGGTTGGCGGGGGTCAAGTAGGCCGGAAGTCCCCTGCGGATGCCCGAATCGGGGTGCCGACGAAGCAACCGGGGTTTGATTTCGGTCAAATGCGGGTGTGCGCCGACCGTCTATGTTGCCAACGATGAAAGCCGAATCCCGTATGAAGCGAACTTGGTTCCGGGGCATGGCCCGGTTTTTGGGGTGCGGCTTGGTTGCCGTCGCCGCGTGTGCCCGTGCGGATTTCCAGGGTGCCACGCACCTGATGCCGTTCGACGAGGAAACCCTGGCCTACAGCAAGTCGCCCGACACGAGTTCGGTGGCCCGGTTGCAGAAGCGGATCGACGCGGGGGAGGTGACGCTGAAGAAGGACGCGCGGTTCGGCTACCTGCTGTCGGTGCTGGAGGCGCTGGGGGTGCCGCGCGCCTCGCAGATGCTGGTGTTCTCGAAGACCTCCTTCCAGCGGGACCGCATCGCGCCCTCGACGCCCCGGGCCCTGTACTACAACGACGGGGTCTACATCGGGTACGTGGCGGGGTCGCCGTTGCTCGAGGTGTCGGCGGTGGACGCGAAGCTGGGGGCGGTCTTCTACACGATGGAGCAGAAGGAAACCGCGAAGCCGCGGTTCGTGCGGACCGACAACTGCACCGAATGCCATGCGTCGGCGAAGACCATGGGCGTTCCCGGTCATCTGGTGCGGTCGTTCCAGACGGACGAGAGCGGGATGGTGGACCTGTTGACGGGGGTTGATTTCGTGAACCACCGCACGGCGTTGGCGGACCGGTGGGGCGGATGGTACGTGACCGGAACCCACGGCGCGCAGTTGCACCGCGGAAACCTGATCGGGAAGGACGCCTTCGACCGGCAACTGACCCAGCCCAATCATTCGGGCAACGTCACCGATCTGGGCCGTTTCATCGACACGGGGCGCTATCCCGAGCCCGGGAGCGACATCGTGGCGTTGATGGTGATGGAGCACCAGACGCACATGCACAACTTCATCACCCGCCTGGCCTACGAGGCGAAGATCCAGCTCTCGGCCTACGGGCACGCCAATTACCTGAAGAGCGCGACGGAGGCCTTCGTGAAGTACCTGCTGTTCGCCGAGGAGGCACCCCTTGTCGCCCCGATCCGCGGGCGCGCCGATTTCGCCGCGAATTTCTCGAAGGCCGGTCCGCGGGACCGTCGCGGCCGCAGCCTGCGCGACTTCGACCTCAACACCCGGTTGTTCAAGTATCCCTGCAGTTACCTGGTGTATTCCGATTCCTTCGACGCGCTTCCCGACCCGGTGAAGGAGAAGTTGTACCGCCGCATCTACGAGATCCTGACGGGCCGGGACGATACCGACGCCTACGCGCGGCTCACGCCGTCGATGCGCCGCGAGATCCTCGAGATCCTGGCCGACACCAAGCCGAGCCTGCCGTCGTATTGGCGGCAGAGCGTGCGGGAATCGGCGCGGAAGGACTGAGCCGGGCACATCGTTTCGTCGCGGGAAGCCGCCCGCTCCCAGGCCCGCGTCGTGGGTCGGCAGGACCCACGATGTCCGGCGGGGCCCGACCGGGCCGAATCGGTTTCTGCACGGTTCCCGCGGTTGGACTTCCCCGGTAGCGTCCGTACCCGTGAAGCCCGTGTCCCGTCGCCGCCTGCTGCTCGTTGCCCTGGCATCCCTCGCGAGTCCCGTTCTCCGGGGCGAGGACGAATTCGAGCTGGGCGTCCGCACCACGCCGCCCCTGCCGGCCGCCGAGCAACGGGCGAAATTCCGGTTGCCGCCCGGGTTCGAGATCCAGTTGGTGGCCCAGGAACCGGACATCCACAAGCCCATGAACCTCGCGTTCGACGCGACGGGACGGCTGTGGGCGACGACCTCCATCGAGTACCCGTTCCCGGCACCGACCAACCGGGTGGGCCGCGACCGGCTGATGATCTTCGAGGACTTCGGTCCGGACGGACGGGCGCGGAAGGTCACCCGGTTCGCCGAAGGATTGAACATCCCGATCGGCGTGTATCCGTTCCGCACCGACGACCGGCATTGGAAGGCGGTGGTCTGGTCGATCCCGGACATCTGGCTGCTGGAGGACACCGATGGCGACGGGATCGCGGACAAGAGGACCGTGTTGTACGGGCCGTTCGACCACACGCGGGACACGCACGGGAACCAGGCGTCGTTCCGGCGCGGTTTCGACGGTTGGATCCACGCGACGCATGGGTTCAACAACGACTCGCACGTGACGGCGCGCGACGGCAGCCACGTGGACCTGAACTCGGGCAACACGTACCGGATCCGTCCCGACGGTTCGCGCATCGAGCACCACACCCACGGGCAGGTGAATCCCTTCGGGTTGGCGTGGGACGCGCGGGGCAACCTGTATTCGAGCGACTGCCACAGCGCGCCGATCTACCAACTGCTCGACGGCGGCTGGTATCCGAGTTTCGGAAAGCCGCACGACGGGCTTGGGTTCGCGCCGGTAATGCTGGAACACGCGCACGGGAGCACGGCGATCGACGGGGCGTTTTACCACAACGACGATCTCTGGCCGGCCGAGTACCAGGACACGTTCCTCATCGGCAACGTCATGACCAGCCGGTTGAACCGGGACAAGATCAGCTTCGACGGATCGTCGCCCAAGGCGACGGAACAACCCGACTTCCTGACCTCGAGCGACCCGTGGTTCCGGCCGGTGGATACCGCGCTCGGTCCGGACGGGGCGCTGTACGTCGCCGACTTCTACAACCGCATCATCGGCCATTACGAGGTGCCGTTGCAGCATCCCGGGCGCGACCGCGAGCGCGGCCGGATCTGGCGTGTCGTGCACGTCGGCACGGACGGCAAGGCGCGGTTGCGGAACCCGGCGCTGGCGCAGGATCCGGAGGGACTCGTGGGCGAACTCGGTTCGCCGAACCTGACCCGGCGGCTGGGGGCGATGGCCGAGCTCGAGGACCGGTTCGGGGCCTCGGCCCGCGCGGCGGTCCGCGCGGCTTTCGCCAGACCCGCCAACGCCTTCCAGTCGGCGCACGCGCTGTGGATGCTGCAACGCCTCGGCGATCTCCGCGCGGGCGACCTCGAGGCCGCGAACGCCTCCGCCGAACCGCTCGTGCGGGTTCATGCCCAACGGGTGCAGGCGGACGTCCTCTACCGCAGTTCCCGACGCCTGGACGTCCCGGCCGAGGTGGTGGCGGCGGCGCGCCGCGCGGCCTTGGCGGGCCTGAAAGATCCGGATGCGTTGGTGCGGCGTTGCGCGGCCGAGGCCCTTGCCCGGGCCCCGGAAGGGGCGACCGCGCTGCGGCCCCTGCTCGCGCTCCTCGCCGACGTGCCCGCCATCGACACCCATCTGCGCTACGCGGTGCGGAAATCCATCCGCGACCATCTGGCGGCCGGCGGATACCTGGGGACGCTGATCGACGCCGCCGACCTGGACCCCGGGCAACGCGCGGTGGTCACGGAATTGGCGGTGGCGATCCCGGGAGAGGCGGCGGCGCGGTGGTTGCTGCGCGAATTGCCGGCCCTTTCCGACGCGACCGCCCCGACGCTGGAAGACGCGTTGCGCCACGTCGCCCGCCATGCGCCCGAGTCCGAACTGGCACGGTTGGCGTCGTTCGCCGCGTCGCGGTTCGAGAAGCGCCCTGATTTCCAGCTCATGCTGTTCCGGTCGGTGGACCAAGGCCTGCAACAACGCGGCGTGGCATTGCCGGAACCCCTGAGGGAATGGGGCGCGCGGCTCGTGTCCGGGTTGCTCGCGGGGGGCGATGCCGCCCGGGGGTGGTACAACCTGCCGCTCGAGACGGCGCCCACCGCGAATCCGTGGGACTACCAGACCCGCCGCTTTGCCGACGGCACCGTCGGACCCGTGCTCTCGAGCTTTCCCCATGGCGAGGGCCTGGCGGGCACGCTGCATTCGCCGGTGTTCGAGGCGCCCGGGGAACTGTCGTTCTGGCTCTGTGGCCACGACGGTTATCCCGACAAACCCCCGCAGCACCGGAACGTCGTGCGTCTCCGGGATGCCACGACCCGGGCCATCCTGTTCGAGGCGGCGCCGCCGCGCGACGACACCGCGCGCCGGATCGTCTGGAAACTCGGCCGGCACGCCGGGAAACAGGTCCGGTTGGAAGCCACCGACGGCGACACCGCGGGCGCGTTCGCCTGGCTTGCCCTGGGTCGCATCGAACCCGCGGTGGTACCGATGCCGAAGACCGGCCTGCGGACGTCCGTCGACCAGTTCGTCGTCGCCGCGGATCTCGCGGTGCGGTTGGGATTGGCGTCGAACGCGGGCCCGTTCCTCGCCAAGGCCCGGGAATCCGCCGGCGACTCCGGCGTCCGGGCGGCGGCGGCCCGCGCGGCGCTCGCCTTGGATCCTCCGCATGCGGCGCCGGTGCTCGGGGCGATGCTCTCGGATCCCGCGAACCCGGCGGCTTTCGTCGAACGCCTCGGCGAGATCCTCGCCCAGCACAACCATCCCGCGGCCCGGGCCGCGGTGGCCGCGGGGCTCAAGACCGCGCCCTACCGGCTGCAACTGCGCTGGGCCACGGCCCTCACCGCGAGTCGGGACGGTGCCGAGGCCTTGCTCGGCGCCCTCGAAAACGGTTCCGGCTCGCCCCGGATGTTGCAGTCGGCCGGCGCCCGAAACCGATTGCAGTCGGCGGGCCCGCGGGATTGGGAGGCGCGGGTCGCCCGGTTGATCCGGGACCTTCCTCCCGGCGACGACAGCCGCGACAAGCTTGTCTCGGCGCGCAGGAACGCCTTCGTCGCGGCGTCCCCCGCCGACGCGCGGGTGGCCGACGGCGAGCGCGTGTTCGTCCGGAATTGCGCGGCGTGCCATCGGATCGACGGCCAGGGAGGGCTGGTGGGACCGCAGTTGACCGGCATCGGCAACCGCGGCGTCGAACGCCTGTGCGAGGACATCCTCGACCCCAACCGAAACGTCGACCGCGCCTTCCGGCAGACCCTGCTCACGCTGAAATCGGGCGACACCGTGAACGGGCTCTTCCGGCGCGAGGAAGGCGCGACGCTGGTGCTGGCGAACGCGGCGGGCGTGGAGATCGCGGTTGCGAAATCCGAGGTCGGCGAGCGGAAGGAGAGCGATATGTCGCTGATGCCCGACAACTTCGCGGAAGCGATATCCGGGACCGATTTCAACCATTTGCTGGCGTTCCTCCTCGCCCATCGCGGCAAATAGGCGGGAAGTCGGCGGAGCGCCGCAGCCAAGACCACGCATGTCCCGGATCTATCTCGATTACAACGCCACCACGCCGCTCGACGCGGCGGTGCGGGCCGCGATGCAGGATGCCGAGGACCGCGCATGGGCGAACCCGTCCAGCGTGCATGCCCCGGGCCGCGCGGCGCGGGCGGTGCTCGACGACGCGAGGTACCGGTTGGCGTCGGCGTGGGGATGCCGTCCGTCCGAGGTGGTGTTCACCGGCGGCGGCACCGAGGCCAACAACCTTGCCGTGCTTGGGACGGCGCGGCTCCGCCGGGATGCCGGACGTCACCTCGTGACCACCCGGATCGAGCACCCCGCCGTGCTCCACGCCTTCCGCCATCTCGAGCGGCACGAGGGTTTCGAGGTGACCCATGTCGGCGTGGATGCTTCCGGCCGCGTGGATCCGGCGGACGTGGGCCGTGCCCTGCGACCCGACACGGTTCTGGTCTCCGTGATGGCCGCGAACAACGAGGTGGGCACGGTCCAACCCGTCGCCGAGATCGGTGCCATGTGCCGGGCGCGGGGCATCGTGTTCCACACCGACGCGGTGCAGGCGTTCGGGAAACTGCCTTTCCCGGGAATCGCCGTTTTCGGGGCCGATCTCGTGACGGTTTGCGCGCACAAATTCCACGGCCCGCGCGGTGCGGGGGCCCTCTACGTGCGCTCGCCGTTGCAGCCGCAGCCGACCCAGATCGGTGGGTCGCAGGAAAACGAACGGCGCGCGGGCACGGAAAACATCCCGGCAATCGTGGGGCTGGTGGAGGCGTTCGAACGGTTCGTTCCCAAGCCGGTGTTCGAGGAAGCTCCGTTGCGCGCCTTCACCGGGCAATTGGCGGCGGCGGCCGCGGCGATTCCCGGCGTGCACCGGCGCGGCGCGGTCGACGATCGTTTGTCCAATACCGTCGCGTTCACCGTGGAAGGCGCGGACAGCATCGCGTTGATGGCGAACCTCGACCTCGAGGGGATCTGCGCGTCGAGCGGGTCCGCATGTTCTGCCGGTTCGTTGGAACCGAGCCATGTGCTCGAGGCGATGGGGGTGCCGACGGCCGAATGCAATGCTTTGGTCCGGTTGAGCCTTGGCCGTGGGAACACCGCCGGGGAAATCGACCGGGCCTGCGCGGTGTTGCCGGTGGCGATCCGCCGATCCCGGGGACGGTGACCTCCGGGGGAACGGGTGCATCCGGACCCGTCCGCGCGGGGAACCGCACGGCCTGCCTCCCGCGCGGAGCGCCTTCGGACTGCGGTGGCAAGGCCTTCGGAAGGCCGCGACACCGCTTTCGAAACCGGACGCGACCGGGATTGACGGCGGGCCTGGTCGCAAAGCGGCGTGGGCGTCGCTGACGCTCCTACCCTCCGCACTCCACGGCGCTGCGCGCGGGGAACCGCACGACGTGTCTCCCGCGCGGAGCGCCTTCGGACTGCGGTGGCAAGGCCTTCGGAAGGCCGCGACACCGCTTTCGAAACCGGAAGCGACCGCGGGGTTGGCCGGGTCTGGTCGCAAAGCGGGGTGGGCGTCGCTGACGCTCCTACCCCCCGCACTCCGACGGCGCTCCGCGCTGGGAACCGCGAGGCCTGTATTCCGCGCGGGGGCCGCGGCGAGCGACCGGGGACGGTGTCATTGCTTTTGAGGCAACCGGGACAACGGGCGCGAATGCGATTCGGGCTTGGTTGGGGACGGCAGTTGGGGCATGACGGGCACGCCGACATTCATGGAAAACCCGTACTTGGTCGTCCCATCGATCCCTCCCGTCCTCGACCCCGGATTCCGGCCCGCGATATTGGCCCGCCGCGCGTTTGCCCGCGACGCCTCCGTGCCGGTCCGCATCGCGTTGGAACAGGCCGACGGCTCGGTGTTCCACGCCGCGATGGCCGTCCTGCCGGAAGACCATCCGAACGCCCGCTGGAACGCGTTCTTCGTGGAGCGTTTCGCGAAGTTCCTGCTGTGGTCCTGGGGCGGTTGGCGGATCTGGATCCAGGGTCCGCCCCGGATTGCCGCGGATCTCCAACGGCATTATCTCGAGGACGCCACCGGTCGTTTCGATTCGGAAATCATCGGCCAACGCATCTACGACCATCCCATCACGGTGGTCGCGACCGGGGAATTGCCGCCCGCGCGTTCCCGGACGACGGCGTTGGGGCGGCATCTCGAGGGATGCCGGATCGGGTTCGACCTCGGCGGATCCGATCGCAAAGTGGCCGCCTTGCGGGACGGCGAGGTGGTCTTCAGCGAGGAGATCGTCTGGGACCCCTATTTCCAGAAGGATCCCGCGTACCACCACGACGGCATCATGGATTCGTTGCGGCGGGGCGCGGCCCACCTGCCGCGGGGCGACGCCCTCGGCGGGGGGGGTGCGGGGGGCTACGGCCACAACCCGGGCCAGGGGGGGGCGCCGTTTCGCGGGGGTTCGGCGGGGGAGTTCGAGCGGGGGGGGGA
>WBXI01000146.1 GCA_008933025.1 Verrucomicrobiota bacterium
CTGCGGGCGCAGGCCATGTCCCGGACTTCCGGCTTCGCCCTCGAGGGGCAGGTCTGTAGCGTCGACGGATGCCGATCGCGCTCCGTGCCCTTGTCTGGCTGCTGGTCTCCGCTGCCGGCGCTTTTTGCTACTGGATCCTCGCGACCCGACGCGGCGAATCCGTGAGCTCCGCCTATCTCGTGGTGGCCGCGCTTTGCACCTATGCCGTCGGCTATCGTTTCTACTCGAAATGGATCGCCGCCCGCGTCCTCGCCCTCGAGGACCGACGCGCCACTCCCTGCGAGGTCCGCGAGGATGGAAGCGATTTTGTCCGCACCAACCCCTGGATCGTCTTCGGCCACCATTTCGCGGCCATCAGCGGTCCCGGACCGTTGGTCGGTCCCGTTCTCGCCGCCCAATTCGGCTACCTTCCCGGAGCCCTCTGGATCCTCATCGGCGTCGTCCTCGGGGGCGCGGTCCAGGATTTCGTGATCTTGTTCGCCTCGATGCGCCGGAATGGCAAATCGCTCGGGCAAATGGTGAAGGAAGAAATCCATCCCCTGGCCGGCGTGATCGCCCTCTCCGCGATCCTCGCGATCATGGTCATCCTGCTGGCGGTTCTCGGCCTCATCGTGGTGAAAGCCCTCGCCGACAGTCCCTGGGGCGTGTTCACGGTGGGCGCCACGATCCCGATCGCCATGTTCATGGGCGGTTATCTCCGGTTCCTGCGACCGGGCCGCACGCTCGAGGCGTCGGTCATCGGCGTCGCCTTGTTGCTCGGCGCGGTGTGGGGCGGGCAATACGTCCACGAACATTCCGAATGGGCACGTCATTTCACCTTCGGCGCCGAGGCACTCTCGTGGCTGCTGATCGGCTACGGACTCCTCGCCAGCACCCTGCCCGTCTGGCTCCTCCTGGCGCCGCGCGATTACCTCAGTACCTTCATGAAACTCGGCACCATCGCCGCCCTCGCCGCCGGCGTCGTCCTCGTGATGCCCAACCTGCGCATGCCGGCACTCGTCGACGGTGCCATCGCCGGCAACGGCTTGGTGGTCGGCGGCAAACTGTTCCCCTTCTGTTTCATCACCATCGCGTGCGGTGCCATCTCGGGATTTCACTCCCTCGTCGCCAGCGGCATCACCCCGAAGATCATCACCCGCGAACGTTATGCACGGCGGGTCGGTTACGGGGCGATGCTCCTGGAATCGATGGTGGCCATCATGGCATTGGTTGCCGCCTGCACCCTGGAACCCGGCGTTTACCTCGCCATGAACGTGAAGGGCGCGGGAGCCGACGCGGCGGCGATCGCGGCCGACACCATCGCGAAGGTCCGTTCCACGGGTTTCGAGTTGGCCCCAGGCACGATGGAATCCCTCGCGGCCGAGGTGCACGAGACGACGCTCTATGGCCGGACCGGCGGGGCGGCAACGCTCGCGGTGGGCATGGCACAGATCTTCAAGCAGGTGGTCGGCGGCAAGGGGCTTGGCCTCTGGTACCATTTCGCGATCATGTTCGAGGCCCTGTTCATTCTGACGACCCTCGATGCCGGCACGCGGGTTGGACGCTACCTGTTGCAGGATTTCCTGGGCCACGTTCACCCGAAACTCGGCGACACCCGGTTCCTTCCCGCCAACGTCCTGGCCAGCGCCCTGGTCGTGGGCGGCTGGGGCTGGTTCCTTGTGCAGGGCGTGCGCGATCCCCTGGGCGGCATCAACTCGCTGTGGCCGCTTTTCGGAATCGCCAACCAACTGCTCGCGGCCATCGCATTGATCCTGGGCACCACCATCCTGTTGAAAACCGCGCTGCGACCGACCGCCACGGAAGCCCGCCGGAGCCCGTGGATCGCCCTCGTGACCTTGCTGCCCCTCGCTTGGTTGCTCACGGTCACCTCCGTGGCGGGTTACCAGAAAATGTTCGATCCGAACCCCAAGCTCGGATTCCTCGCCGCGGTCCGCGATTACGACGCGAAGCTGCCGGCGCTCGCGCGGACCAAGGACTTGGCCAAGGGCGAGGCGGATGTCGCGAAGGCCGCGAAAGCCGTCGGGGCCAACCGCGCCCTCCGTTTCAACAGCGCCCTCGATCTCGTGGTCACCGGGACCTTCCTGACGCTCGCCGCGATCCTTCTCGCGATGGGCATGATCGAGTGGTTTCGGATCCTGGTCGGATCCCGCCCACCCGACCTGCGCGAGTCCGAGGCAAAATGGCTTCCGGACACGGCGGCGAATCCCCTGCCCGGCGGTTCGCCCCTCGGAGCGGCGGCGATCGCGATCGCGCTGCTCCGCCATTGGTCGGGACAGGATGCGGTGGACCGCGCCGCGGCGCATCCCGCGGATTGCGCGGTGGGCCGCGTGCTGATCGACGTCGAGGAGGTACGCCTCGATGCGGCCCGCCAACGACAGGCCCAGGCCTACGTCACGGCGACCGCACGGCGATTCGACACAAGCCCTCCCTGCTGCTGAAAGGCACGGGGCAGAAAACAATTCCCAACCGGTCACCGTGAACATCGACTCCATCGCCCCCGCACCGGGGACTCGCCGCCGACTGGGCCTATATGGCGGCTCGTTTGACCCCGTCCACATCGGCCACCTGCTGGTGGCCCAGGCGGCACTGGAGGAACTCGGGCTGGACCGGATCGTGTTCATTCCCGCCGCTCAGTCGCCGTTCAAGCCCGACAGCGCGCCGGCGCCGGCAAGCCAGCGCCTCCGTTGGTTGCGAATGGCGCTCGCGGGATGGACGAATGCCGACGTGGACGACTTGGAAACCCGGCGCGCCGGCACGAGCTATTCCATCGACACCGTGCGCAAGTTCGCCGCGCGGCACCCGGGGACAGAACTGTTCTGGCTGATCGGCACCGACCACGTCCCCACGCTGCCGCAATGGCGGGACGCGAACGAACTCGCGCGTTTGGTGACGTTCGTGGTCATCCCGCGGCCCGGATGCACGCGGGCCGAACTGCCGGCACCCTACCGTCTCCGGACCCTGCGCGGTTGGCCGCTGGCGGTTTCTTCGTCCGAATTGCGTGGACGTATCGCGGCGGGCCAAACGATCGCCCATCTCGTGCCGCCGGGCATCGCCGAGGCAATCGCCGGGGATCGCGCGTACCCGAGACCCGACTGACATCCGCGCATGCAAGGTCTCGGACTCAACCACGGAGGCTATCACGGCGAACGCATCGACGCGCCCGCCGTGCTCCGGTCGCTCGTCGCCGAGGCCGGTTCCCATGACTGGCGGCAAAGCGAGGTCGAGGTTGCCCCGGGGCGCAGACTCCTGTTCCTGACGCGCCCCGCGGCCGAAGGACGTCCCGGCCCGAATCTCTATCTCTCGGCGGGCATCCATGGGGACGAACCCGCGGGCCCGCTCGCGATGCTGGAATTGGTCCGGTCGGACGGATTGCCGCGCGACGCGAACATCTGGCTTTGCCCGTGCCTGAACCCGACGGGGTTCATGGCATCGACGCGGGAAAACGAGGACGGCGCGGACCTCAATCGCGACTACCGCGAGCCCTCGACCCCCGAAGTCCGAGCGCACGTCGAGTGGTTGGCCGGCCTGCCGCGCCTCGATCTCACGATCCTTCTGCACGAGGACTGGGAGTCGGCGGGGTTTTATCTGTACGAACTGAACCCGGACGGACCATCGGGGCTGGCGGAGTCGATGATCGCCGCGGTACGGCCGGTTTGCCCGATCGATCCATCGCCGGTTATCGACGGCCGGGAGACCCACGCGCCGGGCATCATCCGGCCGCCGATGGACCCGACGTCCCGCCCCCAATGGCCGGAAGCCTTCTGGCTGTACCAGCACCGGACCCGGCTGAGTTATACGATCGAGGCACCCTCGGATTTCGTGTTGTCGGTGCGGGTCGCGGCCCTGGTGGCGGCGGTGCGCGGAGCCATCGGGAAATTCACGGGGATCTAGAGCCGGAAACAAAAAGCGGCGTCCCCGTTTCCGGGAACGCCGCATCGAAAGGAAACGGAAGCCGACTCAGGCGAGCTTCGCGAGCAATTCGTCGTTGGTCTTGTACTTCCGGAGCGCGCCCAGGAGCGTCTCCATGGCCTCGACCGGCTGGAGGTCGGTCATCATGCGGCGGAGCTTGCGGATGGCCTCGAGATTCTTCGGCGGGAAGAGCTTTTCTTCTTTCCGGGTGCCCGACTTGGGAATGTCGATGGCCGGGAACAGGCGCCGTTCGGAGAGTTTGCGGTCGAGGATGAGCTCCATGTTGCCGGTTCCCTTGAACTCCTGGAAAATCAACTCGTCCATGCGCGACCCGGTGTCGATGAGCGCGGTCGCGAGGATGGTCAGCGACCCGCCTTCCTCGACCTTACGCGCGGCGGCGAACATCTTGCGCGGGATCTCGAGGGCGCGGGCGTCGACGCCGCCGGTCATCGTGCGACCGGAACCGCCATGCACGCTGTTGTAGGCGCGGGCGACGCGGGTGAGGGAGTCGAGCAGGACGAAGACGTCCTTGCCGGCCTCGACCATGCGCTTGCAGCGCTCGATCATGAAACGGCTCAAACGCACGTGGGTCTCGAGATCCTGGTCGTTGCTGGACGCCACGACCTCGGCCTTCACGGAACGTTGGAAGTCGGTGACCTCCTCGGGGCGCTCGTCGATGAGCAACACGAGGCAATGCACGTCGGGATGGTTCGTGGTGATGGCATTGCAGATCTGCTTCAACACCGTGGTCTTGCCGGTACGGGGCGGCGCGACGATCAGGCCGCGGGTGCCTTTCCCGATCGGGGTCACCAGGTCGATGATCCGCGTCTCGAGAAGGTCGGGCGAGGTCTCGAGCAGGAATTTCTCGATCGGATCGATCGTGGTGAGGTTTTCGAAACGGAGCGCGTGCAGGTATTCCTGGTAGGCACGGGCATTGACTTCGAGCACCTCGCGGAGTTGCGGGCTATTGCCGCGGTGCGGCGGATTGACGGTGCACTTTATGTGACACCCCTCGCGCAACGCGAGCCGCTTGATGGAATCGGGCGTCAGGAAAACATCGGTCGGCTTCGGCGCGAAATTCGCCTTGGCCGAACGGAGGAACCCGAACCCTTTGTCGGAAATCTCGAGGTAACCCTCGTGGATCATGGGTTCGGCCTGGATCTGTGGCGCGCCACCCTGTTGGCCGCCGCCCTGTTGGCCGCCGCCCTGCGGATACCCACCCTGTTGGCCGCCGCCTTGGGGTCCCCCTTGTTGGCCACCCTGATTATATTGGCCACCGCCGCCGCCACCCCCTTGGTTCTGTTGGCGATTTCCACCGCCGCCGCCGCCACCACCGCCACCGCCGCGGTTTTGG
The DNA here is from genome assembly GCA_008933025.1 of Verrucomicrobiota bacterium. GTDB lineage: Bacteria > Verrucomicrobiota > Verrucomicrobiia > Limisphaerales > UBA9464 > UBA6176. Next base: position 5,264 of record WBXI01000146.1, read on the forward strand.
TTGTGGCCGCCGTAGCGATTCTGACGGTGCTGGTTGCGGCCGCCGAAGCGGTGTCCTCCACCGCCGCCGCCGCCGCCACCACCGAAGAGACGCGGGGGCCCCTGCTGGCTCCCATGCTCGCGGGTCTGTTGCTGCGGCCGGTCTTGATTGCGTTCCGCCGGTGCACCGGCGTTGGAATTACCCGTGGGTCCACCCGATTCGGATCCGCCCTGGGGCGCCGCCGGGGGCACGTTTTCGTTGCTCATTGCGTTGCTGACTGTGGTGTTCGTCGGAATGGCCTGATCCCAACGGCGGCAAGAAACCAAACGGCCGCAAGAACTGAGACTTGGGGAAGCCGCCCACACGAAAATAGAAAACCAACGGGGGCGGTCAGACCTCTGACGACCCGATCAATAAGCGGTCACCCCCGTGCGCGCAACCCCTATTTCATATCGAGGCACCAGTATCGGTTGGTTTGCGGCCATCCGCATGGAGGCCACGTGCCCCCAACAATTGCCGGACTTCCCCCACGACGGTGTCGCGGATGGCTTCCACGGATTGGGTGGCATCCATGCGTCTCAGGTAGGGCTTCGAAATCGACGCGAAGATCCGGCGCGAGGCCTCGAGCAGGTTCGCGCGTTCGAATTCGTTGGCTCCGTCCCCCCGGGCACGGATCCGTTCCATCGAGGCATCCGGCGGCAAATCCAGCCATACCAGCAGGTCCGGTTCCGGCGCGAACTCCTCGTTGGCCGCCAGAATTGCTTCCCACGACAGCCCGCGCGCGCCCTGGTAAGCCGCGGTGGAGAAATAATACCGGTCGAGGATCACCACCGCGCCGCGCGCGAGCGACGGCAGTATCAATCGAGCGACGTGCTCGCGTCGGTCCGCCATGAACAGTTCCAATTCCTCGGCCGGATCCAGCCGTCCGGTCGTCGCCGACGCCCGGAGCCGGCGCCCGAACGGCCCGTCGGTGGGTTCCTTGCTGGCCACCACCTCGATGCCGAGGACGCGCAACGCTTCCGACACGGCGCGAATCTGCGTGCTCTTGCCGACGCCATCGATGCCTTCGAACACCAACAACACGCCGGGATCCGGGGGACGTTTCACCCGGGAAAGGTCTTGGGCAACCCACCGGCAAGGCGAGCCGATTCTCGGGCGGGCGGGCCCGGCCAATCCCGCGAATCCCCGGAAATGGGATTGGCCCGAAGCCGCGGCGATGCTAGCCACGCCCCGTCCATGATCGCGCTCGCTTCATTGGTCGCCGGCCGCCCGGTCGCCCACGGCCCCCTTCTGGAAGTCCGGAGCCCCTACTCGGGGCAAGTCGTCGGCACCGTCGTCCAGGCCAACCGCGCCGACACCGAGCGCGCCATTGCCGGGGCCGCCGCGTTCCGGGCGACGCCGACCCGATACCAGCGTGCGGAGATTCTGGAGAAAACGCGCGTGGCCCTCGAGGCACGCCGGGAGGAGTTCGCCCGCACGATCAGTTCGGAGGCCGGCCTTGCCCTGCGCGAGGGGCGTTACGAGGTGGGGCGGACCATCGACGTCCTGCGTTTCGCGGCGATGGAAACCCTGCGGGACGACGGCCAGATTTTTTCGTGCGACATCTCGGCCCAGGGCAAGCCGCGGAAGATCTTCACGACGCGCGAGCCGTTGCGATGCGCCGCGGCGATCACGCCGTTCAACCACCCCTTGAACCAGGTCGCGCACAAGGTCGGGCCGGCGATCGCGGCGGGGACGCCGCTGGTGTTGAAGCCGTCCGAGAAAACGCCGTTGGTCGCGCTGCTGTTCGCGGCGCTGCTGCACGAGGCGGGGCTCCCGGGACCGATGCTCAGCGTGTTGCTCGGGCCGACGGCGGAAGTCGCCGAACTGCTGGTGCGCCATCCCGAAGTCGAGGTGGTCGCGTTCACGGGATCGGTGCCCGTGGGCAAGCGGATTGCCGCCACGGCGGGCTACAAGAAGCTCGTCCTGGAACTCGGCGGCAACGACCCGCTGATCGTCCTGGACGACGCGGATCTCGACCTCGCGGTCACGCTGGCGGCGGAAGGCAGCTACCGGAACTCGGGACAACGCTGCACCGCGGTGAAGCGGATCCTGGTACAGGCGGGAATCGCCCCCGAATTCACCCGTCGCCTCGCCGAACGCACCCGCGAATACGTGTGCGGCGACCCGCTCGACGAGGCGACGCGCGTGGGCACGGTCATCGACGAGGCATCCGCGATCCAACTGGAAGCGGTGGTGCGGGAGGCGGTGGCCGCCGGCGCCCGGGTCATCGCGGGTGGGAACCGGCGCGGGGCGTTGATGGAACCGACCGTGATCGTGGACGTGCCGCGCGACTGCCGGATGGTGGTGTCGGAAAGCTTCGGACCGCTGGCCCCGGTGATGGTGGTGCGGGACCTCGACGACGCCCTCGAAGTGGCAAACTCCACGGCGTACGGACTCAGTTCGGGCGTGGTGACGACGAACCTGAACAGCGCGATGAAGGCGATCCGGACGCTCCGGTGCGGCACGGTGAACATCAACGAGGTGCCCGGTTTCCGCGTCGAAAGCAGCCCGTTCGGGGGCATCAAGGACAGCGGTCTGGGAATCAAGGAAGGCGTGGTCGAGGCCATCAAGGGCTATAGCTTCGTGAAAACCTTCAGCCTGCCGTGGTGAGGCCGCCCGGCGCGGGCCCGGAAGGTTCCGGGATCCAGGTTTCGAGTCGCCATGGAACTCCGTGAATTCGCCGAACGCGTCCTGTTCGCGGACTCGCTCGACGAGAAACTCCGCGACCCCGGCGACGTCACCGACGATCGTCCCGGGGCGGCGATGCCTGCCCCGGCGGAACCGGGGCGTCCGGCCTCGTTGCATTTCAAACCTTCCGGCGCCGGCCGCAGCGAGTTCCCCGGGCACCGCGGGATCGACACCGAACCGGGCCGCGGCCGCCTGCTCCATTTCTTCGCGAACCACGAGTTGTTGGCGACGGAACTCATGGCCCTCGTGCTGTTGCGGTTTCCCGACGCGCCGGCGGCCTTCCGTGCCGGCGTGCTGCACACCCTGCGGGACGAACAGGAACACACGCGTCGCTACCTGGAACGCATGCGCGCGTGCGGCGTCGCGTTCGGCGAACTCCCGGTCAGCGGGTACTTCTGGCGCGCCGTCGCGCCGATGGAACATCCCATCGACTTCGTCGCCGGCCTGAGCCTCACGTTCGAGCAGGCCAACCTGGACCATGCCCGGGAATTCGGCGCGCGCTTCGCCGAGGTCGGCGATGCCGAAACCGCCGCGCTGCTCGAACGGATCCACCGCGACGAGATCGCCCACGTCGCGCACGGGCTGAAATGGTTCCGCCGTTGGAAAGACCCGGCGTCGAGCGACTGGGACGCGTTGTGCCGGCAGCTGAAGTTCCCCTTGTCGCCGTCGCGCGCCCGCGGGCCGACCCTCCATGTCGCCGGGCGTCTCGCGGCGGGGTTCGAGCCCGAGTTCATCGAGCGACTCCGCCACCACGCGCAATCCAAGGGACGCGCGCCGACGGTCTGGGTGTTCAACCCCTTCGGCGAAGGCCACCTTGCCCGGGGCCCTTCGTTTGCCCCGGTCCGCGGGCAAGCCGAACTGGGACGCGATCTCGAACTTCTCCCCGCCTTCCTCGCGCGGCGCGACGACGTCTTGCTCGTGGAACGCATGCCGTCGAATGCCTGGATGGACACGGTGGTTGCCGCGGGGTTCGTCCTGCCCGAATTCGTGGAACTCCGCGACGGAAGGATCGATCCCGGCGCCCCGTTGGCACGGCGCAAGGTGTCTCGTTTGCGGCCCTGGGGTTGGGCGCCGGACTCGATGGCGTTGCTCGGAGGCCTGGCCGCGAACGTCGACGACGGGAGCCCGAATGCCACGCATCGCGATCCGGCCGCAATGGCACGGCTGCATTCAAAGGCCACGGGCGCGGCGTGGCTCCGCGAATTCCTCGCCGTTCGCGGTCCCGAGCCGTGGCTTTGTCCGGCCGAAACGGTCGGCATCGCCGTCCCATCGGCGGAAGACGCCATCGAGGCGATTTCCACGATCCGCCGCGGCGGACACCATCGGGTGGTGGTCAAGGAAGCCTTGGGATTGGCCGGCCGCAACGCGATCCGCCTGTGGGAACCGGAGGTGCTGTCGGCACAGCGTCGATGGATCGAGAAGGCATGCGCCGGGGGGCGGTCGGTGGTGGTCGAGCCGTGGCTGGAACGGACGGCGGATTTCTCGCTGCAACTGGAGATCGAGGATGCGGGGCCCCGGTTGCTGGGGTTCACGGGTCTCGAGGTCGATCGGCGCGGACAATACCTCGGGAACCACGTGGCACCCGCGCCGCACGGATTGCCCGCGGCGGTGACGCGCGCCTTGCGGGGTTCGGGCCTCATGCCGCCGGATGCATTGGGTTTCCTGCGGGAATTCGCCGCCTTCGTGGGACAACGTCTGGCCGGCGAGGGCTACCGGGGGCCCCTCGGCGTGGATGCCTTCGTGTACCGGGACGCGGACGGAAGCCATCGATTGAAGCCCTTGGTTGAACTCAACCCCCGCCACACGATGGGGCGGGTGGCCTTGGAATTGATGCGCGGCGTCTGTCCCGGCAGCGAGGGCCGATTCCACTTGGTCCGGCGTCCCGTGCCCGACGGGACGGGAGGCGTTGGAATGGAAGACGTGGCACGCCGGTTGGGGACAACGCGCGCCTTGTGTTTGTCGGGAAACCCGCGCCCGCGGATCCGGGACGGATCGCTGGTCTTGAACGACCCAAGCCGGGCGACATCCTGCCTGGCCGTCTTCGACGTCCGGCCGTTGCCGGCGACGGTCGGGAATCACCGCGTGTAACCAACCGGGCGCCGATGCAGTCACGGCTTGGGTACGCCGAAGCCCGGCACGCCCATAGCCCATGAAACGAACCGTTGCTCTCCTGCTCCTCGCCACCAGCGCATTCCTGCCGTGTCTCGCCGACGCCAAAGAGGACGTTAAGGCGGCCGCCAAAAAGCTCGCGGACGCCCCGTGCTACACGTGGACCTCGACCCAGGAGATCCAAGGGGCACAAACCACGCCGCCCGTGGTCACCGGGAAGTGGATCAAGGACGGCTACACCGTCGTGACGTCGGAGCGCGACGGCAACACGACCACCGCGGTGCTCAAGGGTTCGAAGGGCGTGCTCAAGACCGACGAAGGCTGGAAAACGGCAGAGGCTTTGCGGGCCGCGGCGACGGGCGGGGGTCGGGGACCGCGGGGCGCCCAGTTGCTCCGCACCCGTCTGCCGGCCGAGGATGCCGTCCGCGTGGCCGACAGGACCAAGGA
>WBXI01000147.1 GCA_008933025.1 Verrucomicrobiota bacterium
CGGTTCGCCGACGGGATGTCGTCCGCGGCGCGTCGGCCGGAAACGACGGGGAAGGGTGCCGAGCGCACCTTGGTCTTGGTGAAGCCCGACAACTTCCGTCACGGGGGCGGTCGGCCGGGTCACGTGGCGGATCTTTTTTGCCGGTCCGGTCTCGCGTTGGTCGGGGCCAGACTGGTGCGGTTCTCGGTTCGGCAGGCGTTGGGTTTCTATGGACCCGTGCGGGAAGCCCTTCGCACGCGTCTGGATGGCGTGGCGGGCGGACTCGCGGCGCGCGAACTCGCGGGCGGCGAGCTCGGCATCGGGTTCGACCCCGAGTTGACCCGGGAACTCGGCCGCGTGCTCGGTCCGGTCTATGGCGAACAGCGCTTCCGCAACCTCGTCAAATTCATGGCGGGCCGGGAACCGGGCGCGGTCGGCGACCCGGTGCCCGATGAACCGGGGACCGAGACGACGTTGGCGTTGGTTTTCGAGGGCCCCGACGCGGTGTCCCGGATGCGCGCGGTACTGGGACCGACCGATCCCTCGAAAGCCCCTCCGGGAACGGTTCGCCGCGAATTCGGCCGGACGCTCCTCGAGAACGCGGGGCATGCGAGCGACAGCGCCGGGAATGCGGCCCGCGAGATCGCATTGGTACAGCCGTGGGCCTGCGACCTCGGACGCTGGTCGAACCCCTAGGGACTCCGTTCCTCCAAGCCGGCCGGATGCCGCACCGATGGCTTGCGGTCCCGCGGCCCCGGGGTCCGGCAACACGGCGGGTTGCCGGCCGGAGTGCCCCACCCGGCGGTTCTTGAAACGAAGATCAGGCCGCGCGCATCCGGTATTCCGTCGTCGACCGGAATGTCTGCCCGGGTCGCAGCACCACCGACGGGAAATGCGGATGGTTCGGACTGTCGGGAAAGTGCTGGGTCTCTAGGCAGAATCCCCCGTGCCGGCCGAACTTCACGCCGCCATTGCAGACGATCCCCTCGGCCGGGGCGAAATTGAAGGTGTACAACTGCACCGCGGGTTCGGTGGTGTGGCATTCGAGAACCCGTCCCGAATTCGGTTCGACGACGCGGGCGGCGAGTGCCAAGCCGCCGTGGGGCGAGCGGTTGATCACGAAATTGTGGTCGTAGCCCGGCACCGCGAGGCCCACCTGCATCTGCCGCGCCCCGATCGGGGTGCGCTGCGTGAAGTCCAGGGGCGTGCCTTTTACCGACGCCAGTTCGCCGACCGGAATCAGGCCGTCGTCGACCGGCGTGTAGCGGTCGCAATTGAGCAGCAACTCGTGCCCGAGCACGTCGCCGCCACCGGCGAGGTTGAAATAGCTGTGGTTCGTCAGGTTCAACACCGTCGCCTGGTCCGTGACCGCCGTGTAGTCGATCCGGAAAACATCGTCGCGGGTCAGCGTGTAGCGGACCGTCACGTCCAGATTGCCCGGATAGCCCTCGTCGCCGTCCGGGCTGCGATGGGTCAACTCGATCCAGATGGCATCGGCCGTGATGTGGGCCTCCCCCGGTTTCCACAGTTGCTTGTCGAATCCCTTGAGACCGCCGTGCAGGTGGTTCTTCCCGTTGTTCGTCGCCAACTCGAAGGTGCGTCCGTCCAGACTGAACCGGCCTTTGGCGATGCGGTTCGCGTAGCGGCCGGCGATGGCGCCGAAGAACGGATGCCCCTGCAGGTACCGGGGAAGGTTGTCGAATCCCAGGACGATGTTCCCGGTGCGCCCCTGCCGGTCGGGCGCATGCAATTCGGTGACGATCAGGCCATAGTTCGTGAACTTGAGCGTCGTGCCGCTCGCGTTGCGCAACGTGAAAAGGCGGGCGTCGCGGCCATCCGGCAACGTTCCGAAGGAGACTTGGTCGGCGGTCATGTGTTTTCCGTTCACCGTGGATGCGCCCGCGCCGTCGTTTCCGATGGCTCGCCGCAGGCTGCATCCCATCCAGGGAAGCGCGAGGGCACCGAGCGCGGCACGGCGGGAAAGACGCAGCGGAACACGGTTGTGTGCAGGCATGGGAACGCCCGTTTCTTGCACGGTGCCAACCCCGAAGGCAAGCGCGCCCATGGCCGACCTTCGGCGGCAGGCGCGTCCCGACACGGTTGTCGGCGTGGGCGGGGGACGCCCAGATGGCGGTGGAACTGCAGGCCCGCAATCCCCGAACCCGGCCCAAACGCATTGGGGAAACCGGTACCCGAGGGGCACCGATGCCCAATGCCCCCGGGGAAGCTCCGATCCCCGTCAGCGACGTTCGCAGACCAGTCGCAACACGTCGCCGCCATCCCGGGTTGCCATCGAGTCGCGCAAGAATCGGAACAACCGGCGGGTCGCCGTCCACAACCCGTCACGGGCCACCGACTGCCGCCAAGCGCCCAAGGCGTGGTGCCGCGTCGTCGTGGCCGCCGCGCCCACGGGTTCGAATCCATGTTTTCGCACCAACCGCTCCAGGGTCGCGGCGTCGAAGAACCAGAAGTGAAGGGGATGCGAAAGGTGCATCCATTGGGTGCCATCCAGCGCCAGTCGCACCGCGTTCCCGTTGGGTACCGCGATATGGAGGCGTCCGCCCGGCCGCAGGATGCGATGCAGTTCGCGCAGTTCGACGTTCGGATCCGGCACGTGCTCGAGGCTGTGGCACATGATGGCGACGTCCCTCGAGCTTTCGGGCAAGCGGAGTTCCGCGAGATTTCCCAGGCGGATGTCGACGCCGTATTCGCGGCCTTTGGCGGCCCCCTCGGCGCTCAGGTCGGTGCCCAGCACGTCGCACCCGCGCGATTTCAGGTAGATGAGGATGTCGCCGAAGCCCGAGCCCACCTCGAGCACCCGGATGCCGGTCGCGCGCCGGAGGTCGACGTTGATGTCGAACAGCCAGCGCGCCAGCGGCCCGGTGAACGGCGCCATCCAGCGCGCGGCCAGGGAAGCCCCGGCGGGATGGGCCGCGCCGTCGCGCAGGAAATTCCAAACGCGCTGGGCACGCGGACCGCGACGACGCCCGACAAAGGCGTTGTACCCAGACGCCGCGGCATAGTAGCGGCCAAGGTCCGACGGGCCCGGCCGCGGGTCCAGCCGACGCAGGCCGCAGACGGAGCAACGTCGGACATGGGAGACGCCCCCCGGGGCGTCCGGGTGTGGAACCCCTAGGACCGAGGTTCCCTCGGTCGCGGCGCATACGGCGCATTGGCTTTGGACCCATTCGTCCGGCATGCGGCTAGCCTTCGCGTGCGGGCGCCGGAAGCCAAGCTTGGGATGCGGTGGGCTCGGAAATCGTGTCCGTGCCGAATCGGGGGCGGCCATGGGATTCCCGCGACTTGCCGTTTGAACTGCCGGCATTGCAGGGCCAGACTCCGGGAATGGAACAGCCGGATCAGCTGAGGGAACTCTTTCGCATGCAGCAGGCGCTCAATCTTCGGATCGGCGTCGACACCTCGCGGATGGACGAGGCGGAAAAAACCAAGTGGATCCTCAACTATTGCCGCGCCATGGGGCAGGAGCTCGCGGAGCTCACCGACTCCGTGCCCTGGAAGTGGTGGGCGAAGTACCAGAAATTCGACGACCAGAACGCGCGGGTCGAGGTGGTCGACCTGCTCCATTTCCTCATCAGCATGGCGCAGGTGCTGGGGATGTCCGCCGACGACGTGTTTGCGGCGTACCTCAAGAAGAACGAGGTGAATTTCCGTCGCCAGGATTCCGGCTACGTTGCCAAGGATCCCACCGACTCCAACCACATCTGATTTCCCGGGAGGTCGCATGCGAGGGCTGTGGATTCGGTTCGTTTTACGGTGGGCGTGGTTTGCCATGGCCGTGGCATCCGTGGCCGCGGGGGATTTCGAGGCGCGCCTTGGCCGGATGGAGGCGACCGCCAAAGCCGAGCCGAAGAACGCGTCGATCCGGTTCGAAATCGGACGGATGCTGCATTGGGAAGGCAGTCTGGGGCGCAAGGAGGTCGGCGATCCGGCCGTGAAATGGCTCTGCGAGGTCCTGAAGCTGCAACCCACCAACGCCTTTGCCCGGGCGCTGATCGGCAGTTCGATGACGCTTCAGGCCCGGGACGCCTCGTTTCCGCCCAACCGGTTGCGTCTCGCCAAGGCTGGCATCGCCGAGATGGATGCGGCGGTGCGCGCCGCGCCGGAAGATCCCAACGTCCGTTTCACCCGTGCCAGCAACAACCTGCACCTACCCGCGCTCTTCAAGCGCGCCGACGTGGTGAAGGCCGATTTCGCGTGGCTCGACGAACAGGTGCGCCGACATGGCGCGGAACTGGGAACCGAGTTCTGCCAATGGACCTTTTGCTTCCACGGTCTGGCCAAGAAGAAGATGGGCGATCCGGCGGCCGCGTTAGCGCTCTGGGCCGAGGGAGTCAAACTCGACCCCAAATCCGATGCCGCCCGTCGCATGCGCAAGGAATGTCGATGCGACTTGCCGTGACCGCCGCCGCCCCGCCTCGGATCTCCCGGCTGGGTCCGGTGTCGGGCCGCGCGAATCGCGCGGCTTTGGAGGGGACGGCGGTCTCCGGGGCGCGCCTCGCGAGTCGGGTCGGCGCGTTGGGCCGCCGCCTCGCCCGGGATTATCGGGGCACCGAGGTGGTGGTCGTGGCCCTGCTGAATGGCTCCGTGTTGTTCGCCGCCGACCTCATCCGACACTGGGCCGGCCCCCTGAAACTCGATTTCGTCGGCGTGTCCAGCTACCGGGGAGGGATGCGTTCGGGCCGCCTGGAATTCACCAAGAAGCTGCGGATTGACGTGCGCGGACGCGAGGTGCTGTTGGTCGACGACATCCTCGACACCGGCCGGACGCTGAAGGCGGTCCGGAGCCGGTTGGAATCCATGGGTGCCGCCCGGGTGCGCGTCTGCGTGTTGCTCGACAAGGAGGTCCGCCGGGAGCCGGGCATCGTGGCGGACTACGTCGGGTTTCGGATACCGGATTGGTTCGTGGTCGGCTACGGGCTCGACTTCGAGGAGCGCTGGCGCAATCTGCCCTTCATCGGCGTGTTGCGGCCTCCCCGCGAACCTGCCGGGCGCACCCTGCGACCCGCCGCGAAGCCATGACGGTGAAAGTCCATCTTTGGTCCTATTTCCGGGAACTCGCCGGGTGTGCCGAGGTCGAGGTGCCCATGCCGCCCGGGTCGACCCTCGGCCAATTGCTCGACGAACTCTACCTCCGGCATCCAAGCCTCGCCGCCATGCGCAACTCGACGCTGGTGGCGGTGGACGTCGAGTACCAAGGGCCCGCGTACCTGCTCCAGGAACAGGACGAGGTCTCGTTGTTTCCGCCGGTGCAGGGCGGTTGAGGACTGGCCATGCGACGCGAACTCACCTTGACGGAGACGCCGATCGACGAGGCCACCTGGGTGGCGGGGCGGCCATGGGATGCATCCAACGGGGCCGTGGTGACGTTTTCGGGCGTGGTCCGGGACCACGAGCCCGACGGCGGCATCCGCGCTCTCGAGTACACCGCGTTCGAGCGCATGGCACGGCACCAGTTCGGATTGCTCTTCGACGAGGCCGAACGTCGATGGCCCATCGTGTCGCTGCGATTGGTGCACCGGTTGGGAATCGTGGCGGCGGGCGAGACCTCGCTGTGGATCGAGATCGTCGCGCCGCACCGGGGAGAGGCGCTGGCCGCCTGCGGTTGGATCGTCGAGGAGATGAAGCGCGTGGTGCCGATCTGGAAACGGGCGCTCCGCACCGGGCAATCCGGCCCGGCACACTAGCGGCCCGCGGGATCTTTCACCGCAGTTCCCCGAGGGTCCGGCCCGCCCGCGACCGTGCCCACGGCCATTTCGGACGGGCCACGTGCTGGGACGAATAAATGCCGGCGTGCCCGCTCGCGAGATAGGCGGTCCCGCAGGCCAGGGCGAGGCAGGGCAGCCATTTCCAACCGAAGAGTTCGCATCCCATCAGGGCGCATGCGATCGGCGTGTTGCTGGCGCCCGCGAACACCGCGACGAAGCCAAGCCCCGCGCCGAGTTCGACCGGCAAACCGCAGAGTCGGCTCGTGGCGTGCCCCAGCGCGGCCCCGATGAAGAACAACGGCGTGACCTCGCCCCCCTTGAATCCGCTGGCCAGCGTGATCGCCGTGAACAGGAGCTTCCAAATCCATCCCCAATCCGTGACCCCGCCCGCATGGAACATCGCCGCCAGGCTCGGGGCCGCGGGATCGGGATGGGTCACCCCGATGCCCTGGTAAGCCGTGGTGCCCAACGCGCCGGACAACGCCACGACCATCAGGCCGCCGATCGCGGACGCGATCCAGGGCGAACGGAGGCGACGGAATGCCGCGGAGAAAACATGGGTCGTTTCCACGAAACCACGCGCCACGGGTCCGGCAACGAGGCCGACGAGCAGACCCTGGAACAGCCACGCGGGCGAGAGGGCGATCGACCTGTCGGCAGCCAAACCGATCGCGTAATGGACATGGGGCGCGCCCCAGAGTCGGCAGACGAAATCGGCCAGAAAAGCGGCGGCAAGACAGGGCAGGGTCCCGGCCCAGCGAATCCGGCCCATGGTATCGACCTCGAGGGCGAACACGGCGGCGGCGATCGGCGTGCCAAAGACGGCGCCGAAACCCGCGGCCATTCCCGCCTGCATGAGGACGGACCGGTCCTCGCGGGCGGTCCGCAGTCGGTCGGACAACCAGGCGGTGATCCCGCCACCCATCTGGACCGCCGTGCCCTCGCGGCCCGCGGATCCGCCGAACAGATGGGTGACAAGCGTCGCCAGCAGGATCAACGGGGCAAGGCGGGGCGGGACCTCCTTGGATGGATCGCGGACGGCCTCGAGCAGGAGGTTCGTGCCGCGTTCGCAACCTTGCCCGACGAACCGATAGGCCGCGACGATCGCGATGCCGGCGGCCGGGAGAAACCACGGCAGCCACGGGTGGTCCCAGCGCAGTCGGGTGACGGCATCGAGGCTCCACAGGAAGAACGCGCCCGCGGATCCGACGAGGGCCGCGATGGGAACGACCCTCGCGGCTTGGCCGGGCCACCGCGCGGTGGCCGCGGCCGACGGGGCGCTGGGCGCTTCGCTCACGGGGCGGGTCAGACGCGGACGATGTCCGCCGGGTTCAGGCCCTGGAGCTCGAACAACCGTTTGATCGTGTCCTCGATGAGGTTGTTGGGGCAGGAGGCGCCGGCCGTGATGCCCACGGTGATGGGCCGTCCCGAGGGCAGCCAATCGTGGGTCTCGACTTCCTGCGCCGTGTGCTGGTTCCAGTGCCGGATCAACCCCCGCGACGCCATCATCGCGGCGTTCTTGATGAAATAGGTCGGCAACACCTTCTCGCCCATTTCCGCGAGGTGCGACGTGTTCGAGGAATTGTAGCCGCCCACGACGATGAGGAGGTCCATCGGTTGCCGCAGCAACTTCTCGAGGGCGTCCTGCCGTTCCTGGGTGGCGCCGCAGATCGTGTCGAACACGCGGAAATGGCGGTCGACCTCGCCGTTGCCGTAGCGTTTCTCCATCGCCGAGCGGATCCGTCGCTGCACTTCCTCGGTCTCGCCGCGCAGCATCGTGGTCTGGTTGGCCACGCCGACGGCAACGAGGTGCAGGTCGGGATCGAACCCGGGCGAATACGCCCCCTTGAACTTCTCGAGGAATTCGTCGCGGTTGCCGCCGGAGAGGATGTAGTTGCAGACGTAGTCGGTCTCGTTGAGATCGAAGACGACGAGGTAATGCCCGGTGCCGTTCGCGGTGGCCTGCGAGGTGGTGGCCTTGGTCTCCTCGTGGCGGGCCTTGCCGTGGATGATGCTGGTGACGCCGTCCCGGCTGTAACCCCGCACCCGCTTCCACACGCTCATGACGTCGCCGCACGTCGTGTCGACCGTCTGGCACCCCAGCGCCTCGATCTTGCGGCGCGTGACCACCTCGGTGCCGAACGCGGGGATGATGACCACGTCGTTGGCGCCCAGATGGAGTTGGGCGAGTTCCTCGTCCGAGGGTTTCGGCGACACGCTGACGATGCCCATGGCCCGGATCTGGTCGCTGACCTCGGGGTTGTGGATGATCTCGCCGAGCAGGAAAATGCGGGCGGGCTCGGGGAAGCACCGGCGCGCGGCATAGGCGAGGTCGATGGCGCGTTCGACGCCGTAGCAGAAGCCGAATTCCTTCGCGAGTTTGATGGTCAGCCCGCCGTGGTTGAGGATGCCGCCCTGGGCGCGGATGTACTCGACCCACTCGCTGCGGTAGTGGGCGACGACTTGCGCGGCGACGGCCTGCATGACGTCGGGGCGACGGAGATTGATCCGCTGCGGAACGGGCGCGGCGGCGGGAGTGGCGTTGGCCATGGCAAGAGGCAGTCTATGCGGAAAAGGCGCCGCGTCCAGCCGCCTGCATTTTCAGGCCAACAGCCAGTCGATGACCGCCTTCTGCGTGTGCAGCCGGTTCTCGGCCTCGGTGAAGATCGTGTCGGCATGCGCCTCGAGCGTCGCCGCGTCGATTTCCAGCCCGCGATAGGCCGGGAGACAATGCATCACCAGCGCGTCGGGCTTGGCCAGCGCGACGAGTTCGGCATTGATCTGGTAGCCGGCGAGATCCGCCAGACGCTGCGCCTTCTCGGCTTCCTTGCCCATCGAGACCCACACGTCGGTGTAGAGCAGGTCGGCTTTGCGGGCGGCGAGCCGCACGTCCTCGATCAATTCCAGCATGCCGTTGCCGATCGTCATCCGTTCGGTCACCGAGCCCGTCCCGTGTCGGGTCCAGTCCGCCGCCTCGCCGGCTCCCGCCCGGCGCAGCAGGCCGGGCGACGGCCAATAGGCGCGCGGCGCCGCCAACCGCAGTTCGAATCCCAGCTTCGCCGTTGCGAAAATCCAGCTGGCGGGGACGTTGCAGGCCGCGTCCCCGACGAAGGTCACCACCTTGCCGGCGATCGGCGTGCCCCGCTTTTCCTCGAACGTGAAAATGTCGGTGAGGATCTGGCACGGATGCTCGTCGTCGGTCAGCGCGTTGATGGTCGGGATGCCCGAATGGCGGGCGAAGTCCTCCACGTCGCGCTGGGCGTAGGTGCGGATCACCGCGCCGTGCAGCATGCGGCCCAGCACCCGCGCCGTGTCCTCGATGGGTTCGCCGCGCCCGAGTTGGATGTCGTTCGCGTTGAGGAACAGGACGTCGCCGCCGAGTTCGCGGATCCCCACCTCCAAACTCACCCGGGTGCGCGTCGAGGATTTGGAGAATATCAACGCCCACGTCTGGCCCGCGAGGGGACGCGGGTGCGTGGAGCGGCCGCGCTTGAACGCGGGCACCCGGTCGAGGATCGCGCGCAGGTCGGACGGCGATAGGGTCTCCAGACTCAACAAATGCTTCATGGCAAACGGAGCCGGGCGGGCCTCGTTGGAACGAAGACCGCCCGAAAGCAAAAAACTACGCAAATCCCGGCGGCCGCGTCACGTGATATTCTCGCGTCGCCGGAAACCGGGTCCCGCGGGCATCCTGGCGTCGTTGTCCCCGGCAATCGGGACCGGAGAAGGGCGGGGAAGGGAAGGGATGCGCCACGGGAATTCCGCGGCCGGGGCCCGGGGACTTGCCGGGGTGGTTGCCGGGACGAGCATCCTTGGTTCTTGGCTGCCTCCCCGGCCCCATCCGCGGGGACCGGCGGCGTCGGAATGCGGCGACGGGGTTGGGACGGCACGGCAACGCGATGGGGACCGGACAAGGGCGGTCGCCACGCGGCAGCCCCATGTCCCCACGGGCGGTCCCCCAATTCCCGCTTTGGCGCGCGGGCGCTTCGAGCCTAGCATCGGGACCATGAACGCCACTGCGGTTCAGTTCGCCTCGCCCTCGATGCCCGATGCCGAGGGGCATTTCGGCCCGTTCGGCGGGCGCTATGTGCCCGAGACGCTCGTGCATCCCCTCCAGCAACTCGAGGCGGAGTATTTCCGCGCCCAGCACGATCCCGAGTTCCAACGCGAACTCGACTATTACCTCCGCGAGTTCGTCGGCCGCCCCACGCCGCTCTACCTCGCCGAACGGTTGACCCGCGAACTCGGCGGCGCCCGCATCTATCTCAAGCGGGAGGACCTCCTCCACACCGGCGCCCACAAGATCAACAACGCGATGGGGCAGGTGCTCCTGGCTCGGCGCATGGGCAAGACCCGCATCATCGCCGAGACCGGCGCCGGCCAGCACGGCGTCGCCACCGCCACCGTCGCCGCCATGTTCGGGATGAAGTGCGTCATCTACATGGGCGCCGTCGATTGCGAACGACAGGCGCTCAACGTCTATCGCATGAAGATGCTCGGCGCCGACGTGGTGCCCGTCCATGCCGGCCAGAAGACCCTCAAGGAGGCCGTCAACGAGGCCATGCGCGACTGGGTCACCAACGTCCGCTCCACCCATTACATCCTCGGCACCGCCTACGGCGCGCATCCGTACCCGGTCATGGTCCGCAATTTCCACCGCGTCATCGGCGACGAGGCCCGCCGCCAGATCCTCGAACGCGAGGAACGCCTGCCCGACGTCCTCGTCGCCTGCGTGGGCGGTGGCTCGAATGCCATCGGGCTCTTC
>WBXI01000148.1 GCA_008933025.1 Verrucomicrobiota bacterium
ATCCGGACGTAGTGGGGCGTGCGCGCGTCCAACCGGAACTCCACCTCGCCGTAATACTTCCCGCCCCGGCTTACCAACACCGCTTCCGTGAACTTGTAGGGGTTGCGGGAAAGCGGAAACACCCGGACGCCGGCCTTTGCCGCCGCCGCCGCGTCCACCGTGACCACGATGGCCCGCGGATCCGACTCCAGCAGTTCCACCGGGCCGGCGGGCAACTCGCCCGAGCGGGCCACGATCCGGGCCCCGAAACGATCCATCCCGAACCCGGGAATGCCCAGGGAGATCGGGGTGTCGTTCAGGTGCAACAACACCGCGGTCCGCGATCCGTCCGTCACCAAGACCGCCGAGGAATCCTTTTGCCGTTGGCCGGATCCGATCAGCGCGGCACCGACGCCCCCGACGGCGATCTGGACGCGGTTCGACAGGTAATCGTTGAAGATCAGGTTGGCGTTGATGGGGATGTTCTCGTGGATCTCCTGCTTCAGTTCCTGCTTCAACTCCTCCGACCGGGCGGCCAATTGGGTCACGCCGGTGGCGAGTGCGGCCGTCTGCGCCTGCAACCGGTCCTTCTCCAATTGCACCCGCCCGACCTGTTGGCGGAGATCGACCACGGTGTCGCGCAACAAAACCTTCTCCGCCTCGGCGACCTTCACGGCGGCGCCCAGATCGGCGACACGCTGTTCCGCGTCCCGCTTGGCCTTCTCGATTTCCGCGAGCGCCTCCTGCTGGCGTTGCTGCACGGTCTTCTCGCCGACCAGCGAGTCGAGCAACCGCTTCCGTTCGGCCTCGGCCGACTTCAGGTTGTCCGCCAGCAACCCGCGGGAGTGCTCCGATTCCGTCAACTTGAGCTGGGCGTCCGCCAATCGTTTTTGCGCCTGCGCCGCCTTCTCCGCGGTGCGTGCCAGCTTTTCGCTGAGTTCGAGCGACGACGCCTGCACCTGCGTCAGGTTGGTCGCGGCCAAGCGCTGCTGTTCCTCGAGCACCCGCAACCGGGCCTCGCGGGCCGCGAGGTCCGCCTTCCATTGCGCCGTCGTCCGGTCGCGCACCGAACGCTCGTCTTCCAGCGCCGATTTCATCGCGGCCATCATGTCGCCCGCGGCGGCGCGGTCGGCCGCGACCGACAACTCGGTCGGCGATGGCCGGCGTGCCTCCGGGGCTTCCGCCGCTTCCCACCGCGTCAGCGCGAGCAGGTTGAGCAGCAGGAAGTCGCAGATGATCAGCAGCAGCGTCTTGTTCATCGGGTCGCTCGGATGGACGTGGGCGGCGTCCGGTCAGGAGCCGGCCTCGACGATGATCCGTCGTTTGCTGGGACGCACGTGGCGGATCTTGACGAAGGCCACGGTGATGATGCCCATGAGGTTGGAGGAATACGCCGCGAGGAGGTTGGCCTCCACCACATGCAGCACCTGCAGCACGAGCGCCGTCGCGGTGCCGGCGATGCCGACGTAGAGGCCGGCGTCGAAAAGATTGTCCTCGTTCTCGAGCAACCGCAACCGCACGAGCGGCGGTTCCGGGAGGTTCGAGATTTCGCCGATCTTTCGCCGGCAGACCACATACACCGCGACCTGCAATGTGGCGAACACTCCGATGGTGATCAACGTGGCTGGATCCATGAGGGCTGGGTTTCGTGCCGGCGACGGCTTTCCCGGGGTGGGAAGGCCGAGCGCGGCGAGTTGAAGTTGGTATTTGGGCTGCGGCCCGATCCGCGGCGGTGCCGGTTCCGCGGCGGCCATCAGCAATCCCGAAACCGCGACGGCCGTTGCCGCCCGCGCTCCCCAGGACCACCAACCCCGCACCGTGCCGGCGGGATGGGGCCCCGACAGGGAACCCATCCCCGCCAAGGCGCACGTCACCGCGAAAACAACCAGGCCGTAACGGCCCGCCAAGGCTCCCCAAGGGGACACGATGGCCCATCGGGCCGCGAAGGACGGCACCCACCCGCCCGGCATGACCGGCCGGCCGTCGGCGACCAAGACACGGACCGCGCCCGTGCCCAATCCCAAGGCCCGGCGCAGCCCCGCCTTGCCCGGCTCGCCCTGCTCCAGCAGTTGGCCGGCAACCCCGGCGGGATCGCCGCCCAAAACCGATGCCGCGTACAGGACCGGCAGATCCTTGGGAAATGCCTTGGCAGCCACCGCGAACCGCCCGAATGAATACACGTCCGGCGTCACCGCCACCAACCGCGCCAAGGCCGACCATTCCAGACGCATCGCCGTCACCATCAGGTCCAGATACCAATCCTCCAGCTCGACGTTCGCCTCCGACGGCGAATGCTCCGCCAGACGCCGCAGATCGGCGGCAAGCGACGGCGACAACAACTCGCGCTCGTGCAGCAGCGCCGTCAGCAGGATCGACGCCTCCAGCGGTTGGCCACCGGGACGACCCACCGCCACGAATCGCCGCACCGTCATCGAGCGCGTCCGCAACAACGCCCGGGTGCCCGGCGAGCGCGAGGCCGCCAGAAAGTCCCCGACGACCTGCCGGCCCGCCTCGGGCAGCACGAGTTCGAAGGCCGCGGGAGGCTCCGTTCCCGGGCGCCGCGCGTTCCGCGCCATCGCCGGCGCCAACCCCGCGTCGAAATCCAAACGCGCCGCGTCCACTCCGGCGACCAGCGACGCGATCGGGGCCGCGTCGACTCCCCCGACGTCGCCCGCCGCGCGGGCGAACCAACGTGCCGCACCCTGTTGGTCGCGTCGCACCGCGTCGTTCACCGCTTCCAGGAGCCCCGGGGTTCCCCGCGCGGCCACCTCGAGCACCTCGGGATGCAACGAACGGAACCGGGCCGGGACCATCCACGAGGCGGCGAGGGCCAGCAGGGCGAGGCCAAACCATGCGACGCCACGCGTGGTGTTGTCGGGGATCGGTGCGGTGGCCATGCGATTCGTCGGCGCTAGAAAGCGCTGGTTGTGCTGACCCAAAGCCGTGCCGCCGCATTCATGGCTCTTTCGCCCGCGCGCGGATCAGTGCGCGACACCCCGGTCCTCCTCGGGCAACGGTTCGCCCCGCGTCTCCGGCGCGAACGGCAATGCCACCATCCCGATCAGGAACACCCCGCACATCGTCACCCCCGCCCAACGCAGGGGCTCCGCCTTGTCCTTGAACACCACGCCGGTGAGGATGCCCAGCGCCGCCGGACCCGATGCCGCCACGAACCGGCCCACGTTGTAGCAAAAGCTCGTGCCGGTGCTGCGCAACCGGGTCGGGAACAACTCCGGGAAATAGAGGGCATACCCCCCGAACAACGACAACTGCCCGAATCCCATCAGGGGAATCATCCAGAAATCCGAGTAGCTCCGCAGCATCGAGAACACGAGGACCGTCGACCCCATCGCCGCCAACAACGCCGCGGCAAATGCCGGGCGACGTCCGACCCGCTGGGCCAGCAACACGAACCCGTACACGCCGAAGAACGACCCGAGGTTCTGGATCATCGAGGTCACGCCCGCCGCGAAGGTCAGCCGGCCCGGGATCAATTCCTTCGCGACATGATCCGCGACGAACTTTTTCTCGAGCACCGAACGCACGAGATCGAAGCTGAAGAACCCGATGCCCCAGACGCCGATCACCCCGGACAGGGCCAGGAGCAGGCCCACCACCGCGCGACCCCGGTAGCGGGTGTCGCCTCCACCGCCGAAGACCGTCCACAGCCCGAAAACAAACGCCACGCAGGCAAACCCGGCCACCACCCCGTGCTTGGCGAACTTCGCGTCCTTGCCCCATCCGAACAGGTGCTGCACCGCGTCCAGCGGGGCGAGAAACGCCACGAGGATGCCCGCCACCAGCACGAGGGCGCCGATCGATGCCGGGGTCTTCCACCGCGGGTTCCCGAAAAGCTCGCCGTAATCGCCGAGGGTCTTACCCGCCGTGGCCCGCGTCTTCTGCCACACCTCGGGCTCCTTGAGTCCACGCCGCACGAACACCACGAGGATCGCCGGCAAGGCGCCCACCAGGAACATCCAGCGCCAGGCGCTGAGCCCGAGCAGCTTTCCCCCCACGCCCGATTGCTCGAGATGGCCGAGGGTCATGCTGACCATCGCGGCCGTGATGTTGCCCACCGTGGACAGGGCCTGCAGCAGGCTCAGCGCGTACGGACGGGCGCGCGACGGCATGACTTCCGCCACCAGCGAGACGCCGACCGCGAACTCGCCGCCGACCCCCAGCCCGGTGATGAACCGGAACAGGGCGAAATCCCAGAAATGGGTCGCCAGCGCGCTCAGGCCCGTGCACCCGGAGTAAAGCAGGATGGTCACCAGCATCGTCTTGGCCCGCCCCCACCGGTCCCCGAGCACCCCGAATATCAATCCGCCCGTGGCCCAGCCCAACAGGAAGATCGACGTCGCGTAGCCGCCGAATTCGCCGACCTCGGCCGGCGTGGGCGCACGGCCGCCCGCCCCGGCCGCCAACAGGTCCTTCATCGCCGGGACCCGCGCCAGATTGAACAGCTGCTGGTCCATGCAATCCAGCAGCCAACCCAACGACGCCACGACCAAAACGAACCATTGGTAGCGACCCAGCAGTTTCCACCAGCGGAAACCCGGATCGGCCGTGGACTCATTGGAAGTACTCATGGAGAGGGGCAAGGGTGCCGTCCCGCGCCGCGCCGCGCCAAGCATGGATTCGGCGCTTTTCGCAACCGTGCCCCGCCCTCCTCACCCCGCCTTCGGCAACGCCTCCCGGTGCGACATGAAGTACAGCACCGGCACCGCGATGCGGCTGATCAGCAGCGACGCGATTTCCCCCGCCATCAGCGAGATGGCCAGCCCTTGGAAAATCGGGTCCGACAACATCACCGAGGCTCCCACGACCACCGCGAGCGCGGTCAGCAGCATCGGCCGGAACCGGACCGCGCCCGCATCCACCACCGCCGCGCCGAGCGCCATGCCCTCGCCCAACCGTTGCTCGATGAAATCCACCAGTATGATGCTGTTCCGCACCACGATGCCCGCCCCCGCCATGAACCCGATCATCGAGGTCGCCGTGAAGAACGCCCCCATCGCGCCGTGCGCCGGCAGGATCCCCACCAACGAGAACGGGATGGCCGCCATCACCACGAGCGGCGTCAGGAAAGACCGGAACCAACCCACCATCAGCACGTAGATCAGCACCAGCACCGCGGCGAAGGCCAATCCCAGATCGCGAAACACCTCGAGGGTCACGTGCCACTCGCCGTCCCATTTCATCGACGGCTCCGCATCGGACGCGGGTTGCGACGCGTTGTACAACCGCAGGCCCACGGCGGCCGGCGCCCCCGGCACCGCCGGCACCGCCAACCGGGCCAAGTCCCGGTTCATCGCCTGGATCGCATAGACCGGACTCTCGATCTCGCCCGCCACGTCCCCGGTCACGTAGGTCACCGCCATGAGGTTCTTCCGGTGCCGACTCCGGTCGACCACGCCCCGCTCGACCCGCACCAATTCGCGCAAGGGCACGGCCAGGGCCCCCGGGTCGCCGCCACGCGCCCGCAACGCGAGGAGATCCTCGGGCCGGCTCCGCCACCGCCGCGGGACATCGAGCACGATCCCCACGTCTTCCCGCTCCCGCGGCACGTGCAGCACGTCCACCCACTCCGAACCCAGCGCGATCCGCAACGCCCGGTTCGCCGCCCCGACGTCGATGCCATGCAGGGCAGCCTTCGCCGCGTCGACCACGAACCGCGTCCGCGGTTGCTCGTCCTCGACGTACCAATCGACGTCCACCACCCCGCGGGTCGCGCGGAAAATGTCCCTCACCCCCGTGGCCAGCGCCAACCGCGTGGCATCGTCGGGCGCGTAGACCTCGGCCACCAGCGTCTGCAACACCGGCGGCCCCGGAGGCACCTCGACGACCGCGAGCCGGGCATCGAACCGGGCCGCGATCGCGGCGAGACGCGGCCGCACGCGGCGCGCGATGTCATGGCTCTGCGCCCGGCGTTCGCCCTTCGGCACGAGGTTGACCTGGATGTCCGCGACGCTGGCGCCCCGCCGCAGGAAATAGTGCCGGACCAATCCGTTGAAACCGAACGGCGCCGCCGTGCCGACGTAGATCTGGAAATCGCGCACCTCGGGAACCGTCGCCAATTCCGCGGCAAGTTCTCCCGCCGCCCGCGCCGTGCGCTCGAGGGAACCGTCCTCGGGCATGTTCAAAACCAACTGGAACTCCGCCTTGTTGTCGAAGGGCAACATCTTGACCTTCACCCACCCCATCCCCACCCCGCCGCACGCCGCCAGCAACAGGACGACCACGCCCACCAGAAAGCCCCAACGCCACCGCGCCTGCCCCAGCAGGAGCGCCATCCAACGGCGGTAGAGCCGCGTCGCCATGTCCTCCCGGTGCCCCGCCGACGGCGCCGCTTCCGCGCCCGCGCCATCCGCCTTCCCATGGCGCCGCCCACCCAGGATCCGCACGGCGGCCCACGGCGTGACCACGAACGCCACCAGCAGCGACCAGAACATCGCCGCGCCCGCACCCACCGGGATCGGCCGCATGTACGGCCCCATGAGCCCGCCCACGAATCCCATCGGCAACACCGCGGCGATCACCGCGAACGTCGCCAGGATGGTGGGGTTGCCCACCTCGGCCACCGCCTCCACCGCCACGACCGACACCGCGCGCCCCCGGTTCGCCTCCAACCGCAGGTGCCGCACGATGTTCTCGACCACGACGATCGCGTCGTCGACAAGGATGCCGATGCTGAAGATCAGCGCGAACAGCGTGATGCGGTTCAGCGTGAAACCCCAAAGCAGAAAGACCAGCAACGTCAACGCGAGCGTCGCCGGGATCGCGATGCCCACCACCCCGGCTTCCCGCCAGCCCAGCGCCAGCCACACCAGCAGGGCCACGCCCGCCACGGCGATGCCCATGTGCACCAATAATTCGTCGGATTTCTCCGCGGCCGTCGCGCCGTAATTCCGCGCCACGGAAACCGCCACGTCCGGGGGAAGGATCGTCCCGCGCAATGCCTCGACCTTGCGCAGGACCTCGGTGGCCACCGTGATGGCATTCGCTCCCGGCCGCTTGGCGATCGTGAGCGTCACCGCGGGTTCCGAAGGCGCCGCACCGCCGCCGGCCGGGCCCGTCCCATGGAAGACGTACCACGTCGGTTCCTCCGCCGCATCCCGCACCTCCGCCACGTCGTCGACCCGGACCGAACGTCCCTCGAAGACACCGACCACGACGCGTCCCACCTGTTCCGGACCTTCCAAAAGGTCTCCCGACTGCACCACCACTTCCCGGTCGCTCACCGCCATGCTTCCAGCACGCTCCTGTCGGTTCGCCCGCCGGATCGCGGTCGCGACGTCCACCGGGGAAAGGTTCCGCGCCGCCAACCGCGCCGGGTCCAACCCGATCCGGATCTGCCGCCGCGCCCCCCCGATCAGCGTGGTCTCCGCGACGTCCTGCACTTGCTTCGCCACGCCCTCCAACTCCTTGGCCAAACGCCGCAACTGCACCGGATCCGCCCGCGGGCCGTGCAGCGTCAGCGCCAGGATGGGAACGTCGTCGATGGAACGCGGGATGATCGAGGGAAACGGGATGTTCGGGGCGACGCGCCCCAGATTCGCCCGGAGCTTTTCGGCAACGCGCGCCAGACTGGCGTCGGGATTGGACCCCACGCGGAAGCGGACGATGACCAGGGATTCTTCCTCCCGGGAGGTGGAATACACGTACTCGACGCCGGGCACCTCCCAGAGCAGGCCCTCGATCGGGCGCGTGGCACGCTCCTCGGTTTCCCGCGCCGATGCCCCGGGCAACGAAACCTGCACGTCGACCATCGGGACATGGATCTGGGGTTCCTCCTCGCGGGGCAACAACACCAACGACGCCACCCCGAGCAACACCGCCACCAGGACGAACAACGGCGTGAGCTTCGATTGGACGAACGCCATCGCGAGCCTGCCCGCGATGCCGCGATGCGCCCCCGACTCCCCGGCATCCGGAGGCGTCGTCATTGACGCACCTCGACGCGTTGCCCGTCCACAAGGCCCGCGGCCCCGTCCACGACCACCGACTCCCCGGGCTTGATGCCGGAGACCAACTCCACGACGCCCGTCGCCGCGCGTCCCGACCGCACCAGACGCAGGTTCGCCCGTCCGTTGGTGGCCACGACGAACACCATCTCCATCGCCCCGCGCCGCACCAGGGCGGCGGCCGGCACCTGGGTCACCGGAAAGTCGCCCAACGGAATGAACGCCCGGCCAAACTGGCCCGGATGCGTCGCGGCAGATGCCGGCAGGTCGAGTTTCACCGCCAAGGTGCGCGTCGCGGGATCCGCAATCGGCGCGACTTCGCCGACCACGCCCTCGAGCGACGCATCACCGGCCCCCAGACGAACCGCCAACCGGGTTCCCAAGGGAACCCGACGGACCAGGGACTCGGGGACGTCCAACTCGAGGCGCAGCGACGCCAACTCCTCGATGTCCACGATCGGACGCCCCGGGGTCGCCTGGTCGCCGGCATCCGCCCACTTGCGGCTGACCACGCCGGCGAAGGGAGCAACGACGCGGGCATGGGCGAGGCCGGTTTCCGCCTCCACCAGTGCCGCGGCGGCAACTTCCAACCGTTCGCGCCCCGCATCGAGGTCCGCCGGCGGCGCGGCCCCCTCCTTGGCGAGGCGCTCGATGCGGGCGAGATCGGCCGCGGCGCGCCCGTGTCGCGCCACGGCTTGGGAGCGCTGTGCCCGGAGATCCCTCGCATCGAGGACGGCCACCACGTCGCCCGCCGCCACCCGGGATCCCGGCGCGACGGCCAGCGATTCGATCCGCGCCGTGACCCGAGACTCGACGGCGGCATGGTGACGGGCCCGAACGGTGCCCATCACCTCCTCCGTCGGCTCCAATTCCCGTTCGCCGGCGACCGCGATCCGGACGGCGACCGCCGGGAGTTCGGGCCGGCCCGCATCGGGGACGGCGTCGCGCCGGCAACCGGCGGCCGCAAGCAATTCGGCGATGGCCAGGAAACGCGTGATCCGGGGGGGGGGCGGCGGCATCGGGTGAACGGGAGGAGGATTCAGCAACCCGCGCAACCGGGACCGCCGCCGCCGCGAATGCGGCGGATGACGATCTCGGCGGGGCAAAAGCCGGTCAGGGCCGACTGGGCGAGGTTGAGGCCGACGAAGACGTCGAGCCAGATCCAGTTGGGGTGCACGGTGCGCGAAAGCAGGACGCCCACCAGGACGAGGGTGCCGGCCATGAGCCGGACGATGGATTCGTTTTTCATGTCGTTGTTTGTATACTCATACACTCATATGTTCTGGACGCAAACCCTTTTCCGGGTTACCTGACCGGTCGTCATGACCAAGACCGCCCCGCCGCTCGGTCCCGAGGCCCTCGAGTTGGTCGCCGCCCGTTTCCGGGTTCTCGGCGAACCCAGCCGCCTGCGCCTGCTCCAACTCCTCCGCGCCGGCGAACTGAACGTCTCGTCCCTGGTCGAACGCTCCGGTCTCACCCAGGCCAACGCCTCGCGTCATCTGCAGACCCTCGCCGAGGCCGGCATGGTCGGCCGCCGACGCAGCGGCCAGTCCGTCGTCTATTTCATCGCCGACGCCTCCATCTTCGACCTCTGCGCCCACGTGTGCGGCAGCGTCCGGCGCCGTCTGGACGCCCATGCCCGGGCCATGAAGGGCCGTTGAGGGCGGGCCGAAACGAAAAGGCCCCGCTCCACTCGCGTGGAACGGGGCCCGGAAAACGCGGGACTGGCCCGCGCCCGAATCGTCGGCCGGCCTACTGGCGCAACCGGAAGAACTTGGCCGTGCCCGAGGCCGAGACCGGGTACGGGCTGACGGCATCGGTCACGTCGCCGTATCCCGAACCGTAGGCATCCGACTGCTGGAGCACGCCGCCGGTCCAACTCAGTTTGAGGCCATTGGCCGAGCGCTCGAAGGTGATCTTCGAGACCGGCACCACCGTGGCGGCGTCGTAATGTGCCTTCACCTGTGCCGCCGTGAGGCTCTTCTTGTAGATGGCCGCCTCGTCGATGCCACCCGCGAAGTTGTCGGCCCAACCGCTGCCGGTCGATCCGATCGCCCAGTCACCGTCCGCAACGCCCAGCGCCCCGGTGGCATCCGCCGCGTTGGCGATCTCGGTGCCGTTGCGATACAGGCGCCAGGTGGTGCCGTCGTAGGTGCCCACCAGATGGACCCACTTGCCGGCACCGAGGTCGGTGCCGACCGGGGCGCGGACCCCGTGGAAGTTGGTGCCATCCGAACTGCCCACCACGTATTCGGAACTGTTCTCGATGCGGAGGGAAACCTCGTTGGCGCTCAGCAACGAGCCAAAGAGCTCCACCCCCTTGCCGGCCGCGTCGACGATGTCCGTCTGCAAGGCGGGACCGTGGGAGATGATGCGGGACACCGGCCCGTCCTGGGTGGCCTCGGGGTTGACCCAGGCTTCCAGCGTGATTTTTCCGGCGATGTTCAGTCCGGCCGGATTGTTCAGGGACACCCAGTTGCGGTGACCGATGTGGACCG
>WBXI01000149.1 GCA_008933025.1 Verrucomicrobiota bacterium
CGCACGCCCGGTCCGCGTGGTCCGGTTGCGGGTCCGGCGCGTTCTAGAACGCGAAGATGGCGTCCCCGATGTACTTCACCACGGTACCGTCGGTCGGATGGATGCAGAGGCCGACGGCGGTCTGGAAATACGCGTTCATCGTCCGCGCGAGATCGTTGGAGTCGAGTCCCTCGCTGATGCTGGTGAATCCGGCGATGTCGCTGAAGAAAATGGTGAGCTCGGTTTTTTCGGCGCCCGGGGAGAGGAACTTCTGTTCCTTGTCCTGGGCGAACTTCTTCACGAGTTTGGGCGACAGGTAAAGGGCCAGGGAACGCTGGTAGAGCTGGTTCTGGACGAAGAGCCGGAGGGAATTGACGGTGATGGAGTGGATCCAGGCGACCCCGATCTGGGCGACGGGGATGAGCCACGCGAACCAGATGCGGTGCCGGACGAACAGCACGTAGGCGGCGACGACGATTCCGGCGGTGAGGGCGAGGGCGGCGAGGGTGGCGGGAATGCCCCGGAGTCGTTGGAGGAGGGTCGCCATCACGAGGCCGAACAGGAGGAACGCGACCAACTCCGAACGGACGTTCGCGCGGACGAGCCAGTCGCCGCGCACGAGGTTCAGGGCCGCCGTGGCCTGGATTTCCACCCCGGCGACGAAGCGTTCCCTGTCCGATGCCAGCGCCGCGAAGGGGCTGACGTAGGCGTCCTTCCGCTCGCCGCTGAACTTCGTCAGCGTGCTGGCACCGACGAACACGATCTTGTCCCGGAACCGTTCGTCGGGGGTGTCGGGCGAGAGCACGCCCTCGTAGTGCAGGCTGTCGAGGAATCCGGCGGGCCCGTAGTAGTTCAGCCACCGTTCCCGGGTCTCGGCTTCCCGCCACGCGTCGGTTCCCGCACCCGCCGCCAGCGGGCTGCCGACCACCGAGGCGACGGCCCAGCTGAGGCTGTGCTTGAAGGGCGGGAACGACGGTGGGTGCAGGCGGACGATCTCGTCGTAGGACGGCAGCAATTCGGGCAGGCCCTGGTAGAGATTCCATTCCGCGATCTCGGGTCGGGATCCGCGCGCGAGGGCTTGTCGCAGGGTCCGGTAGGGCGGGATGACTCCCGGGACGCGCGGATGGGAGGGATCCACCTTGGTGCTGACGGCGACGACGACGCGGTTGCTGGCGGCGGCGACGGCCTCGGCGAACACCCGGTCGCCCTCGGGATCGGCGAACCGGCGTTGCTCGGCGAAGACGATGTCGAACACGACCAGGCGTGCGCCGGCGTCCACGAGTCGCCGGAGCAGTCGGGCGTGGATGCGGCGATCCCATGGTTCGTTGAGCGCCTGCTCCAGTTTCTGGTGCGATTCCTCGTCCATGAAGGCCACGACGGCTTCGGAGGGAGGCGCGTTGGAAGCGAATCGTTGCCGCAGGAGAAACAACCAGTCGTAGCTCTTGAACCGCAGCGGGTCGCCCGGATCGCCCGCCGCGGGCGGGCCGAATCCGGCCCGGCCGTCGGGAGGCCACGCGTGCGCGTGCCACCAGCGCGTCGCGGCCGATTCCCCGGCGATCTCCTTCGCGTCGCGGTAGTCCTCGAGATGGACGTGCCAGAATAGCCAGCCGACGCCGAGCGTGAGGACGATCGCGGTGAACGTGTAACGGTCGAAGATGGCGGCGAGGCGGCGCATGCGGCGGTTCGGTTCGCGCCTAGAACTGGAGCCGGAGGCTCGCGTAGAACATGCGTTCGCGCGGGAATTCCTCGTGGACGTTCAGCGGTTGGAGCCGGTAGTCGCGGTCCCCGAGGTTCAGCACGCCGAGCCGTACGTCCACCCGGCGTTGGAGGAACCGGTAGCCGACGAACGCGTCGAACTGCCAGAAATCGTCCCCGGGCTGGCCCGCGAACCCGCGCGTCGACTGCCGGTTCCAACGCGGCACGAGTTGCGCGTAAAAGCCGCCGTGGTGCGTGTATTGCAGCAGGCCGGTGACCTGGTGCAGCGTGGCTTGGTAGGAGGCGTTCGGCGTCTTGGACACGGCCGCGTA
The DNA here is from genome assembly GCA_008933025.1 of Verrucomicrobiota bacterium. Lineage (GTDB taxonomy): Bacteria > Verrucomicrobiota > Verrucomicrobiia > Limisphaerales > UBA9464 > UBA6176. Next base: position 2,007 of record WBXI01000149.1, read on the forward strand.
GGGTTGGTCGTAGAAGAAGTCGAGATCGGCCTCGCTCCAGCGGTACGCGAGGCCCGCCGACCAATGTTCGCCCAGGAGTTGGTTCAACCCCGCCGACACGCTGCGTTCGTCGTAGGGAAGCCGGCGACGCAAGGTCGTCGGGATCACCTCGAACCGTCCCTGCGCCGCGTAGTCGAAGGCCCCGACCGTCTGCGTCGCGTCGCTCCGCAGCCATTCGCCGACCACCGAGACATAGGTACGGGTCGGAAACCGGTGGTCGAGGCCCACGCCGACGGTTTCGAATTCCGTTCCCGGGGCCAGTCCCGCGACCGACTCCGGAACCAGGCTACGGTACGACTGTGTGAATCCGGCGACCTGCACGGGCTCGAGCCGCACGCTGCCGTCGTAGAAAGTTCCGCCCAGGGACTTGGTCCACGCGGCCCGCAGGTGGGTGTTGGTGGCCACGCTCCACAGCGCCCCGAGCTTCGGCGACACCAGTCCGTGGCGCTCGCCTCCGGGCGCGATCGGCGCGAAGTCCACGCCCCGCGGATACTCCACGCGTTCGTAGGCGATGCCCGCGGTCAGGTGGATCGGGTCGAGCGGACTCCAGGTGTCGTAGGCGTAGGCCGAGACGCGGCCCAGCCGGGCATTCACCGTTTCCACCGAGTTGGTCAGTCGTCCGGAGATCGGGAATTGGTTCGGGAACGGATCCTGGCCGGCCGTGGTGTCCGTGTCCCCGGCCTGATACCGCCCGCCGGCGACCAACGTGTGGCGGCCCAGCGTCGCGATCTGCTGCAGTTCGGCCGTCCACGCCGCGAAGGTGCTGCCGTAGGACAGGCCGTAGTGCTGCGAACCCGGCAGGTCGACGGCGGTGGGCGGCTTGTCGGGCCGGGGCCGACGCACGAGCGGGATGGGCGCGTCGGTGTCGGTGTAGGCCACCCGGTCGTCGAGGTGTCCGGCGAGGAACAGGGTGTGGTTCCCCGGGGACCATTCGTGGTTCCAACCCGCGAACAGATTCGGTTCCTGACGTTCCCGGAACCGGTAGGTCGGGCTCGCCTTCGCGGGATCGTAGTATTGGGTGACGTCGCCGTTTTCGTAGGTGCTGTAGAGCACTTCCACGAACAGTTGGTCGGAGGGGCCGAACGCCTGCTTGATCTTCCCGTACACGTCGGTCTGCGTGAGGTCGGTGTTGCGGACATGGCCGGCCTCGTGGCGATGGGCGACGTCGAGGGCATAGGAAGAACCGCCGAACGTCCCGAATTGCGAGGCGCGTTCGTTCCAGATGCCGTCGCCCCGGAATTCCGTGAGGCTGGACATGCCGACGCCGTCGCTCTCGAGCAACCGCGAGTATTCCTGCAGGGAAACGTTCTGGGAGAGCGTGCCGGCCCCGACGGGTGCCAGCAGGTTGGCCACCAGCAACTCGCTGAACCACGGGGTCTCGTAACGCAGGTTGAAAAGGCGCGGGTCGCGCAGCGAATCGTACGCGCCGGAGAGGAACAGGTGCGCCGACGGGTTTGCATAGTCGTAGGCCACCGCGCGTCCGGCCTCGTGCAACGCCCATTCGGTCATCCCTGCGTCGCGATAGACCGCGGCAAGGTTCGCGCCGCGCACCGCCAGGTCCTGGTCGAGCAGTTGGCGCGACCGGTACACGTTGCGACGCTCGTTCAGTTCCTTGGATCGCTCGAGGGCCCGGATCGCGTCGTTCACGCGGTTTGACTGCTGGTCGACGAGTGCCCCGTACAGCCAACCGGTGGGATCCATCGGGTCGAGTTCGCGCGCCCGGTCCAGTTCGTGCGCCGCACGCGCCGGATCGTGCTCGGCGGCAAACGCCTTGCCCAGGTAACTGCGGGTCAACCCGCGCGTCGGTTCCAGTGCCGCCGCCGTCTGCAGATCCCGTCGCCCGCCGGCGACGTCGCCCGACTTGATCCGGCACAGGCCGCGTCCCAGCCAGCCGTTGCCGTAATGGGGATCGATCGCGATCGCCTCCTCGAAATCGGTCCGCGCGGAACCCAGATGGCCGCGGGCCGCGGCGACGAAACCCCGCAGGGCGCGGGCGTGCGCGTTCCGGGGCACCCGGCGGGTCGCGGTGTCGAGCGCCTCGCGGGCGGCCCTCGCGTTGCCGAGCGCGAATTCCAGTTCGGCAACGCGCACCCAACCGAAGCCGAATTCCGGGTCGGCCGCCACGGCCACCCGCGAGAGTCGCAGCGCTTCGGGCAGGTCGAACCCGGCCTGCGCGGCGTAGCCCGCGACGAGCGAGGAGGCCGGCGAGCCGTCGGGTGCGCCCGACGGCCGGCGGCCGGCCACCACGTCGACGAGCGATCGCAATGCGCCGGCGGCGGGTCCTTGGTCCCCGGCGAGCAGGGGGAGGGCGCGTTGCGGTTGGCCGGCGGCCAACGCGAGTTGTGCCAGCAGCAGCCGGTCCGGGGCGTTCCCCGGGGCAACCGTGGGATCGATCGCCGCGATCGCCGCCAGCAGGTCTCCGGACGCATATTTTTCGGCGGTGGCCGCGAGGGCCGGGGAAACGCCGGCCAACAGCGAGGGTGGCAACACCGCCGGGTAGTAGAGCGTCCACTGGACGGGCGCCACCGCGTCGACCATCGCCGACTTGGTCGGTTTGACGCCGGGATCGACGCGTGACTCCTCGTTCGCCGCGAGGGCAACGCCGCCGAACTGGTTGGAAAGACTGATCGCTCCCTCGAAGAGAAAGACACGCGTCGTCCCGTCATGGGCGACGCGCACGGCGAACTCCGTGCCAAGAATGGCCCCGGACGCGACGGGCGTGCGGAACTTCTGGTCGGTGGCCTTGTCGCGGTTCAAGAGGTAGAAGCCGCCTTCGCGGACCTCGATCTGGTAACGCTCGCCCTGCGTGCCCGGCTTGGAGATCACGAGGTCGGTGAGTTCGTCGACCCGTCCGAGGGATTTGTCCGAGAACTGGAGCGTGGCCTCGCTGAAGTCGCCGGTGCTGAGGGTGTCGCCCAGACGCAGTACCAGATTGGTCGCGGCGTTGACGAAGGCCGTCGTCCCCGCCCGCTGGACCTTGACCCGGCCCTTGAGCGCGACGATGGCAATCCCGGGGTCGGCGGCATTGGCGGGATCCGCTGCCTTGGCGATCGTACCTGGCCAACCAACGGCGAGCGCAAGCATGGCGAAAAAGAGGATGGCGCGCGAAATGGACATGGCGGGGACGACGTTGTTTACGAGAGGAGCAGAACGCGGGCCCGGACTCAACGCCGGGGGTTTGGGCGCCCGAGGTGGGCATGCCGGGCGCGCATCCCGCCTCACGACGCCATTCGCATCGCTTGCGTGGCCCGGGGCGGGGCGTTAACACCGCCTCCCGTCGTCCGTCGCGTGCCCGCATCGTCCCGCGGCCGACCGGATCCGCGGGTGGGCCGCGTTGTTGGTTTGCATGGCCGTCGCGCGGTTGGCGGCCCAAAATGTCGAGGTTTCGGTCAACATCGGGAACATCGGGAAGTGGAGTTCCCCGGCGTCGTGGGTTCCGTCGTTGGTCCCCAGCGATACGGCCGCCGCGCGCTACGCCGTTGTCTGGAACACCCATCCGGGGGTGTTGACATTGGATGGCACCTACACCGTCACCTCCCTTTTGTGGACTTCCGGCGGTACCCTCGCGGCGAACACGTCGGGTGGGACCGGATCGGCCCGCCTCACGGTGATGGGGCCGATGCAATGGAGCCACGGCGTTCTGGACAATGCGAACGTGACTTCGAAGGGGGCGCTTCACTGGGTGGGCTCCGGGAGTCGGCAAATCCTTGGCGGCAGCCTGGCCATCGACGGGGCGGCACGACTCGACGATCTGTCCGTCCAGTTGTCCGGCGGGGCGATCCTGACGATCGGGGGATCGCTGGATCTGGCCGATGGAACCGCGATCGTCGGCGACGCACCGGGAAGTTCCGGCGGGGGGCGCATCCAGAATTTCGGCACGCTCGGCCATCTCAAGGGATCGGGCGCGGCCGGCATCGGCAACGGGATATTCGTCGAGAACTTCGGCAACTTCCGCGTGGCGTCGGGCTCCCTCTCCGTCGGTTCGTTCCTCCAGTCCGCCGGCGTCTTCGAGATCGTGCAGGGAGCCGCGCTTTCCACGCCGGGACGCATCCAGTTGAACGGTGGGTTGTGGGTCGGTGAGGGCACGGTCCAAGGCCCCGTCGACGCGCGGTGCCGGATCGAACCGGGCGGATCGGGTGCCGTCGGGCGGATCGCGGCGAAGTCCCTGGTGCTGGGAACGGACGCGGTTTTGGCAGTCGACGTGAAGGACGCCCAGGTGGCGGACGGCGTCGACGTGGGCCAATCGATCCAATTGGGCGGCACCTTGCGCGTGCGGTTGTCGCCGCGTGCCGCGGCATTGCTGGCGCCCGACGTCCAGATGTCCGTCATGTCCGGGGAAACGATCTCGGGCAGCTTCAAGAACGTGCCGCCCGGCGGCCGGATTTCGACCGTCGGCAACGAAGGGACATTCCGGGTGGACTATGCCGGCAGCAACCAGACCGATCCCTCGCGGGTATGGCTCGGTGATTTCCGACCCATTCCCGAGGGCAGCATTCCCCTGCTCAAGTTGCCCTACCTGATGGTCTACGATCGTGCGGTCGAAGTGCCGGAATTGAACGGCACTGTCTGGCTGGCGATGGCCGACGGTTCCCTCGACGTGAAACTCACGGACGGCGTGGCACCCCGTCTGTCGCCGGATCGCAAAGCCGTGGCGTTCCTGCGGACGGCGGGAACCAACGTTATTGGCCGCGACCTGTGGCTCAAGAATCTTGCCGCGGGCAGCGAGGATATCCGGGTCCAGGCGGATCCCGGGTACGGGCCGGTGACGGGAATCGATTTCGACGGCCCTGGCTTCGGCCTGCTGGTCGGGTACGAATGCCATCTCGACTACGTGCCGTTCGCCGGCGACCAGATCCGGTTGTATGAACCGTCGGTTTGCCCCATCGGCAACATCGCGCGAAATCCTAGCGGCGGGCTCGCGCTTTTCTCGCTGGCCGGCGTCGGCATTCTCGGGCTCGGCGAGACTCCCCAATTCATCCCGGGCTCGCTGCCGGACGACGCCAATCCGGCGTGGTCGCCCGATGGGGAATCCTTCGTGGTGACCAGTGGATTCGACCTGGTGGTGCTGCCGGAAGGTGGCGGGGCCAGACGATCGTTGCTGGCGTCGTCGCCGCACGTGGTCTCGGCGCTCGGTGCGCCCGCATGGACGCCGGACGGCCTGTGGATCGTCGCCCCGATGTCGGTGGATGGCATCGACGGACTCTTCGCGGTGCCGACGGATGGGTCCGGGCGGTTGGGAAGGGTGGCGGCGAATCTTTCGGGCATGCCGGCGAATTCCGTGGGGGCCGTGGTTTTCCCGGATCCATTCCCGGACGTGCACTGGGAATTGGATGTGAAAGCCGCGGGCCCGACGGTGGCATTGTCCAATCCATTGGACCTGCCGGCGAACACGCTCGACGGGTGGCTCGGGGGAATCACGTCGGACATCGCGACGTTCTTCCGCGCCGACGAGGCCACGGGCAGTTTCGTCGCGGTGGATTGGTTCGCGCCGGGACCGTGGAGCCAGAATCCCGGCGTGCCCACCGGTGGCGGCGGCCAGATCAATTCCGAGCCGCCGGTCGCGTTTGCAAGCATCGGAAAGCTGGCGCGCCCGCACCGCATGGATGCGTTGCCGCGGACATTCAATTACTTCGGGATGCGGGCGCCACAGGTCGCGGACTTCGAGACGATGTTCGGTTTTGCGCCGCCGGAAGGCACGGCCATCTCGCGGATTGTCGATGGCCAATCCCAGAGCGTGACCTTCGGTGGTGGCCTGTGGCGCACGGCCTCGCCCCAGGGAACCCTCGTGAGCGTGCCGCCTCCGGTGGCCGAGGTCGCGGAGGCTTGGTTGGTGCAGTTCGGCGCTCCCGGCATCTATGGCCAACCGGCCGACGCGCGCGTAACCCTCGGAACACCGGCACAGTTCCACGTGGATGCCGTTGGAGTGCCTCCGCTGAAGTATCGGTGGCACCGGGCAGGGGATGCCTCGGGCGATCTGGGCGCGACGGGCGATACCCTCTCGATTGGCGCGGTGCGGAACGAGGATCTCGGCGAGTACCGGGTGGAAATCACCGACGTCCACGGCACCGCGTCGAGTCGTGCCGCCCGTTTGTCGGCCGAAGGTCCCCTGCGGATCGTGTCGGCGACGGCGAGCCCGGGGAATCCGGTTCCGTTGGGGAGCGACGTCACGCTGGCCGTGACGGCCGTCGGCAGCGGGCCCCTGGCCTACCAATGGTTCCGCAATGGGCTGTCGATCCCGGACGAGACGTCGTCGACGCTCGTGCTCCATTCCGCGCAACCGGCGACGGGCGGTGCCTACACGGTACGGGTGACGGACGCCGCCGGAACCTTGTTCGGCGGGCCGATACCGGTCCTTCCCGACATCTCGCCGGGGCCGTTCTCGGACGGGTTTCTCGCCCTGCAGCCAGGCATCCCGGGGTTCACGAACGCCATCGCGGGCGATTCCGGCGTGGCCCGTGGATCCAATGCGACGGCGACGAGCGAGTTGGGGGAGCCATTGATCGCGGGGGCGCCAGCGCACAATTCGATTTGGGTGAGTTGGGTGCCGGCGACCACCGGCATCGCGACCCTGGACACCGCGGGAAGTTCCTTCGACACCCGGCTCGCGGTGTTCCGCGCTCCCGCCGCCGATTCGCCGTCGTTGTCGAACATCGTCTTGGCCGGGGGGAACGACGACGCGGACGTCGGCACCCACACCTCCCGGGTCCGGGTCGACGTGGTGGCCGGCACGCGCTACTTCGTGGCGGTCGATGGCGCGGCACTGCAGCGGGGAACCGTCGTGCTCTCGTGGGGCATCGAACCCACCGTCCAGCACGTGCCCCGGATCATCTCCCAGTCGACCTCCCCGAACGCGCTGCCCGGACAACCGTTGCTGCTTTCGGTGGCCGTTGCTCCCTCGGTGCTCGTGCAGACGGCTTTCACATGGTTCCGCGACGGCACGGCCGTGCCGGGCGCGATCTCGGGCAATCTGGACCTGGGCTCCGCCTCGATCGCGGTCGTCGGCAAGTACTTCGCGGACATCCGGCAGACCTACGCGGACGGCACGTCGCAGACCACCCGCTCGGTCCCCGTCGACGTCCAACTCTACCAACGCAGCAACGGATCCGATCCCGCGTTCCGCGCGTTCGATCGCCTCGGCGACGCTCTGGCGCAAACGGGCGCCGGTGGGGGGCATGCCGCGGCCTTGGCGCGCTCTCCGAGGCCGGTCGGACTGAGCCGCGGCGTGTCCGGCACTCAGGTGTTCAGCACCGTCGGCGAGACGGTCGATCCCAACGAACCCACCCTGTGCGGCGCGGCCGGGGGGGCCTCGAAATGGTATCCGCTCACCTGCGACGCCGACGGCGTCGTCACCGTGGATACCCAGGGAAGCACGTTCGACACCGTCCTGGCCGTGTTTTACGACACGGGGGAATCCGAGGATCCCTATCTCGGCATGCGCGAAGTCGCGTGCAACAACGACGTTTCGGGCACCGACAAGACCAGTTCGGTCTCGTTCTGCGCCCGCGCCGGCAACATCTATCTCGTGGCGGTCGACGGCGTCGGCGGTGCCAGCGGCATCGTCCAGTTGCACTACGCGATGTCCAATGCGGATCCGAAGCCGTCGTGCCCGGGCCCGACGATCGTCTGTGCCTCGCGACCGGCCCGGCGTGTGGCGACCCAAGGCACGACGGTGGTGTTGTCGGCGCGCGTTGGGGGGACCGAACCGCTGGAACTTTCCTGGTACCACGGCGCCACGCTCGTCCAGAAAGGACCCTCCGCCTCGCTCGTGCTCCCGAACGTGGGCTTCGCCGACGCCGGTACATACACCCTGCGGGTCTCGAACGACGACGGGATGACCCAGCGGGAAACCGCGTCGCTGGCCATCGCGACGGGCGACCAACCGTTGCTGGGTTACACGCCGGAATGCGATGGCTCGATCACGTTCGAGATTGCCGGCGCGAAAAACACCGCCTACGTGGTGGAGTCGTCGTCGGATCTGGTCGCGTGGACGCCCTTGTTCACCGGGAGTTCGACGAACGGCGTGCAGCGCCTGCCCGTGCTGGATGCGGGCGCGACCGCGGGGAAAACGTTCCGGGCGCGCAAATTCTAGCCGGCTTCCGTCCGGGAACGCGGCTCAGGGCTGGTCCGGCAACGAGATCTTGAAGAAGCATTGCCAACCACCGTAGTCCGATCCCAAGGACACTTTCCTGCCTTGGAACCATTCGACGTGGCCGTCCTCGAAGCCGAAATTCCCGCCGCTGGGCGCCCCTCGCGCGATCCGGTGCACGGCGGTCGGGACCTTCTTGCCGTTGTAATCCGTGGTCCACGCCAACGCGGCGTCGTAGATGTTCGTGTGCTTGGATCCCACGGCCTGCAGTCGGTCGATCAGGATCGGTGCGGAACCGAACGGGCC
>WBXI01000150.1 GCA_008933025.1 Verrucomicrobiota bacterium
CATCAAGCTCATCGCCGGATTCGGCGAAACCCTTCGCGGCCGCCTGCTGGTGGCCGACCTGCGTTCGTTCCATGTCACAAAGCTGCAACTCCACCGGATTGCGGATTGTCCCGACTGCGGCGGGCTGTAGCCTCCGGCGTTCGATGCTGCGACGCGTCCTTCAACTCCTCGCGTGGCTCTGGCTCGGTGCGGCCGGCATCGCCCTCGCCTGCCGTTACTCGATCCGGGACACCGGCTTCGTGGATCTCGGCAATTCGCCGGTCCGCCTGGAGTTTTCCTGCGGGCCCGCGTTTCCCGACGCCGTCCGGGCCGCGCTCGCCCGGGCCGCGGCCGCGGTCCTCCCCGATTCCAACCTCGCCTTCGCCGCCAACACCGACGCCCGGCCCGGGGAGCCCGCCCTGCTCCGACTCGTCGACGCCGCCGGCCGCACCCTCCCCGTCGCCGGCGCCACGGCCCTCCCGCGCACCGCCGACGACGCCGTCCGCCTTCTGGAATCCCTCGTCGACTCCCCGATGCGCGAGCGGCTCCGCAGGGAAACGCTGCGGGCCTACGCCGTGGTCCTTCTCGTCGAGGGCACCGACGGCGCCGCCAACGAACGCGCCCGTGCCGCCGCCGCGGCAGCCATCGCCAGCGTCGCGCGCCTGATCCCCGGCATGCCCAAGCCCGTCGACGTCGCCCCGCAGTTGGTCGTCCTCGGTCCCGACCGCCAGGCCGGCGAGTCCATCCTGCTCTGGGGACTTGGCCTCGATCCCGCCCCCGCGTCCGACCCGCGCCTCGCCATCGTCTACGGCCGCGGGCGGCGTCTCGGGAGCGCCCTCGAGGGCCCGCTCATCACCGAGACCGCCCTGCGCGAACGCCTCGTCCTCGTCGGGCAGGACTGCGAATGCGACCTCGACCGCGCCTGGCTCCGCGGCCCGCTCGTCCCCGGACGCTGGGACCGCGGCATGCAGGAAGCCGCCGCCAAGGCGCTCGGGTTCGATCCCGAAAACCCCGTGGTCCGGGCCGAGGTCGGCCGCATCGTCGAACGCGGCCCCCAGGCCGGCCAACGCCGCAAGACCGCCGGCACGTCCCAGGCCCTCGGCTATTCGGAGGATTCCGTCGACGCCTTGCCTTCCGCCACCGACGTCGCCGAGGCCGTGGAATCGGGACGACGCATGGACGGGACGAACGCGCCGGCCGCCGCCGCCACCCGGGGTTCCGCCGCGGCGCGCCCGTTGTGGTGGTTGCTCGGTGCCGGGGCCGGCACCGCCGCGCTCTCCGGCGCGTGGCTCGCCCTCCGCCAGTCCAACCGCTGACCCGCGATGTCCACGATCGTCCTCATCCTCCGCGAACTCCGGCACCGGTGGGCGAATGCAACCCTCGCCGTGCTCGCGATTGCCGGCACCGTCGCCCTGCTCGTCGCCGTCCGGATCCTCGCCACCGCCGCCGAGCGCGAGACCCGCCGCGTCACCCGCGACCTCGGCTTCAACCTCCGCATCCTCCCCCGCGACGTCGATCCCGACCAATTCCTCGCCGACGGCCATTCGGACCTGACGCTGCCGGCGGACGCCGTCCGACGCCTCGCCGCCGCCGCCGGCACGTTCGTCGCCTTCAACCACCTCACGCCCTCGCTCGAACGGCGCCTCGCGCTCGGCGGACGCGACGCCATCCTCACCGGCCTCGGCACGGCGGTCGTCGGTCCGGGCGAGAAGAAGCAGCCGATGGGTTTCGAGATCCCGGCCGGGAAGGCTTGTCTCGGCCACGCGCTCGCCGCCCGGCTCGGCGCGCGTCCCGGCGCCACCATCGACGTCCGCGGCCATCCGCTCGTCGTCCAGCGCGTGCTCGTGGAAAGCGGCACCGACGACGACATCCGCCTGTTCGCCTCGCTGTCCGACGCCCAGTCGATCCTCGGCCTGCCCGGGCGGATCAGCGAGATCCGGGCGATCGACTGCCTGTGCCTGACGGGCGAGCAGGACGCGATCGCGCAATTGCGCAAGGCGCTGGAGCGCGCACTGCCGGAAGCCCGCGTGCTGCAATTGCGTTCGATCGCCGACGCCCGGGCCCGCCAGCGGCAGACCGCGGAAAAGTACACGGCGTTCGCCGTGCCGCTGGTGTTGTTGGTCGGCGCCGCGTGGGTCGGCATCCTCTCCGCGCTCAATGTCCGCGAACGCCGCCCGGAAATCGGCCTGTGGCGCGCGCTCGGCCACGGTTCCGTACGGATCGCCTCGCTGGTGCTCGGGCGCGCCGTCGTCCTGGGCCTCGCGGGTGCCGCGCTCGGCTACTGGGCCGGGACCCAACTCGCGCTCCACCAGGGCCCCCGCATCTTCCCGGTGACCGCGGCCGGGATCGTTCCCGAATCCGTCTTGCTCGGGTGGTCCCTGCTCCTCGCGCCCGGGTTCGCCGCCGCAGCGAGTTTCCTTCCGGCCATGCTCGCCGTCGCCCACGATCCGGCCGACACCCTCCGCGCCGACTGACCATGGTATCCTGCGAGCATCTCGTCCGCACCTTCGCCACCCGCGCGGGCCCGTTCGCGGCGCTCGACGACGTTTCGTTCCGGGTGGCCCGCGGCGAGTTCCTCGCCGTCCAGGGCCCCAGTGGTTCCGGCAAGTCGACGTTGCTCCTCGCGCTGGGCGGCATGCTGCGGCCGTCGTCGGGCACGGTGGCCGTCGACGGCCAGGATCCCTACGCGATGTCGTCCGCCGCCCGCGCGCGGTTCCGGGCCGCGAAGATCGGGTTCGTGTTCCAACTCTTCCATCTTGTCCCGTATCTGGACGTCCGCCGGAACATCCTGGCCGGGCTCCCGCTCGTGGATGCCGCGGCACGGGACCGGGTGGAGGAATTGATCGCCGAACTCGGTCTCGCCCCGCGCGCCGGGGCCGCGCCGGCGACCCTCAGCGCCGGCGAACGCCAACGCGTCGCCCTCGCCCGCGCCCTCGCGAAACAACCGCCGTTGATCCTCGCCGACGAACCCACCGGAAACCTCGATCCCGACAACGCGGCCGCCGTGTTCCGTCGCCTCGCCGCCTACCAACGCGCCGGCGGCACCGTGATCGTGGTGACCCACGGCACCGATGCCGCGGCCCACGCCGACCGCGTCCTGCGGCTGCGAGCCGGGAGCGTGGAGGGAGTGGCGACGGAAGACGCGGGCGGGGAACGGGGCGCGGCGAGCCCGGAATCCCGGCGCTCCGAACGCCGGGCGTCCCCGGGAACCCCGGGCCCGGACGCGGGGGTGTTCGCCCGACGCCCTTTCCACTTTCCGTCCTCCCCTTCCCCCTGCTGACCATGCCGCCCGTTCCCTGCCCATCGCCCGCCGCCCTGCGCCCACTGCTCCGCGCCGTGCTCGCCCTGGGTGTCGGCGCACTCCACGCCGCCGATTGGCCCACCTACCGCGCCGACTACTCCCGCAGCGGCGTGTCGCCCGACCCCTTGCCCGCGCGCGTCGCCGAGGCATGGACATGGCAATCGCCCCACGCCCCGCGCCCCGCCTGGCAGGGCGAGGCCAAGTGGGACGGCTGGAACAAGGTCTACGACATGAAGCCGCGCCAGATCTTCGACCGCGCCTTCCACGTCGTCGTCGCCGCCAACCGCGTCTATTTCGGTTCGTCCGCCGACGACCAGGTCCATTGCCTCGACGCCGCCACCGGCCGCGAGTCGTGGAGCTTCCACACCGAGGGCCCCGTGCGGCTCGCCCCCACGGTCGACGGCGGCCGGGTCTATTTCGGATCCGACGACGGCTGCGTGTACTGCCTGAAGGCCGACACCGGCGGGTTGGTCTGGAAAGTCCGCGCCACCCCGAAGGACCGGCGCATTCCCGGCAACGGCCGGCTCGTCTCGGTCTGGCCGGTGCGCACGTCGTTGGTCGTGCAGGACGGACGGGTGTTCACCACCGCCGGCATGTTCCCGTCCGAGGGCGTCCACCTCGTGGCCTTCGACGCCGCCACGGGTGCGGAACGCTGGCGGCAGATCCAGACCGATCTCCCCGCGCAAGGCTACCTGCTGGCATCGCGCTCCCGTCTCTACGTTCCCGCGGGACGCGACAACCCCGCCGTGTGCGATCTCCAGAACGGCAAACGCCTGCGGGTGGTGGAGGGTTCGGGCGGCACGTACGCGTTGCTCAGCGACGACCTGCTGGTCTTCGGCCCCGGGAAGACCGGCCAACTCGGCGCCGTCGAGGACGGCCACAGCGACCAACTCGCCACCTTCCAGGGCAACCACATGATCGTGACCGCGACGCGTTCGTACCTGCATTCCGACACGGAACTCACCGCGTTGGACCGCGGGCGTTACCTGTCGCTGGCCCGCGAACGCCGGCGTCTCTCGGTCGAGCAGTCCGCCCTCGCGAAGCAACTGAAGGCGCTCGAGAAAAAGGCCGGCACCGAGACGGAACGCGACGCGGCCAGGAAGCAGCTCGCCGTGATCGGCAAGGGCATCGACGAGGCGACGCGCGGCATGGACACGTGCCAGGTCTGGCGGGCCGAATCCTCGTGGGCCCATTGCCTGATCCTCGCCGGCGAGACCCTCGTCGCCGGGGGCAAGGACGAGATCGCCGCCTTGCGCGCCGCCGACGGTTCGGTCGCGTGGAAGCAAAAGGTCCGCGGCCGCGCCTACGGTCTGGCCGCCGCGAATGGCGCCGTGTTCGCCAGCACCGACGACGGTGCCATCCACTGTTTCCGCGCCGCGGGGCCCCAGGCATCCCTCGCTCCCGACACGACCCGTCCCGGAGGTTCCCGATGAGTGAGGGAACGACGGCGTCCGCCCCGGCGGGCAGCCGACGACACCGGGAGGCGGACGGGCGCGGTCCGACCGGCACCCGACTCGCGGCCCCGGTGGCCACGGTCTCGCTTCCCCCTTCCCGCTCGTTGCTCCCGGCTTCGCACCCCATGAACCGCATCGTTGCCACCCTGCTCCTGCTCCTGGCCCTCGTGCCCTTGGTCGCGCGCGCCCAGGAGATCGGACTCGTCGCGCACTGGGATTTCTCGCCGGATCGTTCGCAGAATTCCGGCATCCGCCCGATCGCCGGCGCCGACCTCTCGCTGGTCGGCAAACCCCGGTTGCTCAAGGACCCCGGGCCGCCGCGCATCGAATTGCCGGGTCGCGACGAGAAAATCGTGGTCTCGGGCAGGATCGACAGGTCCTCCCTCCCGCAGAAAGACATCACCGCCGAGGCCTGGGTCCGGGTCGATCGCGTCGCCCCGTGGGGCGGCTTCGTCGGCTACGTGCAGGACAACGGCGACTTCGAACGCGGATGGATCCTCGGGTCGGTCAACGCCACCTTTTCCTTCGGCGTCGCCACCGAGGGCGGCAAACGCCTGACCTACCTCGCGTCGAGGACGCCGTTCGAAACCAACCGCTGGTACCATGTCGTCGGCACCTACGACGGCACCCTCCAGCGCGTGTACGTGGACGGCATCGTCGCCGCCGAGAGCCGCGACCAGTCCGGCCCCATCCTTTACCCGCCGTCCGCGCCGTTCGTCGTCGGCGCCTACCAGGACGACGACGAACGCCATCCGCTCGCCGGCGCCCTCAGCGAAATCCGACTCTATCGCCGCGCGCTCGCGGCCGACGAGATCCGCCGCCATTTCGAGGCCCGCAGGGCGCTGTTCCCGAAACCCGCGCCGACGCCCCTGGTCTTCCGGCCCGACTACGGCCCGTTCGTCGATTGGCGGGACCGCTCCTCCGCCGTCGTCACGTGGGAGACCGAGGACGCCACGCCCACGCGCCTCGAACTCGAACTGCCCGGCGGCAACCAACGCACCCTCGGCGACGGGGCCGCCTCGCGCAGCCACGCGGTCGTCCTCGACGGACTCGAACGGGACCGCGAATACCACTATCGGCTCGTCGCCCCGAACCGCGGCGACCGCCCCGTGGTCAGCCTCCGCCATGTGTTCGATACCTCGTTCTACTATCGTCCGGCCACGGTCTCCGCCGCGGCCAAGACGACCCCGGACGCCGGCGCGGCCGCGATCGCCGGCCGCATCCTCCGGGAATCGGGCGTTCGCGACGGTTATTGCCTGGTGCTCGGCGCCGCCGACGGACACCTCGCCCTCGAACTCGCGCGCCAAAGCCAGTTGCAGGTCGTCGTGGTCGAGTCCGCCGCCCCGCGGGTGGCCGCCGTCCGCAGGCTTTTCGGAGAGGCCGGCGTGCAGGGGGTCCGCGCGTCGGTGCAGGTCTTGGCCGGACCGGACCTTCCCTACGGCGATCTCTTCGCGAACCTCGTCGTCTCGGAGTCCGGCCTCGCCGACGGCGGCGTGCCGACGATCCCGGCCGCCGAAGTGCACCGGTTGCTGCGGCCCAACGGCGGCTTTTTCTTCGGGGGCGGCCCGCATGCCGACGCCGCGGCGTGGAGACGGTGGATGGCCGGTTCCCCGCTGGCCGGCGCCACGACGACCACGGAAGCGGGCGCGTGGTTCGCCTTCAAACGCGCGCGACTCGCCGGCGGCGGCGAGTGGGGCCACCAATACGGCGGGCCCGACAATTCCTCGTGCAGCCAGGACGAACTCGTCCACGGCGAACTCCAGGTCGCCTGGTGGGGCGATCCCGGGCCGCGGCCCATGCCCGACCGCGGCAACCGCAATCCCGCGCCGCTCAGCACCGCCGGCCGGTTGTACGTCCAGGGCAACCGCATCCTGTTCGGCATCGACGCCTACAACGGGACCATCCTCTGGAACGTGTCCGCGCCCGAGGTGCGGCGCGCCAACGTCACCCGCGACTGCAGCAACATGGCCTCGAGCGGCGACACCCTCTACGTCGCGCACGGCCGGCATTGCCTCGGGTTCGATGGCCAGACGGGCGAACGCCGCGTGCGGTTCCACGTGCCGACGGCGGGGGCCGACGCGCCGCGCGACTGGGGTTACGTGGCCGCGGGGGAATCGATCCTCGTCGGCAGCCGGGTGAAGCGCGAGGCGCCCTATCTCGGCGACGACGGCGAGTGGTACGAGGAATACGCGCCCGACCAGGTCGGCCGGGTGACCAGCGACCTGTTGTTCGCGCTCGATCCGCGCGACGGCAGGCCGCAGTGGGAGTACCGCGGCGGGGCGATCCTCAATTCCACGATCACCATCGGGGACGGCATGATCTTCTTTCTGGAGAGCCGCAATCCCGGCGCGGTGAACGCGCCCGGGAGCCGTCTCGCCAACGAGGAACTCACCGACCAACACCTCGTGGCCCTCGATCTCCGCACCGGCAAACGGCTCTGGGAAAAGGCCCATGACTTCGGCCAATGCCAGTTCATGACCTACCTCGTGTACGGCAGGAACACCGTCGTGGTCACCGGCACCGACCGGAACAAGAACTACCACACCTTCGCCTTCAACGCCCCGCCCGCGACCCGGCCGGCCTCCGGCGGCGACGACCTCGCGAGCGCCATCGGCGGACGGGTCCTCTGGTCGGAATCCCACCACGAGGACAAGGGCCACCACAGCGGCCATCTCCAGCACCCGGTCGTCATCGGCGACGTCTTCTATTCCGACCAACGCTCGTTCAACCTCGCCACCGGCGAGACGCTGCGGCGCGACCTGCCCGAACGCCGCGGTTGCGGCATCATGTCCGCCGGCAAGAACGCCATTTTCTTCCGGCATCATTTCCAGTCCATGTGGGATCTCGAGACGAACCAGCGAACCCAGTTCGAGGGCATCCGCAGCGGCTGCTGGCTCGGGCTGATCCCGGCCGGCGGATTCCTGCTGGCCCCCGAGACCAGTGCCGGCTGCTCGTGCACCCACGCCATCCAGACTTCCGTCGGCTACATCCCGAAATCCCTCGCCAAGTCCCAACCCTGACCCGTCCATGCCACTCCCCTCGACCACCCCGTTCGCCGCCAACGGCCGCACCTATACCCCGCCCGCCCGCCCGGTCGCCGTCCTCTGTCTCGACGGTTCGGCCGACGATTATCTCGACGCCGCCATGGCCCGCGGGCGCATGCCGCGGCTCCAGCGGTTCTCGATCGACGGCCACCGCGGGTTCGCGCGCGGCGCCATGCCCAGCTTCACCAACGTCAACAACAGCTCGATCGTCACCGGCGTCCCGCCGAGCGTCCACGGCATCGGCGGCAATTTCTTCTACGACACCGCCTCCGGACAGGAAGTGATGATGAACTCAGCGCGCTTCCTGCGTTGTCCGACGCTGTTCCCGGCCGCCGCCAGGGCCGGGCGCAAGGTCGCCGTGGTCACCGCCAAGGAGAAGCTCCGCGACATCTTTGCCTCCGGCCTCATCGAGCACGGCGGCATCGCCTTCTCTTCCGAAAAGGCCGGCCAGGCCCGGCAGGAATCCCATGGCATCGGCGACGTCGAGGCCCTCGTCGGCCCCACCCCGCCGATCTACAGCGGGGACGCCTCGCTCTATGTCCTCCGCGCCGGCGTGCGCCTGCTCGAGGCCGGCCGCGCCGACTTCCTCTACCTCAGCACCACCGACTACATGCAGCACAAGTTCGCCCCGGACGCCCCGGAGGCGATCGACTTCTATGCCGCCATCGACGTCGAGATCGGGCGCCTGCTGGATCTCGGCGCGGTCGTCGGGATCACCGCCGACCACGGGATGAACGCCAAGCAACGCGCCGACGGCACGCCGAACGTGACCTATCTGGAATCGGAATTGACCCGGCAGTTCGGCCCCGGCTTCCGCGTGATCCTGCCCATCACCGACCCGTACGTGGCGCATCACGGCGCGTTGGGATCGTTCGCCCAGGTGCATGTGCCGCCGACGGCCGACTGCGCCGCGGTGCTGGCGTGGGTGCGCGCGTTGCCGGGGGTCACCGAGGCGCTCGAACGCGCCACCGCGGCCCGCCTGTTGGAATTGCCGGAGGATCGCATGGGCGACCTCGTGGTGTGCGCGGGTCGCGACGCGGTGCTGGGCCGGACGCCCGAGTACCACGACCTCAAGGCGCTGGCCGGGGCCCTGCGGTCGCACGGCGGACGCTACGAGGAAATGGTGCCGCTGCTGTTCAGCGCGCCCCTGAAACCCGGGTATGCCGGCCGGGCACTGGCCGACGTGCGGAACTTCGACGTGTTCGACTTCGCCGTGAACGGCACCACCGCCGCGTAGTCCGCGGTCATCGGCGCGGCGTCCCGACCACGTCGGCGAAGGAGCACAGGTCGATCCCCCCGGCCGCGATCGCTTCCCGCAACCGGGGGTCGCAGAGCGTGCGGACCTCGATCGCGCGCTCTTCCCGGTACACCGAGTCCACGTCGCCATCCTCGCCCGGATGGCACCCCATCTCGGTCAGGCCCGGCGCCAGTCCCCCGAGGACGCGCACCATCGCTTCCACCGAGACGAACCCGTGGCAGGGCTCGCCCCGGTTGGTCTGCCCGTAAAAGTCGCCCCGGTACCGCACCCGCGGATCGTCGTTCCGCAACACCACGCCCAGCGCCCCCGCCGCACGGCGCGCGACCGACAGGAGGGGATCCGACCGGTGCGCGTGCTGGTGGGAATCGAGGTGCGTCGGGTCCCGGCCCACCATTTCCCGGAACGCCGCGAGCTGGCGCTCCACTTCCCGTTCCACCGCCACGGCATCCGTCGCATCGACCACCCCGTAGACCATCCGCCACTCGCCGTCGCGGCATTCCCATTCCCAGAGGTCGAGGTGCAGCCCCACCGAAAGCCGGGGGTTCGCGCGGGCGTACGCCGCCGCCTCCGCCACCGCCGCGCCGCGCACCATCAGGCTCGCGCTGGTCACCACCCCGTGCTCGTGCGCGCGGACGGTCCCGCGGTTCACACCCGGGCTCAGCCCGAAATCGTCCGCGTTCACGATCAGTTGGCGCCGGGAGTTCATCCGATGCCCAATCGTTCCGCCAACCGCAACGCCTCCCGCAGCCAATCCCTGGCGTGTCCCCCCGGCGGATTCCAATCCGCCGCCCAACCCAGCCACTGCATCGCGAGGTGCAGCCTGCAGCAATCGATGTCGGCCGACATCGCGTCCACCGGACCGGGCGTCCGACCGGCGGACTCGAGGGCGCGCCGATAGGCGTTGGCCATCCGCGCGCGCTGCGCCGCCGTCCATTCCCCGGAGACCAACGCCGCGACATCCAGCAGGCCTGGGCCGATGGCAGCCAATTCCCAATCCACCGGACAAATCGACCCGTCCGGACGCAGGAGGATGTTCGAGGGGTAGAACTCGCCGTGGACCAGCGTGACGGGCATGCGGACGAGACGGCGGACGACGGCGTCGTAGTCGGCGACGATGCGCTCGAAACGCCGGCGGGTCCGCGGGGAACCCGTCCCGAATCGCAGCCGGACGAACTCCGCGGCGCGGATGGCCCAGGTCGCGAAGAAACGGGCGTCGTGTCGGGGCAGATGGGACATCCCGGAATCGTCCCGGAATCCCGGACCCAGACCGAACGCCGCGTGCATCCCGCCCAGCCAGCGGGCGGCGCCTTCCCAGGACTCGACCGCGCCCGCCTGCCACAACGGCACCCCTTCCACCCGTTCCAGAAACAG
>WBXI01000151.1 GCA_008933025.1 Verrucomicrobiota bacterium
CGCCGCTACGGGCCTGCAGGCCCGTAGCGGCACCTCCTCTGTCCGGCCCAACAGCCGGACACAAGCGGCAAAACGGAAGATACAAGTGCGGCGGGAAGGAGCGTCAGCGACGCCCACGCCGCAATGCGACCGGGCCCATCGTCCATCCCGGCCGCTCCCGGTTTCGATAGCGGTGTCGCGGCCTTCCGAAGGCCTTGCCACCGCAGTCCGAAAGCACCGGGTGCGGGTCCGTGCCCGGAGATTCCCCCCTACGGAGTCGGCTCCGCCATCACCGGCGCCAGGATCGCGTCGGTCATGCCGTGGATGATCTTCTTGTCCGCGGGACAAATCGTCGCCAGCACGCCGCCAAGCCGCGGCCGGGCCTGGGCACCGTCGCCCACCACGAAATAATACGGGCACAGCCGCACCCGTCCCGGCATCGGGACGGTTTGCCGCGCGTCGAAATCGAACCACGATGCGGGCACGACGCGCGGTTTGTGGTAGCGCTGCAGCACGTGGGGCGAGTCCGGCCACGCGGCGAGGGCGGCGTCCACCGCCACGCTCCATTCCTCCGCGCTCAGGTCGCTGCCCAGATGCACGCCGCGCGCGCCCCAGGCGTTGGGCGAGAAGCCGGAGATCTTCAGGATCAGGTCGCGTTCGCGTTGCGAGAGTGCCTTCAGTTGGCGCCAGTCGGTGAGATCGAGGCCCGGATACGCGGCGTGCGGGGGCAAGGGTTGCGGATCCACCACCCAACTTTGCGGCAGCACCTTGAGCAATCGCTGGAGGAATCCCTCGCCGAGTTCCTGGCGCCAGAATGCGCGCAGGTTCCGGTTGCCGGCCAATGCCAGCAGCAGTTTTTCCTCGAAAATCGGCCGCGGCGGCGGCGTCACCCGCACCCGCTTCGCCGCACCCGCGTCGAAGATCGCTCGCGCCGCCGGCACGTTGGCCACGTCGAACAATTCGAAGAACCGATACACCGCGTCCCCGTCGGCGAATGCCGCGTGGGTGCCGTCCCGCACCGCGAAGCGACCGCCCAACCTCGATGCCATCCATTCCATCTCGGGCCGGTACGCCGCCGCTTCCTCGGACACCACGAGGTGAACGTTCGCCGCGTCGCCGAAAATTCCCGCGAAACCGTCCCGCATCCCGTCGGCCCCGCCCACCACCGGATCGCCAAGGGCCGCGTACGTCGCGTTGAGCCAATCGGTCGCGCCGATGCCGCCCGGGACGGAGTCGAGTTCGGAAATCACGAAGCCGCCGTCGGTGAGCAGGACGTCGGGCCGGATGACGCGGGGCACCTCGTTGCGATAGGCCGCGTCGCGTTGCCATGCGATCAACCCGGCGGGTTTGCCTTGGTCCAGCAAGGCGGCGACCCATTCGGGAGCCTTGCCCTCGAGGCTGCGCCGGTAGAGCAGCGAGGTGGCGCGGTAGAACTGCAGCAGCACCCGGCCGAGGAACTCGAGTTCCCCGATGAAGGCGGCCGGCAGCGCGAGGGGGCGCGGCGATACCCGCCAGGTTTGTCCCGCGAAAAGACCGCCGGACGGCATCGCCGTCCGGATCGAATCGGATCGTTCGGCGTCCGTCATGCGCGGCGACGATAGGGGCGACTTCGGTCTTCGGACAGGATGAACAGGATGGGAAACCGCCGAAGACCGCGGCACGGGGCTCCGCAAAACCCGATGCCGCCCGGAGACCCTCGCCCGTCGGCTTGCAATCCGGTCCGGCAAAGCGGGTCGGATGGGACGAACGGGAACACCCCGGTCGAACGTAGGGGAATTCCCTGCAACAGCTTTCCGGGGAATCCCAGAAGACTTGGTAACCAGTCATGGTTGCCAGGAGGTTCCAGTCCGCGGATCGGATCGCCCGTTTGTCCCGTCGAGGCTTCGGCGCGACCGGAATCCGGATGGGAATCACCCGGCACATCCCCCCACACGCATGAATTCCCCCATCCAGCATCGTCCGCGCATCGCGGCGTTGGCCGTCGTCCTCTCGGCCGGCGCGTTGCTCCACCCGCTCCAAGCGGGCTCGATCACGAGTCTCGGCGATTTCGTCGACGGCTACTGGAGCCGCGCCCTCGCGGTTTCGGCCGACGGCCAGACCGTTTCCGGCGCGTCCTTCATCCTTGATGGCAGCCGCCGCGCCTTCCGCTGGACCCCCGCCACGGGGATCGTGGATCTGGGCGCGTTGAACGGCGCCACCGACAACGTCGCCGCCGCGCTGTCCCGCGACGGTTCGTTGGCCGCCGGTTGGTCTGGCACCGACTCCTATCGCTGGTCCGCGGCCGGTGGACTGCAATCGATCGGCCATCTGTTCGTGGGCGGGACGTCCACCGCGACCGCGATCTCGGGCAACGGCGGGACGATCGTC
Source organism: Verrucomicrobiota bacterium (assembly GCA_008933025.1). Lineage (GTDB taxonomy): Bacteria > Verrucomicrobiota > Verrucomicrobiia > Limisphaerales > UBA9464 > UBA6176. The sequence goes on from WBXI01000151.1 coordinate 2,347, forward strand.
GGATTCGAGGATTCGACGCCGTTCTCCTGGACGCCGACCGGCCTCGTGCCCCTGGGCGTGTTGGCGGGAGAATCGTTTGGCCGGCCGGGTGCGATCACGCGGGACGGGGCGTGGGTGGGCGGTGCATCGGGGTTGAAGCTGACCCGTTGGTCGGGCACCGCACCGACCGCGGTCGCCGGCTTCCCGGCGGATGTCGGCGTGGCCGGCTACGGGATTTCCGACGACGGCACGGTGATCGTCGGCGAGGTGGTGCATCCCGGCGGCAACAACGCGGAGGCGGTGCGGTGGGTCGAGGGTTCCGGGGCCACGCTGCTCGGCGACATCGCCGGCGGGGATTTCAATTCGGTGGCGCTTTCCACGACGGCCGATGGTTTCACGCTGGTGGGCTACGGTTCGGACACGCCCTCCTGGACGACGGCCACGGTGTGGACGTCGGCGACCGGTTGGCAGCGCCTCGCGGACGTTCTCGCGGCACAGGGCGTCGATCTTTCCTATTGGGCCAGCCTGGACGAGGCGACGGCGATCTCGCCGGACGGCAGCGTCATCGTGGGATCGGGAACGGTGGCCGCCACTTTCAACGAGGAAGCGTTCGTGGCGCGTTTGACGCCGTTGCCGATTCCCGCGCCCACGCCCTTCGGCGGGGTAGCGCGGTCGCTTCCGGGCCGGGTTCAGGCCGAGGATTACGACAACGGCGGCCAACGGGTCGGGTATTTCGACACGACGGTGGGCAATGCCGGCGGGGCCTACCGCGCGGACAACGTCGACATCGTCGCGAACAGCGACGGCACGGGCGGGACGGCGGTCACGCTGTCGTCGCGCGAGTGGCTTGGTTATTCCGTCAACGTCGCGACCTCCGGCAGCTACGTCCTGCGCTTCCGCGCGGCCCGCGCGGCGAGCGGGAACGGGACGCTGAACGTGCTGGTGGGTCCCTCCAACAACTCGCTCGTCGCCCTCGCCTCGAACCTCCCGGTTCCCAGCACCGGGTCCGCGACGAAGTATACCGTCGTCGAAGTCGACGTGAACCTGGTCGCCGGGCCGCAGATCCTCCGCGTCCAATGCGCGGCCGGCGACGTGAACGTCAACTGGCTCGAGGTGACGCAACGCGGCATCCGACGCGAGGTGTGGACGGGGGTCGCGGGAACCGCCGTGAGCCAGATACCCACCGGCCTTGTGCCCAACCTCGTCGCCATTCTTCCGACCGCCGAAGCCCCGCAGAACTGGGCGGACAATTACGGCACCCGCCTTCGCGGCTACCTCCGGGCTCCGGCCACGGGTTCCTACCGCTTCTGGATCGCGGCCGACGAATCCTCCGAACTCTGGCTTTCGACCTCGGCCGATCCGGCGACCAAGACCCGTATCGCCAACAACACGGCCTTCACCGGCTTCCGCCAGTGGACCAAGTACGCGTCCCAGAAGTCGGCCACCATCTCCCTCGTTGCCGGCCAGCTCTACTACCTGGAAGTCCTCCAGAAGGAAGGCACCGGTACCGACAACCTTTCCGTCGGTTGGGCGCGTCCCGGCCAGGCAAACTCGGCCCCCAGCGAGATCATCCCCACTGCGGTGCTCTCCCCCTTCATTCCCTGACCCGGCCAGCCCTGGTCACGCGCCGACCGACGTTCTGATGCCGTGTTCCCGGAAACGGGGGCACGGCATCTCTTGTTTGCCGATGCAGGCTGGCCCCTGGTGACCGCGGGGCGTAGGGTGGCGGGGTTCTCGACGCACGCATGGACCTCCAACTACTCGGCTGGGACGACGCTTGGGACGCGGCTTTCGCGGCTCACCGCGCGTCCGGCAAGATCCCCGCCCGGGTCGTCAACGAGGAGAAACACTACTTCACCGTCGTCGCCGCCACCGGCCCCTTCCTCGCCCAGATCGACGGCAACCTGCTCCACCGCCGCAAATCCATCGCGGACCTCCCCAAGGTCGGCGATTGGGTCGCCTGCACGGCGCCGGTCGATGCCGGGGTCGGCGGGATCAACGCCGTGCTGCCCCGGCGTTCCCAACTGGCCCGCAAAGTCACCGGGCGCGAGTCCGCGGGCCAGGTGTTGGCGGCCAACATCGACGTGGCCTTCCTGGTCCAGGCCCTCGGCGAACCCCTGAATCTCCGCCGGCTCGAGCGGTTCCTCGTCATGGCCCACGAGGGTGGGACGCGTCCCGTGGTCGTGCTCAACAAGTCCGATCTCTGCGACGACCTCGAGGCACGCCTCGCCGAGGCGACCGCCGCCGCGGGCGACGCGCCCGTGGTGGCCACCAGTGCCCGCACGGGACGCGCGTTGCCCCGGCTGCGCGCCTTGGTCCGGCCGGGCGAGACCGTCGTGTTCATCGGCACCTCGGGCGTCGGCAAGTCGAGTTTGGTCAATCGTCTCTACGGCGAACGCATCCAGGCCACGATCCCGGTGCGCGAGGCCGATTCGAAGGGCCGGCATGCGACGACGGCGCGCGAGTTGATCCTGTTGCCCGGCGGCGGCCTGGTGATCGACACCCCGGGCGTGCGCGAGTTCCACCTGTGGCTGGCGGATGCGGGACTCGACGAGGCGTTTCCGGACATCGCGGCGTTGGCTTCGGGCTGTCGGTTCCGCGATTGCGGGCACCGGACGGAGTCGCCGTGCGCGGTGCGGACGGCGGTCGAGGCCGGGGTGTTGTCGAAGGAACGGCACGAGAGTTACCTGAAACTGCAGGCGGAACTGGCGGCCGTCGCGGCGCGCAAGCGGCGGCACCAACACATGAAGAACCGCCACCGCGCGAAGACCGGCACCAAGGCCTATCTCCGTATCCGCGAGGACGACGGCGAGTAGGCATGCGCCTTCGGTGCGGTGGCAAGGCCTTCGGAAGGCCGCGACACCGCAGTGAAACCGGATGCGGCCGAGATGGACGGTGGGTCTGGTCGCACAGCGGCGTGGGCGTCGCTGACGCTCCTACCCCCCGCACTCCGATGGCGCTTCGCGCGGGGGCCCGCCGAGGCCGGATGTCCCGCAACCGGCCGTTGAAGTGACTTTGGTTGGGTGCCATGTTGTCCGGGTCATGCGTTTCCCGTCGTCGTTTGCAGCCGTCGTCCCGCGTTTTCTCGCGGGCGTCGCCTGCGTCTGGGCCGTGATCGCGCGGACCGGCCTCGGGGCCGCGCCCGCCCCCACGCCGCCCCCGGTCGATTTCAACCGCGATATCCGCCCGATTCTTTCCGACCACTGCTACGCCTGCCACGGCCCCGACGAGGGCAAACGCAAGGGCGGCCTCCGCCTCGATCGGCAGGAGGACGCTTTCCGCGAACTGAAATCCGGCAAACACGCGCTCGTCGCCGCCAAGCCGGGCGAGGGCACGCTCGTCGAGCGCGTCCTGTCCAAGGACCCCGACGAGATCATGCCGCCGCCCAAGGGCGGAAAACCGCTGTCCGCCGAACAGATCCGGCTCCTGAAACAATGGGTCGCCCAAGGCGCGCCCTGGAAACAGCACTGGAGCTTTGTCGCCCCCGATCGCCCGCCGTTGCCGACGGTGCGCGACGCGCGCTGGCCCAGGAACGACCTCGATCGGTTCGTCCTCGCCCGGCTTGAGAAGGAAGGCATCGCGCCCGCGCCCGAGGCCGACAAGGCCACCCTCGTCCGCCGCGCGACCCTCGACCTCACGGGCCTGCCGCCGACGATCGAGGAAGTCGACGCCTTCTTCGCCGACCGGTCCTCGGACGCCTACGAGAAGCTGGTGGACCGGCTCCTCGCCGCGCCGCAGTACGGCGAGCGCATGGCGGCGAACTGGCTCGATCTCGCGCGCTACGCCGACACCAGCGGCTACCATTTCGACGGTGTCCGTTTCCTGTGGCTGTGGCGCGACTGGGTGATCGACGCCTTCAACAAAAACAAACCCTACGACCAGTTCACGGTGGAACAGTTGGCGGGCGATCTCTTGCCCGGCGCCACCCCCGAACAACGCGTCGCCACCGGATTCGTCCGCGGCAACATGACCAACGACGAGGGCGGCGCGGACCCCGACGAGTACCTCAACAAGTACATCGTGGACCGCGTGAACACCCTCGGGGCGGTGTGGCTCGGCATGACCGTCGGTTGCGCCGAATGCCACGACCACAAGTACGACCCGCTGGCATCGCGCGAGTTCTATCGGTTCTACGCCTTCTTCCACAATGTCCCGGAGAAAGGGCTCGACCGCATCCGTTCCGACAATCCGCCGCCCCGCCTGCCGGTGCCGACGCCGGAACAGGCGCGCAAGTTCGTCGAGATGGACTTCCGCCTGAAGGACGCCGAGAAGACGGTCAACGATCGCCAGGGCGAACTCGGCGAGTCCCAGGAGAAATGGGAACGCGAGACCAACGGCCACGCGCCCGCGCCGGCAGCGACCAACGACCTGGTGCGCGTCGTCCGCGAGGGCGAGGGCACCGGGTCGGGCGAGGGCAAACCCGAGTGGACCGACGCCTTGCCGGGCCGCGCGTTGAAACTCGCCGGCAACGGCTGGCTCGATCTCGGCCCCGCCGTCGCGATCGACCGCACCAATGCCTTCTCCTACGCGGCGTGGGTGAAGATCCAGGCGGACGGCGCGGTGTTGAGCCGCATGGAAAAAGCCCCCGGATACCGTGGGTTCGACCTCCTCGTGACCGACCGCCGGCTGCAGGTGCATCTCGTCGACGCCTGGCCGGACCGGGCGCTGAAGGTGAAGACCAAGGAACAGTTTCCGGCCGACCGCTGGATCCGCGTGGTGGCGACGCACGACGGCACCGGCAAGGCGGCGGGGCTCCGGGTGTACGTCGACGGCCGCGCCCGCGATCTCGAGACCGAACGCGACGCTTTGGCGGGAACCCTCGCCACGGCGGAACCGCTGCGCATCGGCGCGCGGTCGGGCGAGGCCCAGTTCAAGGGAATGGTCGGGGACGTGCGTTTCTGGAAACGCGCGCTGGGCGAGGACGACGTGCGCGCGGACCTGCACCACGCGTGGCGCCCGGTGATCGGCAAGACCGGCGGCAAGCGCACGCCGGAAGAACAGGAAGGCCTCGACCGCGTCTACAAGGAGGTCTTCGCCACCGAATACCTCCGTGCCCAGGTCGCCCTCGCCAAGGCCAGACAGGCCAAGGACGCTTCGTACGGCGGCATTCCCACCACGCTGGTGATGGAGGAGATGGATCCGCCGCGGGACACGTTCGTCCTGGTACGGGGCGATTTCCGGAACAAGGGGGAGAAAGTGACGGCGGGCGTCCCGGCCTTCCTGCCGCCGTTGCCGTCGGGCGAGGCGCCCAACCGCCTGGGTCTGGCGCGCTGGCTGGTGGCCAAGAACCACCCGCTGATGGCCCGCGTCACCGTGAACCGGTACTGGGCGATGTTTTTCGGGAATGGCTTCGTCAAGACGATCAACGATTTTGGGGCGCAGGGCGAATGGCCGAGCCATCCCGAACTGATCGATTGGCTGGCCGTGCAGTTCCGCGACGGCGGCCGGATCTCCGGGACCCGCGGGACGCACCGCGACGTCACCCCGTGGAACACCCGCGAATTGGTGCGGGCCATCGTGACCTCGGCCACCTATCGGCAGTCCGCCGCGGTGACGCCCGCGAAACTCGAGCGCGATCGGTACAACCGGTTGCTCTCGCGCGGGCCGCGGCTGCGGTTGGACGCGGAATTCATCCGCGACAACGCCCTCGCCGTCGCGGGCCTGCTCGACCGCGGCATCGGCGGTCCCAGCGTGAAACCCTACCAACCGTCCGGCATCTGGGACGGCACCGACGCGCGCTACGACCAGGACCACGGCGAGAAACTCTACCGGCGCGGCATGTACGTCTTCTGGCGGCGCTCGGCCCATTACCCGTCGTTCGCCACCTTCGACGCCCCGAACCGCGAGGTCTGCACCTTCCTGCGCCAACGCACCCAGACGCCCCTGCAATCGCTCGTGCTGATGAACGATCCGGTGTACGTCGAGGCCGCGCGCGCCCTTGCCCAACGCGCTTGGAAGGAGGAGCCCCGCGACCCGGCGAAACGCCTCGTCCGCGCGTTCCGCCACACCCTCGGCCGCATGCCGGTGCCCGAGGAAATCGCCGCGCTGCGCCGGACCCACGACGAGCAGTTGGCCGGGTTCCGGGCCGATCCCAAGGCGGCGGAGGCGCTGCTCAAGATCGGCGAATCGCCGGCGCCGAAAGACATCCCGGCGGACGAATTGGCCGCGCTGACCGCGGTGGCCAACGTGCTGCTCAACCTCAACGAAACCATCATCCGCTGACGCCCATGTCCTTCCAAGACGAAATCCAACGGATCGAGACGCGCCGGGCGTTCCTGACGCGCAGCACCACCGGGCTCGGCGCGATCGCGCTGGCGACGCTGTTGAATCCCGCGGCCCGCGCGGCCGCCGCCGCCGCCCCGCACCCGGCCCGCGGTGCCCTCGGCACCCTGCACCACGCGGCCAAGGCCAAGCGCGTGATCTACCTGTTCCAGTCGGGCGCGCCCTCGCACCTCGACCTGTTCGATCCCAAACCGCGCCTGAAGGAACTCACCAACACCGAGCTGCCGCCGAGCGTCCGCATGGGCCAGCGCATCACCGGCATGACCGCCGGGCAGAAGCAGTTGCTCTGCGTGGGCGCGGCTTTCCCGTTCAAGCGGTACGGGAAGAACGGCGTGGAAATGAGCGAGATGCTGCCGCACATCGGCGGGATCGCCGACGAGATCGCGCTGGTGCGCTCGATGTTCACCGAACCCATCAACCACGATCCCGCGGTGACGTTCTTCGCGACCGGCCACCAGCAGCCGGGTCGCCCCACCATGGGGGCGTGGGCGGCCTACGGCCTGGGCTCGGAAAACGAAAACCTGCCGGCGTACGTGGTGCTCACCAGCGGCGGCGGCGGACAACCGCTCCAGGCCCGCTACTGGGGCAACGGCTTCCTTCCCGGCAATTACCAGGGGGTCCAGTTCCGCAGCCAGGGCGATCCGGTGCTCTACGTCACCGATCCCCCGGGCGTGGACGCCAAACGGCGCCGCGCCCTGATCGACGCCATGCAGGTGTTGAACCGCCGCCAACTCGGGATCCTCGGCGACCCCGACATCGCGACCCACATCGACAACTACGAGCTCGCGTTCCGGATGCAGACGTCCGTGCCCGAGTTGATGGACATCGCGAAGGAACCGAAGGAAGTGCTGGAGGCGTACGGCGCGGAACCGGGCAAGGCGTCGTTCGCGAACAACTGCCTGCTCGCGCGCCGTCTGGCGGAGCGCGGCGTGCGGTTCATCCAGTTGTGCCACCGCGATTGGGACCATCACGGCGGACTGCCGGACGGCATCAAGAACCAGACGAAACAGACCGACCGCCCGAGCGCGGCGTTGATACGCGATCTCAAGCAGCGCGGTTTGCTGGAGGACACGCTGGTGATCTGGGGCGGCGAGTTCGGCCGGACCGCCTACAGCCAGGGCGGGATCTCCGCGACGAACTTTGGACGCGACCACCATCCGCGCTGCTACTCGATGTGGTTTGCCGGCGGCGGGATCAAGCCCGGCTTGGTGCACGGCGCGACCGACGACTTCGGATACAACATCGTGGCCGACCCGGTGAACGTGCACGACCTGCACGCCACCCTGCTGCATCTGCTGGGCATCGAGCACAAGCGCCTGACCTATCGGTTCGAGGGCCGGGACTATCGACTGACCGACATCCACGGCGAGTTGGTGCCCGCGCTCTTGGCGTAGGGGAACGGGTGGGCGTCCCCCGCGCGAAGCGCCGTGGAGTGCGGTGGCAAGGCCATCGGATGGCCGCGACACCGCTGTCAAACCGGGCGGCGAGCGCGATGGGAGGACGGGGTTTTCGCGAGGGGCGGTGGTGGGGTTTGGGGGGATGACCTTGTCGCAAAGACCCTATGGCCTCGCGCAGGGCTCTTGCCGAGTCTGGCGCTGTGGAGAAGGGGCGATTGGTCCGCCATACGTGGGTTAGTCCCCGCGAGCGGAGAGCAGAGCCA
>WBXI01000152.1 GCA_008933025.1 Verrucomicrobiota bacterium
GTCCGCCAACTCTACGCCGACCGCATCAAGAGCCAGCCCGACCTCGGCACGTCCGAGGTCCTCATGATCGAGGAACCCGAGAGCAACCAGATGATCCTCGCCGGCAACGACGCCCAGTTGAAGGTCGTCGGACAGATCGTCGAGGAGCTGCAGTCCGCCCAGGTCTCCCGCGCCGCCCGGGAAACCCGCATGATCGAGGTCGGCACCGTCGACGAACTCACCCGCATCCAGCCCCTCGTCCAACAGCTCTACACCGACCGCTGGAAGGGCCGCGACGCCAGCGACCCCGCGGATGCCCAGATCATCGCCGATCCCAAGAACGCCCGGTTCATCGTCTCCGGCCGCACCAACCAACTGTCCGAGATCGCCGCCATCATCGGCCAGTTGCGCGCCCAGTCCGCCGCCGCCGCCCGCGAGACCCGCATCTTCGAACTCACCACCGCCACCGCCGCCGAGTTGTCCGCGACGGTCCGCACCCTCTACCAGGAACAGGCCAAGTCCCGCCCCGGCGCCCCCACCACCGACACCCTCATCCTCCCCGACACCGGCGCCAACCGCATCATCGTCACCGCCGCCACCAACGAGGTCGCCATCGTCGAGGACCTCATCCGCAAACTCGACAAGGTCGGCGCCCAGAGTTCTTCCGCCCGCGTCTTCAAGATCAAGTCGGCCGATCCCGAGAAGGTCGCCGAGATCCTCGGTTCGGTGCTCGTCCGCTTCGACGGTCTCGGCCGCCCGCAGAAGCGCGTCAGCGTGGTCACCGATCCCAAGACGCGCACGCTGATCGCCACCGGCGATGCCAAGGAACTGCAGGCCGCCGCCGTGATCATCGACCAACTGGACGCCTCGCTCGGCGAACTTCCCGGCCGCACCATGCGCGTGCTCTCGCTCAAGGACCGCCGTGCCGGCGATCTCCTGCCGAAGCTCCGCCGCATCTACCAGGACCAGGCCCGCAACGATCCCGAGTTCGGCACCACCGAACCCCTCATCCTCGAGGATGCCACCAGCAACCAACTCATCCTCGCCGGCACCGAACGCCAACTCGTCGCCCTCGAGGAGATCACCGTCATCCTGCAGAAGTCCGGCGACAACAACGGCCGCGAGAGCAAGGTCTTCGCCCTCGAACGCACGTCCGCCGCCTCGCTCGTCGCGATGCTCTCGCAGGTCTTCTCCCGCCAGATCGCCAGCACCGAGCCCACCGAACGCCTCGTCGCTTCCCCGGGCGGCAACGACCGGTCGCTCGTCGTCGAGGCCCCGCGCTCGCTGCTCCCCCGCATCGAGGAACTCGTCGCCGGTCTCGACAAGCCCGGCCCCGAGGGACCGAACGTCGTCCAGACCGTCCGCCTCACCAAGAGCCGGGCCCAGGATCTCGCCGATGCCGTCAACCGCACGCTCACCAACCGCACCGGCCCCAATCTGCTCCGCCGGGTCAACGTCACCGCCGTCGCCGGCGCCAACAGCCTCCTCATCAGCGGCACCACCAACGCCGTCCAGGACGTCATGAAGATCGTCCGCGACCTCGACCAGGAAGGCGGCGGCTCCGGCGAGATCGAGGTCCGCGTCTACAAACTCGAGAACGGCACCGCCAAGGAGGTCTCCGCCGTCCTCGAACAACTCCTCCACGCCGTCACCCTCAGCCTCGCCAACGACGCTTCCGGCCGCGAATCCCGCCGCGTTCCCGAACCCTCCGTCTCCGTCGACGACCGCTCCAACCGGCTCATCATTTCCGCCACCGCCGCCCACTTCCGCGTCATCGAGAAAATCCTCCCCACCCTCGACAAGGCCCCCGACCGCGCCGACCGCGACGTCCAGTTCGTCTGGCTCCGCAAGGCCAAGGCCTACGAGGTCGCCAGTCGTCTCGAAACGCTCTTCGAGGACCGCCCCCGCGGCGATCGTCCCGTCATCGAGGCCGATACCGGCGCCAATTCCATCACCATCATCGCCCGCAAAGGCGACCTCACCCAGATCCAGGACCTCGTCTCCCGCCTCGACCAACCGGCCGGCAATGCCGCCATCCAGGTCCGCCTCCGCCCCCTCGACCGCGTGGCCGCCGACCAGATGGCCCAGATGCTCCGCAACATCTATCCCCAGGTCTCCGGCGTCCCGCTCCGCGTCGAGGAGAAGGTCCCCAGACCCGGCCCGTTGTCCGACGCCGCCCAGAACCCGACCAACGCCGCGCCCGCCGAGGTCATCGTCGCCGTCGACAAGGCCGCCAACGCCCTCCTCCTCTCCGGCCCCGCCTCCGAACTCGACCAGGTCGACCGCCTCGTGTCCGAGCTCTCCATGAATTTCTACGGGAACGAATCCGAGTTCCGGCTGTTCGCGATCAAGGACGCCGACCCGCTGGTCGTCGCCCGCACGCTCACCGAACTCCTGCGGCAGGATGCCGCCGCGGCCCCGGCCCAGCCCGCCCCCGGACAACCGCCCCAGCCCGCGCCCCAGGCCCAGCCCGGTTCCCGCCAACGCATCACCGTCGTCGCCGAACCCCGCACCCGCAGCGTCATCGTCCGCGCCCGGCCCACCGATTTCGCCCTCATGGAGTCGCTCATCCAGCAACTCGACAAGGCCGGCCAGACCGCCCAACTCGAGTTCCGCGTCGTGCCCCTCCGGCACGCCCAGCCTTTCAAGGTCCTGCCCCTCGTCCAGCAGATGGTCACCCAGCTCGCCGCCACCCGCCCCGGCGACCCCGTCAGCGTCGCCCTCGACGCCCGTTCCCGCGGCCTCCTCGTGATCGGCCGCGATGCCCTCGTCACCCAGATCGAGAAGATGATCCAGGGCCTCGACAAACCCAGCGAGAGCGTCCAGGCCGAGGTCCGCATCGTGCCCCTGAAGAAGGCCAACGCCACCCAGCTCGCCGCCGTGCTGCAGGCCATGCTCCGCTCCAGCCCCCAGGGCGAGGCCACTTCCGAGGCCCGCGAACTCCAGGACCAGGTCCGCCGCCTCCGCATCCAGGGCGACCACGGCGAACCCGTCGATCTCGACCTCACCCGCCCCATCAAGATCGCCGCCGATCCCGCCGCCGGCACCGGCGGCGGCAACCGTCTCCTCGTCACCTCGTCGCCCGAAAACATCCGCGCGCTCGTCGCCGTCATCGAGTTGATGGACTCCGTCCCCGTCCTCGAGGGGGTTTCCATCCGCTTCCACCGGCTCGAACATGCCGATGCCGCCGCCGTCGCCCAGGTGTTGACCACCGTGTTCACCCAGGGCCGCCAGTTCGCGACCAGCCCCGCCGGTCCCGCCGGCGAACCCGCCCGCGACGGACGCGCCCTCGTCAATCCCCTCGCCGTGTCCGTCGACAACCGCGGCAACACCCTCATCCTCAGCGGCCAGCCCGACAGCATCGAGCTCGCCATGCGCATCGCCCGCGACATGGACCGGGAACTCGAGGGCGCCGTGACCGACGTGCGCTTGTTCCGGCTCAAGCACGCCTCCGCCACCCGCCTCGTTCCCCTCCTCCAGTCCGTGTTCACCGAGGGCCCCGCCGTCCCCGGCACCGAGGGACTCTCCACCCAGGTCACCCGCATCCGCACGCTCAAGGACGCCCAGAAATCCAGGGAGAACCAGACCGCCCGGACCCGCGCCGCCCTCACCATCCAGGCCGACGACCAGTCCAACGTCCTCATCGTCGCCGCCCGCAGCGACAATCTCCCCCTCGTCGCCGACGTCATCGAACAGCTCGACATCCCGTCCGCGTCCGGCCTCGAGACGGTCCGCGTCTATCCCCTCGAACACGCCGACCCTTCCGCCCTCCAGAAGGTCCTCACCGACCTCTACACCGGCCCCCGCTCGGCCAACATCCGCGCGGAGGACCGCCCGATCATCACCGTCGACGCCCGGACCGGCGCGCTCGTCGTCGCCGGCAACGGCAAGGCGTTCGCCATCATCGAGGGCCTCCTCAAATCGCTCGACCAGAAGCTGCCCTTCGAACTCCGCGACATCGCCCTCGTCGCCCTCGAGCATGCCGACGCCAACGTGGTCGCCCCGACGCTGCAGAAGCTGATGGACGCGCGCGTCACCCAGCGCGCGACCCTGAACCAAGGCCAGGCCGACGCGCTCAAGGTGGTCATCGTGGCCGACCAACGCAGCAATTCGCTCCTCGTCGGCGGCGGGCGCGAGGCCTTCGAGATGGTGCAATCCCTGGCCAAGCAACTCGACGCCGCCGGCCCCGCGCTCGGCGGACGCGTGCGCCTCATCCCCCTGCAACATGCCGATGCCCGCGTCGTCGCCGGCACCCTCGGCACGCTCTTCGCCCAACGCTACGCCGCGTTGCACGATGCCGAGAACGCCCGCAACAAACCGGTCATCCTCGCCGATTCCCGCAGCAACGCCCTGCTCGTCGCCGCCAACCAGGAGGACAACCGCACGCTCGACGACCTCCTCGCCAAGCTCGACGCCAGGCAGGACAACCCGGCCCTCACGCTCACCGTGATCCCCCTCAAACACAACGATTCCGCCCGGGTCGCCACCGTCCTCGAGGACGTCTTCGCCGCCCGCCTCCGCGCCCAGGCACTGCCCGGCCAGACCCCGCTCCCCAGCGAACAGATCAAGGTCGAGACCGACGCCCTCAACAACGCGCTCGTCGTCTCCGCCTCGAAGGAAAACCTCGAGCTCGTCCAGGGCCTCGTCGAGAAGCTCGACCAGGAACCCGCCGTCGCCGACGGCGTCTTCGAGACCTTCACCCTCGAGTTCGCCGACGCCCAGCGCGTCGCCACCATCATCAAGTCGCTCGTCGACCAGGGACTCTACCGGCCCGGCCGTCTCCCCGGCGCCACCGCCAAGACCGGCACCGGCCGCGACATCCTCAGCACCAGCGTCGATCGCCGCAGCAACACCCTCATCGTCAGCGCCAGTCCCGAAAACCTGGCCATCGTCCGCGAGGTGGTCCGCCGCATCGATTCCAAGGACTTCGCCGCCACCGCCGAGGTCCGCGTGTACGCCCTGCAGCACGCCCGCGCCAGCTCGCTCGCCACCACGCTCACCCAGTTCTTCAACGCCAAGCGCAACGCCGATGCCATCGCGGTCAACGCCAACGAGCGCACCGTCCCCGCCACCGTCATTCCCGACGACCGGGTCAACACGATCCTGGTCACCGGCGGCAAGGAAGCCTTCGCCCTGGTGGAGCGCCTGCTCCCCCAACTCGACGGCGACGGCGTGTTCACCCGCCTGAATTTCCGCGTGTTCCCCCTCCGCAAGGCCACCGCCCTCAAGCTCCAGGGAACCCTCATCCCCATCTTCGCCAACCGCCCGCCCCGCGTGCGCGGCGAACCCGTCGACCCCATCACCATCGTCGCCGACCAATGGGTCAATGCCCTCCTCGTCGGCGCCACCGTCGAGGACATGGGCAGCGTCGCCGCCCTCGTCGAACGCCTCGACTCCGAACCCTCCGAAACCGGCATCGCCATCCACGTCTTCCCCCTCGCCAAGGCCGACGCCCGCCATGTCGCCACCACCGTCCAGTCGCTCTTCCGGGAAAATCTCCCCAACCAGATCCTCCCCATCAGCGTCAGTGCCGACGAACGCATCAACGCCATCGTCGTCTCCTGCGGCGAGACCGACGCCAAACGCATCGGCGAACTCATCCGCAAACTCGACACCGACCAGGTCGCCAAGGTCAGCGAGATCCGCGTCTTCCCGCTCCAGTACGCCCGCGCCGAATCGCTCGCCACCATCCTCAACACTTCCCTCAATTCCCGTCCCGTCGCCGCCGCCGGCGACCCCAGCCCCAACGCCCAGTCCGTCCTCCAGTTCATCACCCGCACCGACCACGGCCAGGAACTCGTCACCGCCGCCCTCAAGGAATCGATCCTCATCACCCCCGATTCCCGCATGAACTCGCTCATCGTGTCCGGGCCCGTCGACTACATGGGATTGCTCGAGCAGATCATCGGGCGCCTCGACTCCAGTTCGCCGCAGCAGGCCAAGATCAAGGTCTTCGCGCTCAAGAACGGCGACGCCCGGCAGATGGCCGACGTGCTCACCCAGTTGTTCCGCATGACCCCCACCACCGCCGCCGGCGGCCAACGCTCGGTCCAGTACACCCTCGTCCGCGCCGCCACCGACGGCACCAGCCCCGAGGAATCCCTCGCCTCCGCCACCGTCGGCACCGCCGAACAGACCGCCCTCACGGTCACCATCGATCCCCGCACCAACAGCCTACTCGTCGGCGGCACCGACCATTATGTCGGCTTGGTCTCGCAGATCATCGACACCCTCGATTCCAGCGTCGCCCACGAGCGGAATTCCGAGGTGGTCCGGCTCCGCAACTCGCAGGCCCCGGACGTCGCCGCCGCCATCCGGCAGTTCCTCGACCAGGAACGGCAGAAGATGATCCAGGCCCTCGGCGCCGATTCCGCCCAGGCCGCCCAGCGCATGTTCGACCAGGAGGTCGCCGTCGTCGCCGAACAGACCAGCAACACCCTCCTGCTCTCCGCCAACCGCCGCTATTTCGACCAGATCCGCGCCATCATCGACGAACTCGACCAGGCCCAACCCCAGGTGCTCATCCAGGTCCTCCTCGCCGAGGTCACCCTCGACAACAACACCGACCTCGGGATCGAGTGGGACTACAAGGGCAAGAGCGGCAACACCAGCTACGGGACCGGAACCGATTTCGGCATCGCCGACGCGCTCTCGAAGGCCGGCGGCTACTCGACCAAGGTTGCCGGGAGCGATTTCAATTTCCTGCTCCGCGCCATGAAGGACCAGGGACGCCTCGAGGTGCTCAGCCGCCCGCAGATCGTCACGGCCGACAACAAGCCCGCCACCATCAACATCGGCCAACGCGTCCCCCTCGTGGACACCAGCCGCCTCGACGCCCAGAACAACCTCACCACCTCGTTCCGCTACGAGGACGTCGGCGTCAATCTCACCGTCACTCCCAAGATCAGTGCCGACGGATTCGTGAAGATGGAGATCGGCACCACCAACTCCTCCATCTCCAGCTCCAGCGTCGACATCAACAAGTCGTCCTCCGTCCCCATCATCAACCAACGCAAGGCCAACACCACCGTCAGCGCCCAGAGCGGCCAGACGATCATCATCGGCGGCCTCATCGGCACCACCGACGATGTCCGGGTCAAAAAGATGCCGGTGCTCGGCGACATTCCCTATCTCGGCGCCTTGTTCCGCAGCTCGACCACCACCCGCGAACGCAAGGAGCTCCTCATCCTCCTCACCCCGCAGGTCCTCAACAATACCCAGACCCCCGTCCCCCTCCAGGACCCCGACCGGGTCCTGCGCGACCAGGTCAATTCTTCCCCGACCTTCCGCAATCTCATGAAGGGCGGGGAACTCCAGCGCCGCCTGCTCGAGCCGATCTATCCCACCAACGCCCCCATCCGCGTCGTGCCCGGCAAAGGCTCGCTATGAACGGTCGCGTTCCCATCGACCGCACCCGCCGCGCCGCCCTCGGCTCCTTGCTGGCCCTGGCCTGCGTCGTCCTCGGGACGCCCGGATGCGCCACCGGCACCCACCGCCCCTCCCCGAGGGGCCGTTCCGCCATCGAGGAGGTCCATCTCTTCGGAGTGCCCGTCGCCCTCCATCTCGACGGACGCCCCGTGCCCGACGCCGTCGGCGTGCGCGTGTACGCGAGCAACAACGGACGCGCCCACGGCCTGCCGATCGCCAAGGGCCGCCTCGAGATCGTGATGTTCGACGGCGTGTTCGACCCCCCCGCGACGCCCGTCCCCAAGCCGCTGAAAATCTGGTCGTTCGGCCCCCGGGAACTGGTTCCTTTCGCCGCCGAGACGTCCCTGGGCACCGGCTACCAACTGGCCCTGCGCTGGGGCAACGACCGCCCCACCGGCACCGCCGTCACCGTCCTTGCCCGCTATACCACTCCCGACGGCACCGCCTTCGAGTCTTCCACCACCTCGATTCCCTTGAAGTAGCCGCCGTTGTCCCCGCGCGAAGCCCCTCTCGTGGTCGGGCACCGCGAGTCCGTTTGCCGCACGAACCGCCCCCGCCCGCCGCCACCCACCCGGCCCCGTTCCCCGGATCCGCGAAGCCGGCATGAAGCCGGATCGGGCCTTGCCGCAGCCATTGCCAATCCGGTGTCCCGCGGGTAAACACACCACTTCAACCCTAGACACCGATCCGGCCCAACCATGAGATCCAAGATCCATCCCACCCGTATCTCCCGACTGATCGCCTCGATCGCCACCTTGGCCGCCACGCTCGTCCCGGGCCTTGCCCTCGCGGTGTCCCTCGGCACCGGCTTCACCTACCAGGGCCGGCTCCAGGACAACGGCCAGCCCGCGAACGGCACCTACGACTTCGTCTTCACGATCTACGACACCTCCGGCGGCGACGTCCCGTTGGTCAGCGGCGTCCTCTCGGACGACGTCGTCGTCGCCAACGGCGTGTTCACCGTCGTCGTGGATTTCGGCCTCGACGTCTTCAACGGCGACGAACGTTGGCTCGGCGTCTCGGTCCGGCCGGGCGCCGAGACGGGTGACGTCACCCCGCTCCTCCCGCGGCATCGCCTGACCGCCGCGCCGTACGCGCTGCTCGCCAAGCGCGCCGCCACCGCCGACGTCGCCACCAAGGCCAACGACGTCGCCTGGGCCTCGATCAAGAGCATCCCCGTCGGGCCCGGCATCGCCATCGGCGCCGGCAACCAACTCGCGGTCAGCTACGCCGGCAACGGCCTCGCCGCCACCGCGGCCCGCAGCGACCACGACCACTTCGGCCAGGGCT
Organism: Verrucomicrobiota bacterium; assembly: GCA_008933025.1. Taxonomy (GTDB): domain Bacteria; phylum Verrucomicrobiota; class Verrucomicrobiia; order Limisphaerales; family UBA9464; genus UBA6176. Next base: position 8,698 of record WBXI01000152.1, read on the forward strand.
GGCTCGGCGCGATCAACGGCCCCGGCCTCCTCGTCCAGAACACCGCCGCCAACGGCGTCGGCCTCCTCGGCCGCAACGACGCCGGCACCGGGTTCACCCCCGCCGCCGGCACCGGCGTCCTCGGCGATTCCGCGGCCGACGCCGGCGTCACCGGTTTCTCGTCCACCGGCACCGGCGTCCTCGGCCGCGTCTTCAACGGCTCCGCCAACAACGACGGCATCCGCGGCGAGAACGCGTCCACCGCCGGCCGCGGCACTTCCGGCTACGCCACCGCCGCCACCGGCGTCGCCATCGGCGTCTGGGGCCAGTCCGATTCCTCCGGCGGCGTCGGTGTCCGCGGCTTCGCCAGTGCCGCCACCGGCACCACCTATGGCGGCTACTTCTCCAACATCGCCCCCGGAGGCGCCGCCCTCTACGCCGCCGCCGACAAGTCCGGCGTCGCCAGCTTCAACATCAGCAACCGCAACAACACCGCCAACGCCCTCGAGGTCCGCACCGACGGCACCGGCCTCGCCGCCAAGTTCACCGCCGGCGCCTCCACCAACAAGGTCCCCGCCGTCCAGGTCGTCCACCTCGGCGAGGGCGACGGAATCGCCGCCACCGCGGGCGGCGCGGGCAACGCCGGCAATTTCAAACTGCTGACCGACAGCGGCGACAACGCCGCCGTCAACGCCACCGGCTTCGGGTCCGCACGCGCCCTCCAGGCCGCCAGCACCAGCGGCGAGGCCCTCCGCGCCACCAGCGCCGGCACCGCCATCGTCGCCGACGGCTCCGGCGGCACCGCCCTCTCCATCGAGGGCGGCGCCTTCCGGGTGAAGGGCGCCGGCGTCGGCTCCGGCACCGCCGTGTTCATCCACGAGTGCACCTCCGACAACACCCCGCCCGCCGCCGGCAACGCGATCACCTTCATCAACCACCCCATGTGCAACGGCAATCCCAACGCCATCCTCTTCGTCACCCCGCGCATGGCCAACGATACCCTCAACTTCGTCTCCACCTACGAGGACCTCGCCATCTTCTACAGTACCTCCCAGAAGAAGTGGGCCCTCATGAATACCTCGTACCTCGACGAACTCGGCGACTTCGACGTCGGCAACCGCTTCAACGTGATGGTCGTCCTGCCCTGAGCCCGCGCCCCGGAACCGCGAACCCACGGCCATGAACATTCCCTCCCTCGCGCGTGCCCTGCTTTTCGGCGCGATCCTCGCCGGTACCACCCGTGCCGAGCGGATCTCCGGCGGACGCTTCGCGATCGACGGTTCCCCCGCCCCGCAGGGCGGCGGATTCGCCTCCGGCGGACGCTTCAGCATCCAAGGCACCGTCGGCCAACCCGGCTTCGCGCCCAATTCCCCAGCCGGCGGGCGGTTCTCCCTCGACGCCGGTTTCGTGTCCGCCATCACCGTCGTGCAGGTCGCCGGCGCCCCCACCCTTGCCGTCCAGATCCTGCCCGACGGCTCGGTCCGGATCCGGTGGGACGCCGCCGCCACCGGATTCGTCCTCCAGGGAACCGCCGATATCGTCGCCGGCCCGTGGGAAGATGCCCCGGTGAAACCGACCA
>WBXI01000153.1 GCA_008933025.1 Verrucomicrobiota bacterium
CCCAAAGCTCGGGATCGTTCTCGGTCCCGTTCCAACCCGTGCCCGCCGACACGGTCGTCACCTTCGCTGCCAGTTTCAACGGCGGGTCCCAGACCCGCAGTTTCACCGTCGTCAGAACGGTGGATATGGTGTCCATCGCCAAGGCGGAACTGACGGTCAAGAACGGCGCCCTGAGGGTGGAGGCCAACGGCAACGTGCCGGCGGCGGTGCTGACCTTGTCGAACGCGGCGACCGGCCAACGGATCGGCACCATGAGCAATCTCGGCAAGGGCAAGTATTCGTTCCAAGGCACCGTCTCCCCGGTCGTCACCCTGCGATTGACCAGCAACTTCAGCGGAACGGCGACCGGTGCCGTGGCCCAGAAATAGGGCTCCCGATGACTTTGTCCGGGTAGCTCGGGCGCCTTGCCATCCGGTTCCCGTGGGTGGCGGGGCGAATCTCCGCCCGGGACGATCCACTCGTACCGGAACGCGTCGGGCGCTTGCCTCCGCACCCGCGTGGCCAACGGGCGGAGGATGGCCCAACCGGATCATCCAAACCGGGAAGCGCAGATCGTGGGCGTTCGCACGGTCGAGCACTTCGCCGCCACGACCCATCCGGCCGCTTCCAGCCCGGAGTCCGACCTCCCGCCGCTTCCCCCATCCAGACCGACCCGGCGGCATGGGGCGTGCCCAACACAACGGGAAGCTTCGTCTTCCCGCGACGCGACGAGCGGACCCGATGCCACCCCAGGGAAGTCGAAAAGCGGACCCTTGGCTCAACGCCCGGCGATTTCGCCCAGCAGGGCCAGACCCATGTCCGGGCCGACCTCGACCGCCCACGCCACCGCCGGATGGCGCACGACTTCCATCCATCCCCAGTGGCACGCCGGGTTCGACCGCGCGAACCGCGGGTCATCCCAATCGATGTCGTCGAACAGGACCACGGCACCGGGTCCCAGCAGCGGCAGCGCGGCGCGAAAGTCGTGGACGAAATCCCGCCTCGAATGTCCGGCGTCATGGAACAGGAAATCCACCGGCGGCATCTTGCCCCCCAAGGCCGGCAGCACGTCCCGGGTCCAGCCCAACTCGCAGCGGACCCGCTCCCCGTGGCGCGACGCGAGCAAGCGGGACGCGAGCGCGTGTTGTTGAGCCCTCGCCTCGACGGTCGTCAACCACCCCTTCGGGTCGCGCGCCTCCCCCACGTGCCGCTCCATCGCGCGGAGAATGAACGACGCCGACATGCCGTAGGCCGTGCCCAGCTCGAGGCAGGACGAGGGGTGCATGAACCGGACGATGGCCGCGAGGATCCGGCCCTTGTGCCCAAAGGAGGAAGACATCTCGAAATGGGCGCCGATGTCCCCGGCCCAAGACGCGGATTCCATCCGTTCGGTCATGCCCCGGAACGAATCCGCAAGCGCGGCCATTTCGCGCGCGAACCCGATCTCGACGGGCGGCACCGTCCCGAGCGCATCGAGCAGCGATCCGAACGACTTCGCGGATCCCGTCCCGGGATCACCACGGGACCGTTTGACGGTCCGGATGCGCGGCGTCTGGATTTCCAGGCAGGACCGCAGGAAGTCGATGTAGGCCGCCGGGTACCGGATGTCGCCGGGCGCGTCGGCCATCAAACGGGCGAGCACCGCCGCCAGGTTCGCGCGATCCCGCTCCACGTCCACGGGGGTTGCACGGGACCAACGCGGCACGCACCGGAGCAACCATTGGGCGATTCGATTTTTCATCGGGCAAATTCTCCGGCGTCCGGGTTCATCCAGGTTCCGCCGCGCCGCGCGGACGATCGATCCCGCATCCCAGACAGCCCGCAAGGATTCCACGAACCGTGTCGACGGAATGGTGCCGCGCCACCAAGCCGTGGGCATTCGTGGTCAACCGACGCCGCAACGCGGGGTCGGACGAAATCCTTAGGCAGGCGTCGGCAAAGGCGTCCGGGGCGGCAAGCAGCAGGTGTTCCCCATCGACGACGCCGAGCCCCTCGGCTCCCTTGGGGGTGGAGACCACCGGGGCGCGATGGGCAAAGGCCTCCAGAATCTTGATCCGGGTCCCGCCGCCGACCCGAAGGGGCACGACCACGGCATCCGCCGCGGCGTATTCGGCGGCTAGCTCCGCGACCGCGCCCACGAAGTCGACCCCCGGCAGGGCCGCGACGGGGACCAGCGCGGGCGAATGTCCGACCCCGGCAACGCGCAGCGTCAGTCGACCGTCCAACCGCCGGAGGCCCGGCAGTATCTCGCGGGCGAAAAACGCGACGGCATCCTCGTTGGGCAAATAGTCGAGGGATCCGACGAAGAGCATGCGGCCGGGGTGGGGCACCGTGTCCGGCCGTGGCCCGGCCGGTTCCCTGACCGCGTTCGGCAGGTGATGGATGCGGATGCCCGGATGCCGGGCCGCCAACACGTCCCGGTCTCCAGACCCCGCCACGAAGACGTGGTCGAACCGCGGCATGAGTACCGAACGGAACCGGTTCATTTGCGGGAGTCCCGTGCGGATCCGCGCGGCGCGGACCGCGTCGCCGGCCGCCTCGTGCAAAACCGCGAACTGTTCCTTCGTCCCGCATTCGTCGTCGTCGAGGTCGAGGAGGGTGACCCGGGCCCGGGCGCCCCCGGCGTCGAAACAACGCATGGCCATGGGTGCGACGGATTGCCGGAATGCATACACCGTGTCCAGAACCGCGCCGGGCGGTTCGCCCGCGAGAAATTCCTCCACCAGTGTCCGGATGTGCTGCAACCGGTCGGGTCGCACCCGGAAGTACGCGACGCAACGCGCCCGGACCCAGTCTTCGTCGAAGATCCCGGCGCGGCCCGCCCACAACTCGGCATGGACCACCACCACCCGGAACCGCGACGACAACACTTCCAGGGCCACGCTCGCCCGCATCGCCGATCCACCCCCGGTGGGATACGGCAGAAACGGAGTGACGAAGAGGCAGTATTTCATCGGAACACCGCCGTGTTCGCCGACCGCTTGCCGGGAGCGTGCCGCCACGCGGCCTCGGCCGCGCCGGGCGAACCGGCGTCGACGGCCCGGACCAAGAGGTCGGTGTCGCTCATGGCCGCGGGACTCCCTCGGCCGCGTGGCCTCGCCGCCGATCGAGCAACCACTTCATCGCCTGGGCGTATTCGGCGCGGCCCCGCCCGTCCCGGGTGGAATTGTGCGCGTGGATGCGGCGCTTCACGAACAAGCCGGGAAGGACATTCGACTTGAGCCCCAACGTCTGGGTCCAGCCGAACCACGCGATGAACTCGCCGCAGCGGGTTTCCGGGAAGGGACCGGCAGCGTCCAACGCGGCCCGCCGCGCGAGCATTCCCGCGGCATGGAGGTACTCCTTGGTCGACCCGTCGAAGGGAAACACCCCCGGCGGATCCGAGAACTCCACGCCGTGGCAGAAAACCATCGCCATTTCCGGCCGGGCGGCAAGGTACCTGCCCTGCTCCCGGAGCTTGCCCGGAAGCCACAGGTCGTCGGCATCCAGGAATGCGATCCATGGGGAATCGGCCATGGCCACGCCCGCGTTCCGCGCGCAACCGGCGCCGGGACGGGGTTCGTGCACCAGCGTCACCGAGTCCCCGAAATCCCGATGCACGCAATCCACCGTCCCGTCGGTGGACCCGTTGTCCACGACGATGATCTGGAGGCGCAGCCCCGGGTCATCGTCCCGCTGGCGGAACACGCTCTCGATGGCCCGGGCCACGAAACGCTCGCCGTTGATGACCGGGATGACGACGCTGACGTTCATTGGCCCCACCCCATGGCCACCGCCGCCGGGACGCCAAACGGCTCCCGGCACCCCCTCGCGCCGCCCCCGTCGCGCAGACCGCAGGACCTGCGAACGAGCCGCACCGCGATGGATTGCCCCGACGGAAGCGGGCCGAGCCTGCATGGGTGGGACCCGATTCGATTTTCCACGCCAACGCCCCGGAAAGGTGATGCGTCGGGATGGACCTTCCGCACCTCCGGGAGGACCACGAACGCGGAAGGCTTCGGCGGTGGCATTCGAAGTGGGAAACGGCCGATGGGATCCGAATCGCTTCGCTGTGCAATCATTCGCGGGGGAGTTGGTGCACCGGGCAGGACTTGAACCTGCAACCCTCTGATCCGAAGTCAGATGCGCTATCCATTGCGCCACCGGTGCCCGCAACCGAGCGCCCGACCCTCCTACAACGGATGCCCGACTGCAATTCCCGCGTCGACCGGACGCGGAGCCGGAGCCCGCCGCGCCGCCGTCTTGATCACGCTCGCCGCGCACGACCGGCGGCGGAGACAACCTCCTTCGGATTCCATCCGGACTTCACGTTGTCCAACCTCCGCGGCAAGGGCCCGACCGGTGCCACCGCCTTCGACGACAACACGGCCAGACACCCGCGGAGCGGCGAGCAGGGAGCGCGAGGCAAGGAAGGCCGGACCCGTGCACCGTTGGCGCCATGCTTCGTACTCTTTCCCCGACTGCACCCTTGGCAACCCACGTCCCCGTCCGCCATAAAGGCCCCGACATGAGTGCCGCCAACCCAGCATCGAAGGCGACCACGAAGCACGCGCGGGAAGTCACTGTCCTCAATCGACAGGGCGTCCATGCCCGTCCTTCGGCTGCCTTCGTCAAGTTGGCCAGCCAACATCCCTGCGAAGTGATCATCGAGAAGGACGGGGAGACCATCAATGGCAAGTCCATCATGGGTCTCCTCATGCTCGCCGCCGGTCCCGGTTCGAAACTCACCATCATTTGCGAGGGGCCCGACGCCGAGAAAGCCCTGGCGAAACTCGTGGAACTCGTGTCCTCCAAGTTCGGCGAGGAATAGCCGCACGCGTCCCCGCCCGATCCGAACCTCATCCGGATTCCCGACGCCCGGCCCGAGCCCTCCCCCAACCGAGCGCTTTCCCCGCCCCGCCCCATCCCACGCCCGACGCCATGTCCGATTTCAACATCCATTACGTCGCCAAGCTCGCGCGCATCGCCCTGACTCCCGAGGAGGAACGCACGCTCGGCATCCAACTCGACGGCATCCTCGGTTATATCGCCAAGCTCAAGGAGGTCGATGTCTCCGGCGTCGAACCCACGGCCCACGCGTTCCCCCTTTTCAACGTCACCCGGCCCGACGTCGTCGAGCCCTCGCTGTCCACCGAGGAGGCCCTCCGCAACGCGCCGGCCAAAGCCGCCGGCCTGTTCGTCGTCCCGAAGATCGTCGAGTAACCGGCACCCCCTTCCCGCGATGCTCCATCGTCTCACGATTTCCCAACTCACCGGCCAACTGGCCCGCCGCGAGGTCTCGTCCCGCGACGCCCTGGAGGCCTGCCTCGCCCAGATCGACCGCGTCGATCCGCAGGTGAAGGCGTTCCTGTCGGCCGACCGTGCCGACGCGCGCGCGCAGGCGGACGCGGCGGACCACGCGCTGGCGGCCGGCACGACCCACGCGCAAAAGCCTTTGCTGGGCGTGCCGATCGCGCTGAAGGACGTGCTCTGCCACCGCGGCCAGCCGGTCGGCTGCAGTTCGAGGATCCTCGAGGGTTTCGTCTCGCCGTACGACGGCACGGTCGTGGAACGGCTCAAGACGGCGGGGGCCGTGCTCTTCGGCCGCCTGAACATGGACGAGTTCGCGATGGGCAGTTCGACGGAGAATTCCGCTTACTGGACCACGCTGAACCCGTGGGACACGACGCGGATCCCGGGCGGTTCCTCCGGCGGTTGCGCGGCGGCCGTGGCGGCCAACGAGGCCTTCGCGACGATCGGCTCGGACACCGGCGGATCGATCCGCCAACCGGCGGCCCTGTGCGGTTGCGTGGGACTCAAGCCCACGTATGGAAGGGTGTCGCGGTACGGCTTGGTGGCTTTCGCGAGTTCGCTCGACCAGATCGGGCCGTTCACCAAGGACACGCGGGACGCGGCGACGCTGCTGGGGGCGATCTCGGGCCACGACCGGCGCGACTCGACGAGCCTCGTGGAACCGGTGCCCGACTACGTGGCGGCCCTGGAATCGCCGGGAGCGGGATCGACGCCCTTGAAAGGCCTCCGCATCGGCGTGGTGAAGGAATTCCAGATCGGCGGCGTGGAAGCCGGGGTGGATGCGGCGGTGAAGACGGGCATCGCGCGGTTGCGGGAACTGGGCGCGGAGATCGTGGAGGTGAGCCTGCCGCACAGCGACTACGCGGCGGCGACCTACTACATCATCGCGCCGGCCGAAGCCTCGGCCAACCTCGCGCGGTTCGACGGCGTCCGCTACGGGCGACGGGTCGACGGGGCGGATCCCTTCGAATTGAACAGCCGGACGCGCGGGGCGGGGTTCGGTCCGGAGGTGAAGCGTCGGATCATCCTGGGCACCTACGTGCTGAGCAGCGGCTACTACGACGCGTATTACCTGCGCGCGCAGAAGGTGCGGACCTTGATCCGGGACGATTTCCTGAAGGCTTTCGAGAAGGTGGACGCGATCGTGTCGCCGACGGCGCCGACCGCGGCGTTCAAGGTGGGCGAGAAATCGTCCGACCCGCTGCAGATGTACCTGAGCGACATCTTCACCATCTCCTGCAATCTGGCGGGCATCTGCGGCCTGAGCGTGCCGTGCGGGTTCACGGGGACGCCGCGGTTGCCGGTGGGGATGCAACTGTTGGGACGCCCGCTGGGCGAGGGAACCATCCTGAAGATCGCCCACGCCTACGAGCAATCGACGGATTGGCACCGGCAGGTGGCGCCCCTGGGTTGATCGGCGTCCCGGGTCACGGAACATACACCGTCCCCGGCTCCCGCTCCCGCTCCGGCTCCGACTCCGCACCGCACCGTGTCCCCGCGCCCGCGGGAGCAGTGCCCCCCGCCGCCTACAGCAACCGCTGCTGGCGGCCCTCGGCGTCGAGTTCCACGGCCAGACGTCCGGCACGCTTGCGACGGTTCTCGATGATGTGCTTGTCGATCGAGGGATCGAACTTCACGGGGTAATCGCCGTTGTAACAGGCGAGGCAGAACGATTCCTTGCCGAACCCGGTGGCGTTCACCATGCCGTCCTCGCTGAGGTAGCCGAGCGTGTCCGCGCTCAGGTACTTGCGGATCTCGTCGTGCGAATAGTTCGCCGCCATCAGCTTGGATCGTTCCGGGAAATCGATGCCGTAGACGCAGGGGTTGCGGTGGGGCGGGCAGGAGATGAGCACGTGGACCGACTTCGCGCCGGCTTCCTTGAGGCTGGTGACCCGCGCCTTGCTGGTGGTGCCGCGCACGATGGAATCGTCGACGATGACGACGCGTTTGCCGCGGACCAGGTCGGCGATGAGGTTCAGTTTCACCCGGACGGCGAAGTCGCGGATGAACTGGGAAGGCTGGAGGAAGCTGCGGCCGACGTAATGGTTCCGGACGAACGCCATCTCGTAGGGAATGCCGCTCTCGAGGGAGTAACCGAGCGCCGCGCAATTGCCGCTGTCGGGCACGGGCACGACGATGTCGGCCTCGATCCGGTGTTCGCGGGCCAACTGGCGGCCCATCTCCACGCGGACCTTGTAGACGTTGCGACCGGCGATGGTGCTGTCGGGCCGGGCAAAGTAGACGTACTCGAAGATGCAGAAGGCGCGGCGTTTGTGCTCGGGAAATGCCTGCAGGCTCCGCACGCCCGTCTCGTCGATGATCACGATCTCGCCAGGTTCGATGTCCCGGACGAATTGCGCGTGGATGAGGTCGAAGGCGCAGGTCTCGCTGGCGAGCACCCACGCGCCGTTGTCCATGCGGCCGAGGCTCAGCGGACGGAACCCGTTGGGATCGCGCGCGCCGACCAACTCGTTCTCGGTGAGCATCACCAGCGAGTAGGCACCCTCGATGCGGCGCACGGTCTCGACCAAAGCGCTCTCGTGGCCGCCCCGGTTCGGCTGGGCCAGGAGATGGAGGATGATCTCGCTGTCGACGGTCGTCTGGAAAATGGAACCGCGGGCCTCGAGTTCGTCGCGGAGTGCCGACGCATTGGTGAGGTTGCCGTTGTGCCCGATGGCGATCCGGCCCTTGGCGCAATCCACCATCAAGGGCTGGGCATTGACGATGGCGGACGAACCCTGGGTGGAATACCGGGTGTGGCCGATGGCGCGGGATCCAACGAGCCCGTGCAGGATTTCCCCGCCGAAGATCTGCGGGACAAGACCCATGCCCCGGTGAAGACGGAACTCCTTGCCGTCGGTCGAGGCGATCCCGGCGCTCTCCTGGCCCCGATGCTGCAGGGCATAAAGCCCGTAGTAAGTCAGTTCCGCAGCGTTCGGGTGACCGAAGATGCCAAATATGCCACAGTAATGCTTAGGATGGTTTTGCACGCGCCGGGCGGATTGAGGCGGCGCACCCGGCAAAACAAAAGCGGAATCTTGGGTCGACCGCGGAGCGCCGCCCCGGGGTTCACCCGGAATACACGGGGCCGGCGACTGCCCCACCGGCCGTCGTTCGGTGATTGCGGCGGTTCGGGGGACCATCACCCGCCCCGTCCCGGAGGTCCCGGTCCGTGGTTGGGACGATGGTGCGATTGGGATTGCCGCAAGCTGCCCGGATGCAGGATTCACACACCATGCGTTCCACCCGGAGCAAGCTGTTGGCGGCCCTCGGCATCCTCGCGGTGGCTTTCGGAGTCTGGCGACTCGTCGTCGCCAAGGACGGCCACGATGCCATCGCCCGGATGCGCGCGCGCGGCCTGCCCACGAATCCCGCCGAACTCGACGTTTGGTACCAGACCGTCCCCGCGTCCGAGAACCTCGCCAATGCGATCATCGACGCCAGTGCGGGTTACCGGGCGCCACACGACGCCACCAACACCCCGTACACCGGACGACTCGCCAAACCAGCGCCGCCATTTCCCGTCGATCCCCGGCTCCTCGCCGTCTGGCGGCAAAGTCTCTCGAACTCCACCGAAACCTTCGCGGCCCTCGAGTCGGGCCGGGGTCGGACCGCCTCGCGGTATCCGCTGAACCTGCGGATGGGATCGCAGACGCTGTTGCCCCACCTATCCTCGATCAAGGGACTCGCCCAGTTCCTTGCCCTGGCCGCGATCACCCATGCCGAGTCCGGCCAATCCCACGAAGCCGCCCGGGACGTCCGCGACATTCTCCTCGTCGCCCGCAGTCTCGAAAGCGAACCCCTCCTGATCTCCCAACTCGTCCGCATCGCCATCCTCAACCTCGCCACCGGCGCTGCCGGCACCAGCCTCCCGCGGGCGGCCCTCGACGACGCCGAATGGGCGACGCTCCAGGCCGAGTTCGCCCGCGCCGCCGCCACCAACGGGTACTACAACGGCATGGTCGGCGAGACGGCCATGGCCGCCGGACTCTTCGGCGCGTCGCCCGCCGAACTCTCGGGCATCATGCTCGCCGGCGGCCCGGGAGGCGGCGGCTCCCCGGTGTCCGCCAAGTTGGGGGCCACGCTCTACGTCGCTTCCGGACTCCGCGCCATCGACGCCCAGTTTTGTCTCGATCGCCTCGGCGAGATGCTCGAGGCCGCCCGGCGACCGTTCCCCGAGGCACTCGCCTTGTCCGACGCCACGGAGGCACGGGTCCGGAAGGAAAACGGCCGGTTCGCCCGCGGTTTCAAGATCCTTTCGGGAATGATGCTGCCGGCGCTGGGAAGAAGTTCCCGCAAGGATGCCTCGGGCGTCGCCGTCCTCCGGTCCGCCGTCGTCGGGTGCGCCATCGAACGGCATCGTCTCGCCCATGCCGGCCGGATTCCCGATGCGCTCGCCGAACTCGTCCCCACCCATCTCGCCGAGGTTCCCGCCGATCCGTTCGACGGGAAGCCGCTGCGCTATCGCCACACCAACGACACCTACACCGTGTACAGTCTGGGCGAGGACGGCGTCGACGACGGCGGGGAGCCGCAGGTGACCGCGAATGGCGGGAAACGCCGCGCCACCGCCGACATCGGGTTTCGGGTGACCGACCGCAGGCGCTGAACCGCGAATGACGGGCGGGCGACCGGGCCGCGGAATGCCCGGGCCCGATGAGTTCGGCGGAAGCCCCCGCTGCTCCCCCGCCCTTTCCGACCATCGGCGGACAACCGCCTTGGATCGGCGCTTGCGGGTCCGCGGACAACCGCGTCGGGATCGCCGGAATTCCGCGGCCCCGCCCCGGCGGGTCGGTCAGGCCGACACGGCGTCGAGGGCGGCGTGGATCTCCGCGTCGGCGACGTCCTGTTTCCACACCGCCTCGCCGAGACGTTTCGCGAGGACGAACTTCACGGCGCCGCCGCTGACCTTCTTGTCGACGCGCATTGCCGCGAACAAACGTTC
>WBXI01000154.1 GCA_008933025.1 Verrucomicrobiota bacterium
CGCCCTCCTGGCCGAGATCTCCGAGGAATGGGAAACCGGAAAAATCTACCTCGGCATGGTCCCCTCAAATCCATCCACGAACTAATGCCCGCCGAAATTACAGAAAGAAAATTGCGCGGCCACGGTTCGATCGGCAGCAATCTCGACATCGCCTATGGCAACGCGTTCCAAGCCTATCGCGAGCATCGATACCCCGAGGCTCTGGTGCTGCTTGACAGATTTCTTGCCACGCCCAGATCCCAGCTAGGGAGGCAATTCTCAACGGAGCCAGCTTTGCAGGCCTCTTACCTCTTCTCCCGGACGCTGCTGGATGCCGAACTCGGGCGTACTGACGAAGCCCGCCGCGATTTTGCCCGAGCCCGTGCCCAGTTGAAGCTGGCGCTCGGAGACAAACCTGGCCACGACCGCGGCAAACAGTGGTGGGCAACGTATCAGGCGGAAATGAGGCAGCGCGAAGCGGAAGCGCTGTTCCAGGCCAAAGGCATCCCCTTGCCCGAGCCGGACACGAAGTGAATTAACCAACCGCGCGATGAGTTCCAAATGAATCCCAACCGCGCAGAAGCCCTGTTCGCCGCCGCGCTAGCGCGGCCGACAGAGAAGCGCTCCGATTTCCTCGACGGCGCCTGCCTCGGCGACGATGCCCTGCGGCAGCAGGTCGAAGCCCTACTCGCCGCGCACGACGCGACCTTGAATCCGCTGGCCACGCAGGCCGAAGCTGCCCGTCCCACCATCAAACTTGAGTTCACCGAGGGGCTCCGTGACGAGGCAGTCGGGCGGACCTTGGGACGCTACAAGTTGCTGGAAATGATCGGCGAGGGCGGTTGAGGTGTCGTGTACGTCGCTGAACAGACGGAGCCTGTTCGCCGCCGAGTTGCGCTCAAGGTCATCAAGCTGGGGATGGACACCCAACAGGTGGTGGCGCGTTTCGAAGCGGAACGGCAGGCCTTGGCGTTGATGGACCATCCCAACATCGCCATGGCGATCCGGCAATTGCGGGAACGGCCGGCGGACAAAGCCGTCTGCACGCGGTTGCACCGGTTCGTGGAGACGTCGGCCCAGAGGAGCCCGGAGCCGGCGGGGACGGGCGGGTTGGACATCGATGCGCGCTCGGAAATCTCCGGCCGGCGCGTGTTGCCCCGTGAACTGCAGGCCGGCAGCCCGCCGCGCTACGGCGTGGGCCGGGGCTCCGGCAAGGCAAAGGCCACCCAACTGTCCCCGGTCGGTCCGCCGAGCTTGCCGCCACCCGTCGCCGGGATGACGACGAACTGCCGGCCATCCAACGCATACGTCGCGGGTGGGGCGGTGCCGTGGAGGGGAAGCGGGTGCGACCACAGTTCCTCGCCGGTCGCCGCGTCGAATGCCCGAATTCGGTTGTCCCGCGTGCCGGAGCAGAAGACCAGTCCGCCTGCCGTCACCATGGCGCCGCCGAAGTTCTCGGTGCCCGTTTTCGGAATCCCCCGTGCCGTGAGTTCGGGATATTCGCCGAGGGGCACTTTCCAGCGCAGTTTGCCGATGTTGAGGTCGATGCAATTGAGCGTGCCCCAGGGTGGTTTGTTCCCCGGGTAGTTCTCCTGGTCCAACAGTTTGGGATATCCGTTGTGCGTGTATGCCGCCGGCGACGGCTTCGCGTCGCCGGTGGACGGCGGGCGGTCCCGGACGAAAACGAAGTCGAGCAATGCCCGGCGCTCCGCGTCGGTCATCGGGGGCGCGGCCGGCATCAGGTTGCGTCCGGTATCGAGCAGCGCCAGCACGTCGGCGTCCTTCAGGCGGTGGCGCAGGCCACGCAATGGCGGCGCGGTGCCGATGCCGACCCGGTCCGGTCCATGGCACGACGCGCAGTTCCGAAGGTAGAGCGTCTCGCCCGGGGTCGGGTGTTGGGGATCCAGCGGAGGCTCGTTGTCGTCGCGGAAGACGGTGACGATCCACGGGATCTCGTTCGCGCTGACGTAGAGGAAGCCGCTCGAGGGATCGAAGGCGGCGCCGGTCCATTCCGCGCCGCCGTGAATGTTGTAGAGGACCGTCGGCTTTCCCTCGCCGAACGGCGCGAACCAACCGTGGTTCGCGTTGGCCACCCGCTTCGCGATGTAATCGCGGGCCTCTTCGCTGCGGGTGGTCAGGTCGGTGGGATCGAATTGTTGGCGGGCGAACGGTTCGGGCAACTGGATGTCCGGTTGGTACGGTGCGGTCCGTTCGCCGGGGAGGCCCGAGGCCGGCGCCCGACGCAGGCGCACGGGAAAGAGGGGCTTGCCGGTCACGCGATCGAGCAAGAGCGTGTTGCCGAGTTTGGTGACTTGGGCCACGGCGTCGACGCGCTTCCCGTCCCGGACGACGGTGACGAGGTTCGGGGGTGCCGGAATATCCCAGTCCCAGATGTCGTGGCGAATCTCCTGGAAGTGCCAGAGCCGTCTCCCGGTCGATGCATCGAGCGCGAGGACGCAGTTCGCGAACAGATTGTCGCCACGGTGTCTGGTGCCGACGAAATTGGGTTTCGGCGAGCCGGTCGCCACGTAGGCGATGCCGCGTTGTTCGTCGAGCGCCATGCCGCCCCAGCAATTGGCACCGCCTTCCACGCGGCTCCAGGTCTCGTGGCCGAACTCGCCCGGTTGCGGGAGCGTGTGGAAGGTCCAGAGAGGCCGCCCTGAAACCAGGTCGAATCCCCACACGTCGCGGTCGAAACCCGGCACGACGACGACGTGCCGGTAAATCGCGGGGCCGGCGGTGGCGGGCCCGGGAAGCGGGGCGCGCCCGGCTGTTCCAAAATCGGCATCGGGCCGGCCGGTCTTTGGGTCCAGGGCATGCAGGAAGTTGCCCGAAGCGAAGAAGAGCCGGGGACCGTGTCCGGCGTCGCCGGGCCAGTAGACCAATCCCCGATGCGCCGGTTGGCCGCCGGGCTTGAAGCGCCATGATTCCGTCCCGTTCCCGGCATGGATGGCGACCACATAACCGCCCACGGTCGGGGTGAACATCATCCCGTCGGCGACGACCGGATTGCACTGGATGTTCCCGGCACCGTCCTTCGAGTGGTAGGTCCAGGCGACCCGAAGCCGGGCCACGTTGCCCCGGTGGATCTGGTTCAGCGTGGAATGCCGCGTGCCATACGCGTTGCCGTGGGATCGATGCCAGGTGGCATCGCTTTTCGGGTAGCCGTTGGCCGGCGTGAGATCCTTGGGATTGGCTGCGGGAATGGTTTTGTACAGCGGCAGATTGGCACGCTCGGCGGCTTCGGCAGTCGCTGGGACGCGCAGGGCGTCGGCGTCGGGTCGTGGCATCTCGGCCGCGCGGGCCGGCGTCGGGCCGGCGAGCAACAGCAGCCACGCGGCAAGTGTCCAACGGGGTGTTCGGATTCGGTCCATGGCGACGGCGGGTCCTGCGGTGTCTTGTTTCGGCGGGGCGCGGCCACGCTGGCTAGGACATGATGCCTTTTGCCACTTCCGCAGCCGCCGCCGTCCCGCAGAGGCGGCGCACCAGCGCGAGACCGAATTCCACCGAGGTCGCCGCGCCGCGCGAGGTGATGAGATTGCCGTCTTCGACGACGCGCTCCTGGACCTGCGATTCCGGCAACTCCGGGAGGACCCCGGCGTGGGAGGTGAAGCGTCTGCCCTCGAGGAGTCCCGCGTCCTTCAACACCGTGGGGGCCGCGCAGATCGCGGCGACCGGTTTGCCGGCCTGGGAATACTTCCGGGCAAGTCTCGCGGCGTGGCCATCCTCGCGGACCGCCTTGATGCCGGGGCCTCCGGGGATGAGGAGCAGATCGAATTCCTGTTCCGCGACCTCCGCCAGCGGGGCGTCGGACTGCACGGTGACATTGCAGCGGCCGGTCACCCACTTCTCGCCGCCCAGCGAGGCCAGAACCACCTCCACGCCGGCGCGTCTCAACAGGTCCACCGGCGCGATGGTCTCGATTTCTTCGAAGCCGGCGAACAACAGGCAGAGGACGCGCTTTTTCATCGCGGACAAACGCTAGCCATCGGCCGGTTGGGCGTCGAACAATCCCGGGACGGGCAGGGCGCCGGCGGCCCCAAGGCTGCTTCCACGCACGGCGGACAACGAAATGACACCGGACGAAACTGTTTGGACCGCCTTGCACGCGAGCGCGCCCCCGACCCCGTCGAGGATTCGGGGTCCGCTGCGTGCCGGTGGGGCGGGCGTGATCGTGGGTCGCCATGCAAGCGGGCCTGATCGCGGTCTGAATATGGGCACCCAATGTCCGACGATGCGCGCGGTCGGCGCGAAGGCTTGGCGGGCGGCGTTTACCCTGGTCGAACTGCTGGTGGTCATTGCCATCGTCGCACTGCTGGCGGGGCTGCTCCTGCCATCGCTGGCGCGTGCGAGGCGAAAGGGCGACCAGGCGGAATGTCTGGGCAACCTACGGCAGGTGGGGATGGCCCTGTCGATGCACGTCGACGAGAACAACCAACGGTTTCCGGACCGGCGCGATTTGAAGACGGCGTTGCCCGGCGGTTGGCGGCCTTGGAACAGTTGGCCTGCGTCCGACCCGCGGGCGGGTTGGGCGGCGGTGGTGTTGACCAACCACGTCGGGAACCCCGGCGTCTGGTCTTGTGCCGCGAGCAGGAAGTCGCCTTTCTCGGAATTGGTTCAGATCGTGCAACGCGCCTCGGAGAGTCCCGACGCCGCGGCGACGCGGTACTGGATGTGGCGATTCGATCGCCCGGACGACCCGGTGGCCCAGGATAACTTCTGGGGCAAGCGGGAGGACCAGGCCGTCGCGGATCTGCAGGCGGCGAACAATCCGGCGGCAGGTGTCCCGACCGGGCCCACCGAAGTCGAGTTGGCGGTGGACGGCTATTTCCCCGGGACGATTCCCAGTGTCGATGCGTCCCTGCGGGGAAGGGCCGTGCATCCGGGCGGGCGGAACCGGCTGTTCCTGGATGGCCACGCGGCGTTCTTTCGGGACGCACGAACATCGCGATGAGCGTCGCCGCTTCTCGGCCGGGCAGGGGGCGGCGGACGCTCGCGGCCGGATCGTTCTAGCCCCGGAGGCAGGCAGGGGGCGAACGCGGCAAAGTCCGCTGCAACGGCGGTCTCCCTTCGGATCCCGCCAACCGACTCGGCCCCCACGCCCTGGGAGCTTGTCGCCCCTTCAATCGGCAACGTCTTCGAACACCAGCGTCCGCTGGACCCAGTTCAGGTCGTATTTGTCCTGGGCGTTGGCGGGGTTGATGGTGACGAAGCCCCCGGTGTTGTTGAATTTCCGGGTGCTCGGTCCCACCCAGCGACGGACTTCCGAATGGCCGTCCGCGAAGGACATGTCGCCGCCGCCGTTGTGGCGGCTGGACGGGTAATTCTGCCAGGTGTTCGGGCTGAAGGCATCGACGATGAAGTAGCCGTCATCGATGACGTACTCGCTTTCATCCACGAAAACCATCGCGCCGGAAGGGCCCGGGTTCTTGATGTCGGACTCTTTCAACCATGCCTTGTGGCTGAGCTTGCCGGAGGTCAGGTCGTCGAACAATTGGGGCGGTCCGCCCATTCTGCCCTGGATCGAAAAACTGCGGTTGCGCCGCATCTTCTTTTTCCCCCTCGGCGGCCACGGCGGATCCGCGGGACAGGTGTAGATCCCGAGGGAACTGTTGTACTTCCACAACTTGCCGTTCTTGATGATGTTCACGTTGGTGGCGTCGGTGGACATCGTCACGAGGTCCGAACTCAAGATCCAGGCGGGATCGATCCACGAGCTGGTGTCGAAAGTGTTCGGGACGATCCGGTCGTTGTAGTCGCCGGAATACATGGACCAAGCGAGCTGCAGTTGCTTGGTGTTGCTCATGCACTGGATGCCCTGGGCCTTGGACTTCGCCTTGGAAAGCGCGGGCAAGAGCATGCCTGCCAGAATCGCGATGATGGCGATGACCACCAAGAGTTCGATGAGCGTGAAACCAAGGGGCCGGTGGCTGGACGTGACTGGATCGGAACGGCGCATAGGCACGGGAAGTTTCACCGAGTTGTCCGCTTCCTTCGCCGGGTGCGCAACGGGAATGTTTCCGAAACGCCCGAATGGCCGAACCGGCAAACCCAACGGGATCCGACCCGTCGCCACGTCGGAATCGGGCCCGCGAAAGTCCCCGGTCACTGCATTGCCTGGTTGATCGCCATGATCTCGCAGAGATGTTTGTCGTCCGTCCGGATGCGCGCGGCGAGTGTTCGCCCCAATCCGAGCAGGAGGGGCACGGCGATGTCGGGTTGGGTCTGGCAAAGCAGACGGAAGTTCGCCAGGGAAACCTTGATGGCCATGACCTCGGAGGCGGCGATGGCGTCGGTGACGCGGGGGCCGTTGTCGAAAAGGGAGATCTGGCCGAAGACGCTTCCGGCTTCCAAATTGGCGATGATCATCTCGCGGCCCTTGACGTTGATGCGCAGTCGGACCCGGCCGGCGAGGATGAAGTACATGCAATCGGCGGGCTCGCCGACCTGCATGATGGTGGTATAGGCCGCAAACGGTTGCACCTCGGCATACGCTGCCAGACGCAGCCGTTGTTCCGCGGAAAGTTCGGCGAAGATCTTGATCGAGCGCAGGGTCTCGGGATGGAGTTCGGGCGGCAACGCCGACTCGGCGGCCCCGAGCGCGGGAAAATGGCGCCGTAGTTCGGGTATGTCGCCGGCGGTCAACCAGCGCCGGGTGGCGATGCAGTGGATCCAAGTGTCCGCCTGGATCCGTTCGTCGAGGGTCCACTCGACCAACTGGGCCAAGTCGGCGGCACCGTAGACCGCGTCGTCGAGGCCCCAGATCTTGAATCCGGTGCTTTCCGTGGAGTTTGACATGGAAACATTCCGTTTTCGGGTGGTGGTGACGGATGCCGTCGGAAGAAGTTTGGTCCGTTACATCGACAGCACCCTGCGCCCGGCACGGGGTTTCGTCCATGAAAACGAAGCCGTCCGTCCGGCGAGGGGACACCGTGCGGCCTGCCCCTGGAACCAAGCCGAACCCCGCGCGCGAAGCGGCGGCGGGTGGCGGACCAAACGGGAGGCACCGGGATGGATGCGTGTCTGGCCCATGGAGTTGGCCCGGTTTGGATGCGGCTGGCCGGGGGCCGTGGAGGCGGGCGGAGAGCGGGATCCCGGGCGCGGGACTATCGGAACATAATCCGGCCCAAGCCGGTTTTCTTCCTGTTCCGAAGCCCGCGCCGAGCTGCCGCGAGCTGCCTTGGACGAAGCCTTGCAGGGGACAGGCTGAACGCGATGTGGCCGGGCCGGTCTGTCGTGTCCATGCCACGCGATCGGGCCCCGGGTTGGTCCTGTGAGAGCCATCCGGCTCCACGGCCCGCGATCCCGTCTCAGGTGGCCGGCAGCGACCGCCGATACCAGTCGCGCGAGGCATTGCAGAACCGGCAGACGGAGAGCATCACGGGAACCTCCACGAGCACGCCGACCACGGTGGCAAGCGCGGCGGGGCTGGTCGGTCCGAAAAGCGTGATGGCGACGGCGACGGCGAGCTCGAAGAAGTTGCTGGCGCCGATGAGCGCGCCGGGGCTGGCGACATTGTGGGGCACCTTGAACAGGCGCATCAGGCCGTAGGTGAGGCCGGAATTGAAATAGACCTGGATGAGAATCGGCACCGCCAGGAGCAGCACCGCGGTCCAATGACTCACGATGTTCTCGGCTTGGAACGCGAAGATCAGCACCAGGGTCGACAGCAAGGCGGCGATGGTCACGGGACGGAACCGGGACAGGAACTTTTGTTCGAACCACCGGATGCCCCGGGTGCGGACGAGCGCGATGCGGCTCAGCCAGCCGGCGACCAGCGGGATCACGATGAAGACCACCACGGACGTGACCAGCACGCCGGTGGGGACCGCCACCCCGCTGACCCCGACCAGGAACGCCACGATGGGCGCAAAGGCGAAGACCATGATGAGGTCGTTGATGGCCACCTGCGCCAGCGTATAGGGCCCGTCGCCATCGGTAAGATAGCTCCACACGAACACCATGGCCGTGCAGGGGGCGGCCGCGAGGATGATGAGTCCGGCGGTATAGTTCTTGGCGGTGTCCGGCTCGATCCAGCCGAGCATCGAGGAAAAGAGCCACTGCATGAAAACCCATCCCAGCAATGCCATGCCGAAGGGCTTCACCAACCAGTTCACGAACAGCGTCACCAAAAGGCCCCTGGGCTTCCTCGCCACGTCCCGCAGGCCGCCGAAATCGATCTTCAGCATCATCGGGTAGATCATCATCCAGATGAGCACGGCGACGACGACGTTGACGTGCGATTCTTTCCCGAACTCCCAGCGGGCCAGTCTCGCGGTGGGCTCGGGCAGGCCTTTGCCGAGGGCCAGGCCGCCGGCCATGCAAAGCAATACCCAGAGGGAAAGGTGTCGCTCGAAGAAGTCGAGTTGTCGCGGCGTCTCGCCGGTTGGGTGGTTCATCGGGCCGGGGAGGGGATGGGTGGAAGCGGGGGTTGGAGACTGGATGCGGCGAGACGAGCGAGGGCGTCCGGGCCGGTCGGTTCTTCCGGTTGCCACGGGAGCCAAGCGGTGCGGGCGGCGTGCTTTTCAACGACCTCGCGGAGGTAGCGGTGCTCGGCGTCCTCGCGACTTTGGAGCAACGGATCGCACGATCCGCTTCGGAGGAGGCTTTGGTTGATGACCCAGGCAAACGGCTCGATGCGTGCCCGGCGCAAATCCTCCTGGAGCGCCACCGCCTCGTGCACGGGCGTCGCCTCCGGCAGGGTCACCAGTAGGATGCGCGTGAACGCGGGATCCCGGAGGTGTTCGAGCAGCCCGAGGACTTCTTCCGGTTGGGTGCCGCGGGTCTGGCGCTGCAGTTCCCGGTTGTACGCCTCGCTGGCGTCCAGCAGCAGGAGCGTGTGGCCGGTCGGCGCGGTATCGAGCACGACGAAGCCGCCGGTGCCCCGGCCGACTTCCCGCGCGAAGGCGCGGAAGACGGCGATTTCCTCGGTACAGGGCGACCGAAGGTCTTCCACCAGCAGCGATCGGCCGGCCTCGTCCAGCTGCGCGCCCTGGGTGCCGATGACTTCGGCCGTGTAGGCGGCGGTCTCGGCCTCGGGATCGATCCTGCCGAGCGAGAGTCCGTCCACTTGTCCCGCCAAAGTCTGGGCCACGTGCGCGGCAGGATCGGTGGTGCCCAGATGCACGGAATGGCCGCGACGCGCCAGCATGACGGCGATGGCCGCGGCAACGGTGGTCTTGCCCACGCCGCCTTTGCCCATGGTCATGACCACGCCATGGCCCTGCTTCTCGATGTCGGCCACGAGATCGGCGAGGCTTTCCATCCGCGGGGGAGTCCAGTGGGCGCGGGGTGCGGTCGGGGCAGGGGTGGCTTCGGCATCGCCATCCAGCAGGATGCGCAGGCCGCCGATCCCGAGGATATTGATGGGACGCAGCGGGACGACGAAGCTGGGCAGGCTGCCGATGAAGGCGGCGGCGGTTTCCATGGCGGTCGCTCCACGCCGTTGCATGGCCTGCGAGACGAGGTCCCCGGGGCATGTCGTCCCGAACGCGCCGTTGATGACGAGGCATTGGTTGCCGACACCCAGGGCACGCAGTTCCACGGAAGTGCGCTCCGCCTCGTGGAGCGCGGCCACTTGCGGGCGACTGACGAGCACGAGCGTCGTGGCCGTCGGTTCCGCCAGGGTCTTGACGGTGGCCTCGTAGACGGCGCGCTGTTTTTCCAATCCGGCCAGCGGCCCAAGACACGAGGTGCCACTGGTGTTGTTGTCGAGGAACCGGTCCCAGGCCTTGGCCAGACCCATCAGGCGCAAGGTGTGCCCGGTGGGCGCGGTGTCGAAGATGACGTGATCGTATCCCTTCGTGATCTCGGGATTGCCGATCAGTCCCGAAAACTCGTCGAAGGCGGCGATTTCCACGGTGCAGGAACCGGAAAGTTGCTCCTCCATGCTTCGCAGAGCCGCCTCGGGCAACAGGCCGCGCACCGGGCCGACCAGGCGCTCGCGATACGCCGCGGCCGCCGCGGCGGGATTGATGTTGAGGGCGTCGAGACCCGGGATACCCGCGATGGGCGTGGGCCGGCTCGTCAGCGGTGTGGCCAGGACTTCGTCCAGATTCGACGCCGGATCGGTGCTGA
>WBXI01000155.1 GCA_008933025.1 Verrucomicrobiota bacterium
CAGGTCGTCGCCACGCTGTCGAGCACGGCGGCGACGCGGAATTCCTCGTCGTCGGTGCCGCCCTCGGCGTTCGTGGGCGTGTGGCGGTGGAAGGCGCTGGCCACCGCGTCGTCGAGCGTGGCATCGGGCAGCAGGTCGCCCGCGAGGAGCCGGACCGTGAATTGGTCGAAGGGCAGGTTGCCGTCGAAGGCCCGGATCACCCAGTCGCGCCAGGGCCACGCCACGCGCGCGGCGTCCTTCTCGTACCCCTGCGAATCCGCGTAGCGCGCGAGGTCGAGCCAGACGGCGGCCCAGCGCTCGCCGTACGCCGCCGATTTCAAGAGGCGATCGACCACCCGTTCGTGCGCGCCGGAACCCCGGTCGTTCCCGAAGGCCGCGATGTCGTCGGGCGTGGGCGGCAGGCCGGTGAGATCGAGACTCGCCCGGCGCAGCCACGCGATCCGGTCGGCCTCGGGCGAGGGGTGGAGCGATTCCTTCTCGAGGCGGGCGAGGACGAAACGATCGAGCGGAGCGCGGCACCACGCGGCGTCGCGGACGACGGGGAGCATCGGGGCGCGGGGCGCGGTATAGGCCCAGTGACCGTCCCAGGGCGCGCCGGCCTGGATCCAAGCGGCGAGCAAGCCGACCTCGGCCGTGGACAACGGGGGACCGTGCTTGGGGGGCGGCATGCGTTCGTCGTCGTCGCGGGAAGCGACGCGGCGGAGGAGTTCGGAGAGGGCGGGATCGCCGGACCGGAGGGGGTTGGCGCCGGACTTGGCGGGGGCGAGCCCGCTTTCCCGGAAGAGGAGGGAAAAATTGCCCGCCTTCTTGACGCCGCCGTGGCACGCCGTGCAGTGCTTGTTGAGCAGGGGACGGATGTCGCGGGCAAACTCGATGGCGACGACGGCCGGCGTCGGGTCCGCGGCCGCGACCGCAATGCCCGCGATGTCCAGGGCGAGGGCGAGGGCGAGGGCCACGGGCCGGGGAAGTCGCGGGAAGCGGATGGGGGCGATGGGGCGCGGCATAACCGGGATGTGGGCGACATATTCCGCGTCGGCCGGCGGGATATCATCCGTCGGTTGGCGGGAACTGCACGCCGGTTGCCCGGGGGTGCGGCGGCCGGGATTTCGGGACCAAGGGTTCCGGGTTTCGGGCACCGAGGCATTTGGCGTTTCTCGAGGCCCCGATTCGGGCATGGTCGGGACTATGCGTTGGATCTCATCACTCATTTTCCTGCTGGTGGTCGCGAGGGCCTTGGCGCAGATCGATCCCGAGCGCCGGCAATTGGTGCAGGTGGGTTACAACCAGCCGATCGAGGGACATTCGCCGTTCAACGGCTACGCGTTCTACTACCTCAACGAACCCGGTTTCGTGCGGACGAACTGGACGCTGCGCGCGGCGATCGCCCCGGTGTACCTCGACGCCGAGCTCGGCATGCGCGGGGTCTTGGGAGCGAACACGGACCTTGGGTTTGGCCTCGCCGGCGGCGGATTCGCGGACAACTACGCGGAGATCCGCAGCGGCAACTGGATCCGCGCGGAATCGTTCGAGGGCCATGCGGCGGAAGGCAGCGTGTCGGTGTACCACCTGTTCAACCCTTTGCCGGACGGCCGGGGGCCGACCCGCGTGGGCGAGGTCCCGCTGCAGGGTTTGCTCCGGGCCTCGGTGCGGGAGAGTTTCTTTTCGCGGATGAACGACACGGGGCCGGCATTCGCGGTGCCCGACAACCTGCCGGCCCTGCATCTGCGCGCGGGGTTGCGCTGGGGCGGTCGCGAGCCGGTCGTGACGCCGGCGGTCGCGGTGGAACTCAGCGCGTGGTACCAGTGCCAATACCGCTGGGACGCCCAGACCTATGGCTATGCCGGCGACCGCCGGATCGAATCGGTGGCCCACCAGGTCTGGGGACGGGCGTTGGGCGCGTACACGTTCACGAACAGCGGGCACCACGTGGAGATCAGCCTGACCGCCGGGACGACGGTGCATGCCGACCGGTTCAACGCGTACCGGGTCGGTGGAACGCTGCCCATGGCGGCGGAATTCCCGTTGATGTTGCCCGGGTATTATTTCGAGGAACTCAGCACCCGGCAGTTCGCCCTGCTGGACGGGTTGTGGTCGGTGCCGGTCGGTTCGGGATTCGATCTGGAGTTCTACGGCGGCACCGCCTACGTGGACTACGTGCCGGGTCTCGACCAACCGGGCGCATGGCAGAACGGCGTGGGCGGCGGCGTGGGCTGGACCTCGCCGGGCGGCGGTTGGCAGATCCTGGCGGGCTATGCCTACGGGATCGACGCCTTGCGCGACGGTGAACGGGGCGCCCACAACGTGGGCTTCATCGTCCAATGGGATCTGGAACGCGGCGGCGCGCCGTTGCCCGACGGCGAACGGGTGAAGACCTGGTTGCGCAAGATGAACCCGACGTCGTGGCGCGGATTCAACGGCTTGTTCCGCCGGTAGTCCTCAATGCCGGTACACCGTGAACGGCGCGTCGAACCAAAGGCCGTTCAATTCGAACTGCAGCAGCGCGGGATCGAACGATCCCCGGAACCAGTGGAACGAGCTCCGTTCCCTGATCAGCCCGCACACCTCCGCGAACATCTCGGGATCGAAGGCGACGATGCCGTACCGGCCCCGGCGGAGTTCCTCCTTGGCCATCGACTGCAGGAGGGTCTCCGCCTCCTCGGGCGAACGCTTGAGCGCCCATATCTCCGCCTCGGGACATTTCACGGCGATCTTGTGCAGTTTGGACGTGGTGCAATCGCCGCACTCGACCCACAGCAACGGACGCATGTCGTATCCCAGTTCGACGAGGTCCGGCACGAAGGGAACCGAGTCGTTCTGCACGTCGGTCTCGATCTGGAGCCGGTCGCGGTAGAAGAGCACCCAGCCGAGGAACTTGAGGGCGACGTGGCGGACCGACTCGTTGACGCCTTGGCCGACGATGATCTTGTGCGGGAAGGGGCGTCGCCGGTCGTCGCTGGTGAGTTGGAATGTGAACTTGCTGGTCACGGCGCCCCGGGTGGATACGGGCAATCCGGGGCGAAGGGAAGCCGTGGGAGCGGGACGACGAACGCGCGGGACGGGCGCATGCGCCGTCGTCGGTGGCCACGCGGTGCGTGGGATGGCGTGCCATTCCCGGTCCGGCGTGTGCAGCTTCCACGCTTCGTGGGAGACAGGACGCCGGGGCCACGCCGCCGGGTTCCGGCGGCCCGGGGCTTTTCCTTGGGCCGATGCGGTTCCGCCGGCGGGGAATCGGGATTCCGATTTTTGGATCGATCCATTTGCCCGCGTTCAACAACGGGGAAATGCAAAGGTTACCGACTGCGGGGACGCGCGCACCCCGGGGTAGAAGTTGTCGCTCCAACCCCGGCGCGTTTCCGCCACGCCCTGTCCTTCCCGGAAGTCTCCTTTTCCCGGCGCACAAAAGGTCCGGCGCATAAAAGGTCTGTCCCTTTGTCGTGGCCACGGGGCCCAAGCAAAAGACCTGTCCCACTGTTCGAGCGCTCCCGGTGGACAATAGACCTGTCCCTTTGTCGCTATCCCGTTGTCGTTTCGATCGGCGGCGGGGTGCGCGTGCTACGGGCGCGGGGCGACGATCTGCCAGGGGGCGCGGGCGCCGGCGAGGATCTGGCGCAGGGGCATCCGCAGCTTGCCGTCCGCCCAGAAGCGCAGGATGGGGGGGATGACCAGCCCGATGCAGCAGTAGCCGAGCAATGCCGGCAACAGGCCGCAGAACGCCAGCGTCTTCGCGGTCGCCACGAGGGTCCGTCGCTCGGCGAGCGAAAGCCATGCCCCGACGGAA
Organism: Verrucomicrobiota bacterium; assembly: GCA_008933025.1. Lineage (GTDB taxonomy): Bacteria > Verrucomicrobiota > Verrucomicrobiia > Limisphaerales > UBA9464 > UBA6176. The sequence continues at coordinate 3,779 of WBXI01000155.1, forward strand.
ATCATGGACCAGAACTGGAGCAAAAGACCGACGCTCGCGATGACCTCCAGCGGCCCGAGCCCTCCGCCGGCCATGGCACCGAGGACGTTCATGCAGCAAAGCACCCCCAGGGGCCCGAGGAACATCGAGCGAAGGTGGCGGGAGTGCCCGGAGCGGATGGCGTCGTCGGTGAGCGGCGTGGTGAGCGCGAGTTCCAATGCACCGGTCCGTCGCGCCTCGCCGAAGAACGCGGTCGCTTCCCACGCCACCAAAGCACGGAAGAGGGTGAACATGACGCCGGTGACGGCGGAAAAGGTCGCGGTTTGTGCCCGCGTGTACGCGGCTCCGGACAGTGTCGCCGACACGACGATGCCGATGGCCGCGACGGCGACGATGCCCGCGGCAATCCACGCCAGCAGGGCGCTCCCCCGTCCGCGGCGGAACAGCGCGGCGAGCGGGTTCCGATCCACCTCCGGCGGGGTCCACCGGTGCGGGCGCCCTTGTTCGAGCCGTGTCGCGATCCGGGAAAAGACGGCGCCAATGCGGTTCGGGGCGCCGCCTTCGCGCCACGAACGGACCACGAGGAATCCCGCGCCCGCCAGCAGGAACCAACCCGCGGCATGGCTGGTTCCCAGCGCGCCCCAGAAATCGCCGGGTGCCCGCGCGTATGCGAATTCGCGCGATCTCAGGGCGACGCCGGCCGGCGAGATCCAGTCGATGGCATCGAGGGGCAGGCCGGCGGGAAGGCGCCCGGAAGCCGCCAGTGCCCGGGCGAGCGTCGCGCCGGCCGGCAGGGCGAGTTGGACGAGCAACTGGATGGCGACGGTGATGCCGACGGCGCGGTTTTGCTCGCGGGAGACCGCGGAAACGCACAGGCCGAGCGCGAGGGAGACGAAGAGGGTGTTGAGCGAGACGAGCAGGGCGCGCCAGAACTCGCCGTTGGTGATGCCGCCGAGAAACCAGGCGGTGGCCATGATGGGAAACACCGCGGCCATGCCGTAGGCGGCGTTCAGGCCGGCGCCTAGGAATTTGCCGACGACCAGTTCGAATCCGTCGATGTCGGTGAGGAAGAGGAGGCCGAGGGTGCCGTCGCGACGTTCCTCGCTGATGGCGTCGGCGGTGAGGAAGGTGCCGGCGAGGATGGCGAACCACTGGACGCCCCACCAGAGGGCGGAGAAGAGGAACTGGCCGCTCTGCCGACCGGCCCCGGAAACGGTGATGAAGACGAGGACGACGACGGCGAAGACGGCGGCGAGCAGCGCGGAACCGATGCGGACCCGGAAGGTCGCGGGCCGCCGGGCGGCGGCAAGCAACTCGCGTTGGGCAACCGTGAGGAGGGTCATGCGGACGGCGGAGGCTGCCAGAGCGGGGGTCCGGTGCACGCGGAAAGGGGGCTCCGCGCGCGCCGGGCGACGGCGACGGGGCGGCCGGTTGCCCGCGACGAGACGGCGGACCGCGGGTTACGATCGTCCAAATTCGGCGTGGCGCGGATGCGGCGGAAGTGAAGGGTATTCCCCGTCACCCCGCTTTGCCGCGCAGCGAACCCCCGGGTTCCCGAATCGAGTCGTGCCATGCATTCCGCCATTCGCCATGAAGTCCCGTGGGTCGGGCGCCGCGCGGCGTTCACGCTGGTCGAACTGCTGGTGGTCGTCGCGATCATCGCGCTCCTCGCGGGGATGTTGCTTCCCGCGTTGGCGCGGGCGCGGGACACCGCGCGGGGTGCCGCGTGCATCGGCAACCTGCGCCAATTCGGCGTGGCCTCGATGACCTACTCGCTCGATTACCGCGGGCATCTGCCGGGCTTCCGCGATTGGCTGTATGCGGCGGCGAAACCGGGCGACCTCACGTCGGGGACGCTGTTTCCCTACCTGAGGGAGAAGCCTGTCTACCTTTGCCCGACGGACGCCCGGGCGATGGCGACGAAGGCGAAGCCGCTGCAGCCGGCGTCGACGTCGCCGACCTTTGGCAACAGCCACAAACGCCGCGACTACAGCTACGCCATCAACTGCGGTATCTGCCACGCCACCGATCTGTCCCGGTTCATCGCCCCGACGAAGACGATGGTGTTCATGGAGGCGAACCTGGCGGCCGACGACTACACGGGGGAGGTGGGGCCGATGCTGGTGAGCCACTCGATTTCGTTTCACCACAACCGGAAGGGTCACCTGCTCTTCGGCGATTTCCACGTCGAACGACTGGGCGCGCGGGCTTACGACCCGCTGGCGACGACGCGGAGGTTCTGGTTCCCGACCGAGGACATGAGTGGCCCCGGCGGGATGGCGCTGGGCAAGGGATTGGTTCCGTAGTCTTTGTTAAGCGGGTGTAAAAGCTGCGGCATCGGGGACCCGGGCGGGGTAACGTGCGCGGGTCGCAATGCCATGATCCACGAGGAACCCACGAATCCCGGAACGACGCGCCTGCTGGTGATCGACGACGACCGGAAGCTTTGCCGCCTCATCCGCGATTATCTCGCGCCGCTCGGGTACGCGGTCGAGGCCGTCCATTCCGGGCCCGAAGGCGTCGAGCGCGCGACGGCCGGCACGTGGTCGGCGGTGATCCTCGACCTGATGTTGCCGGGGATGGACGGGTTCGAGGTGTTGAAACGGATCCGCGCGAAGTCGGACGTGCCGGTGCTGATGTTGACGGCGCGGGGCGACGAGGCGGACCGGATCGTGGGGCTGGAGATCGGGGCGGACGATTACCTGCCGAAGACGTTTTCGACGCGCGAGCTGCTGGCGCGGTTGCGGGCGGTGACGCGGCGCTCGACGCGGGTGGCCGCGGCGGAGCCGGCGGCGGAAGCCGCGGAGTTGGTCTGCGGCGAACTGCGGTTGAACGTCGGCGCGCGCACGGCGGTGCTGGGCGACGTGGCGCTGTCTTTGACGCCGGTGGAATTCGACCTGTTGCTCGCGTTGGCGAAGGCGCGCGGCCGGATCAAGTCGCGCGAGGCGTTGCTCGACGAGATCCGGGAGCGGCAATACGACGTGTTCGACCGGTCGATCGACGTGCACGTGGCGGCATTGCGGCGGAAGCTGGGCGACGACGCGCGGGAACCCCGGTACATCAAGACCGTGCGTTCGGCCGGCTACATGTTCCTGCGGCCGGAAGACCGCGGGGGGGCGAACGAGGAATGAACCACGCCCCATGAAACCGCGATTCCCCCTGTTTTACCGGATCCTCGCATGGTTGTTCCTCAACCTTGGCGTGCTCGGGTGGGTGGCGTTCGTGGCCGTGCGCGGTTCGCTGCGGATGGAGGCCTTGATGGCCGGGCCGCTGGGCGAACGGGTCCAGAAAGTCGCCGACACGCTCGGCGCGGAACTCCGCGAGCGGCCGCGGTCGGATTGGAACGGGATCCTCGGGCGGTACCGCGAGACCTATGGCGTCGAGTTCCTCGTGTTCCGCGGCGACCACCAGCAAATGGCCGGAACGCCGACGCCCATGCCGCCGGAAGTGCGCGAGCGCATCGCGTCGCGCCGGCGTCCACCGCTGCCGCCCGGGAGCGATCCCCGCGGCGGTCCGGAGGCCCACGGCGCGCCGGAAGGTCCCGGCGAACCCGACTTCCGCGGGGCACCGCCCGAGGAAACGTCCCGCCCTCCCTCCGGTCCGGGCGGGCCCGGGCGGCGCGGACCGCGAGGGGGCGGCGGGCTCGCCCGGCTCTACGTGCGGGGCACGACCACGACCGGCCACTGGATGGTGTTTCCGATGGCGATGGACGCCGGGCGCGGCGGTCCCCTGAACGTGTTCCTGGTAGTGCATTCGGCAACGTTGTCGGCGGGGGGATTGCTGTTCGACGCGACGCCGTGGCTGTGGGCCGCGGGGGGGGTGGCGGTGTTTTCGGTGCTGTGGTGGCTGCCCTTCGTGGGCCGCATCACGCGGTCGCTGGGGCAGATGACGGCGGCGACGGAACGGATCGCCGAGGGTCGGTTCGACGTGGCCGTGGACGCGGCCCGCGGCGACGAACTCGGCCGGTTGGGGCAGGCGATCAACCGGATGTCGGGCCGGCTCGAGGGATTCGTGACCGGCCAAAAGCGGTTTCTCGGGGACATCGCGCACGAGTTGTGCACGCCGTTGGCGCGGATGGAAATGGCCTTGGGCGTGCTCGAGCAACGCGCGGACGCGGCGCAGCGCGAGTACGTGGGCGACGTGCGGGACGAGGTCCGGCAGATGTCGGGTCTGGTGAACGAATTGCTGTCGTTCACCAAGGCCGGCCTTTGCGGACGCGACCTGCCGTTGTCGGAACTCGCATTGCGTCCCCTGGTGGAACGGGTGCTCGCCCGCGAGAACGCGGAAGGGGTCGTGGAGGTGGAGATCCCGGAATCGATCCGGGTGCGCGCCGAGCCCGAGTTGCTGGCGCGCGCGGTGGGCAATCTGGTGCGCAACGCGGTCCGTTACGCGGGCGGGGCAGGGCCGATCGCGGTGGTCGCCGCGTCCTCGGGCAGCGCGGTGGAACTGCGGGTGCGCGACGAGGGACCGGGCGTGCCGGCGGCATCGTTGCCACGGTTGGGCGAACCCTTCTTCAGGCCGGACGCGGCGCGGACCCGCGAGCAGGGCGGCACGGGACTGGGATTGGCCATCGTGCGGAGTTGCGTGGAGGCGTGCCGCGGCAGCGTGTCGTTTGCAAACCGCCTGCCGCACGGGTTCGAGGCGACGATCCGTCTGGGAACGTGACGGGAGCGGGAACGATCGGGCATTCTTCGAGCGGCGGTCGGGGAGACAGGATGAACACCATGCACGACATTCCGGTCGACGGGGCGCGGGGCGCGACGGGTCCCGGCGTCCGAAAGGCCCGGTGGGCCTGTCTGGGATGGGCCGGTTGGTTCTCGACGGCCCTGGCCGCGATCGCGGCGCCCCATCTGGTCGTGACGCCCGACACGGCCTGGCAGGACGGCCCGTGCCCGGTCGTGGTCCGCCGCCAACCCGCGGGGACGGAAGTGCTGGCCACGACGAACGGGTCGGCGCCCACGGCGTCGAACGGCATTCCGGTGTCGGTGCTGGGAACCCTCCGGTCCACGACCATCGTCCGGGCGGCGGCATTTCGGGACGGCACGCGGGTGGGCGAACCTGCGATGGCGAGCCTGCTGTTCGCCGGCGATGTGTTGTCGCAGCGGGGCGACGGATTCCCGAGGAACTGGGGAACCAAGGAAGGCAAGCCGGTCCCGGCGTACTACGGGTTCGCGCCCGAAGCGGTGCGTGGCGCCGGTGCCGCGGCGGTGCTGGCGGCACTGCGCGCCCTGCCGGTGTTGTCGATCGCGATGGATCCAGCGGACCTCTTCGGAAGCGGGCGTGGGATCTACGCGAATCCGGAGCAAAGCGGCGAGGCGTGGGAGCGGGAAGCGGCGGTGCAGTTCGTGGCCGCGGACGGGACGCGGGGATTCGCGACGGGCGCGGGCTTGCGGATCCAGGGCGGTTGGAACCGGCGTCCGGAAGAGTCGCCGAAGCACTCGATGCGGTTGGTGTTCCGGAAGCGGTACGGCGCGCGGGAATTGCGGCATCCGCTGTTCGGCGCGGGCGTGGACCGGTTCGAGACCCTGGTATTGCGGGGCGGGAACAACCATTCGTGGCTGCACTGGAGCGGGGAAGAACGGCGGACGGCCGACTACCTGCGCGATCCGTGGATGCGCGAGACGTACGGGCTCATGGGACACCTGTCGGCGCGGAGTCGGTTCGTGCACGTGTTCCTGAACGGCTTGTACTGGGGCGTGTACAATCTGGCGGAACGACCCGACGCGCATTTCGTCGCGGCGCGGCGCGGCGGTGCGCCCGGCGACCACGACGCGCGCAACGCGGACAAGGTGTTGTCGGGAGACGAGGCGGCGTGGCGGGAATTGTTCGCGCTGGCGAACGGCGGGGCGATGGATGCGGCGCGTTACGCGGGGATCGGCGCGTTGCTCGACCTGCCGGCGTTCTGCGACTACATGCTGCTGAATTTCTACGGGGCGAACGGCGATTGGGACGCCTCGTCGAACTGGTACGCGACGCGCCCGCGCCGGCCCGGCGGGAAGTTCGAGTTCATCGTGTGGGACGGCGAACGGACGCTGGAGAACCCGGCGGACGACCGGATGGCGGACGATTCGGACCTGAGCCCGCTGCGGTTGTTCCAGAAGCTGAGGGCGTGGCCGGGATTCCGGGAGGAATTCGCGTCGCGTGCGTCGCGGCATCTGGCGGCGGACGGGTTGCTGGGGGCGAAGGCGGCGGGGGAGCGGTACCGGGCGTTGTCGGAGGCGCTGGCCCCGGCGATCGCGGCGG
>WBXI01000156.1 GCA_008933025.1 Verrucomicrobiota bacterium
CGATGAACACCAGCACGCCCGGCACCGCCGGCTCCGGCAGCTGCCGCCGCAGGTGCCGCCGGAGTCCGGCCGGATCCGGCACTTTCCCGGACGCGGCAACGACGAATGCAGCGAGCCAGGGATCGGACCCGTCCGCGTCGCGCACCGACACCGCCGCCGCTTGGACGTCGGGGTGGTTGCCCAACACCGCCTCGACCCCCTGGATGTCCACCCCCAAACCCCGGATCTTGACCCGGAAATCGAGACGCCCGACGTAGACCAGACAGCCATCCCGACGCCGGATCGCCAAGTCGCCCGTATGGTAGCACCGACCGCCGACCGCATCTTCGGCGGGCCGGAATGCCCGGGCCGTGAGTTCCGGGCGACGCCAGTAACCGGCCGCGACGCCGGGGCCGCGCACCACGATCTCGCCCGGCCGATCGAAGCCCACGTCCTCGCCGTCGTCGCCCACCAATCTGACGTCGACTTGCGGCAGGGGATGGCCGATGGGAACGCCGTCGTGTTCGACCACCGTCGCGTGCCCCAGGCGATGGATCGCGAAGTTTGACGTCTCCGTGGACGAGATCGCGTTGGCGAAACGGCAACCCTCGGGGAAATGGTGCCGGAACCCCTCGAGATCGCGCCGGACGACCTTCTCGCTTCCCAACCGGACCAACCGGACGTCGGGGAATCGTTGCCATGGCGGCAACCCCTGGACGAACTGCCGGAAGACGGAAGCCGGCACCGAGAACCCGGTGACCCGCTGTCCGAGCATCCACGCCGCGAGGCCGTCGATCCCCTGCTCGCGGATATCGTGATGGATTACCGTCCCGCCGAGCAGCAGGGTCCGGAACAGATTCGACATGCCATTGCCCGTGTGATGCCCCGCCACGTAGCAATGCCGATAGTCGCCCGCCTCGCCCGCATCCCCGGCCCACACCGCGGCACCCCAGACCAGGTTGCGATGCAGCCGGATCACGCCCTTGGGCCTGCCGGTCGTGCCCGAGGTGAAGACAAGGCATGCCGGCGCCTCCTCCGAAACCGTCCAGTCGGGATCCCGGTCGCACGACGGGCCGTCGAAATCGCCCGCGACCCAAAGGTCGCAATCCGGCGGCATCAAACCGCGGGCGGCCCCGGCGGTGGCCGGATCCGCGACCAACCACCGGGCCGCCGCATCCTCCAGAATGTCCCGGGCACCTTCGGAAGGACCCAGCGCGTCCAGCACCACGACCGTCAATCCGGCCTTGAGGATCCCCAGCATCGCCGCCACCTGCGCGATGCCCGGGCCCATGCATAGGCCCACCCGTTGGCCGGCCTCGGGGGCGCGCCCGCGCAACGCCCACGCCATGCCGTTGGCCCGGCGGTTGAGTTCGCCGTAGGACACCGATGCGCCCACCGACTGGAACGCGATGCGGTCGGGATGCAACCGGACGCGACGCTCGAACGCCCTCCCGATGGACTCGCCCGCAGGAAGGGCCCCGGGCCCGACGCCCCGCCCGGCCTCCGTCTGGGATTCCCGATGGCTCATGGACGGGCAGCCTTCACCTCATTAGGTCCCGGATTCCCCGGCCTCCAAGGCCTGGACAACGAGTTCCGTCATCCTTTGGGTTCCTGCCATCCGGCACCCGTCCTCCGCCAGATCGGCCGTGCGCCAACCCGCGCGCCACACGGAACGGATCGCCACGTCGATCGATTCGGCGACGTCCCCGAGTCCGAAACTCTCCCGCAACATCATGGCGGCCGAGAGGATTTGGCCGACGGGATTCGCCCGGTCCAAGCCCGCGAGGTCGTAGGCCGCACCATGGTTGGTCTGGTAGAAGGCGGCGCCGTCCGCGGAGAAATTCCCGCCATGGGTCAGGGCCCGCGATCCCAGCAGCAGGCCGCCGAGATCGGAGAGGATGTCGCCGAAAAGATTCGGGGCCACGACGACGTCGAACTCGCGCGGATGCTGGACCAGGCGGTACGCGGCGTAATCGATGTCCAGAAAGGAACAGGCGACGCCGTGTTCGGCGGCGATCTCGAGCCCGCAGTCCCGCCACAACTCGCTGATGCTCGGCGCGCCGGATTCCTTGTAGATCACGGCCAGACCGCGCCGCCGCCGGACCGCGATCCGCGCCGCCGCCGAGACCACGCGACGGACGTGCGCTTCGGAATAGGAAAACGAATGGCTGGCGACGCGCTGCCCCCCGGAATCCCGCAGGGTTTCCCATTGGCCTTGGTACAGGCCCGACGCCCCCTCGCGGACGACGAGGACATCGACGCCGGCAGCGTGTCCCGGGCGCAATCGGCCCGCGCCCGCCAACTCCGGCGGGACGACCACCGGGCTGAGTTTTCAAAACAGGTCGAAGCGCGAACGGAGGTCGTAGACGTAACGACCGCCGCCCGCCCCGCTGAGAATCGCGCCGCCCCGGGCAAATATCCCGGCGCAGAACCCGACGACTTCCCCGGGCAACGACAAGCCGCAGCGCGCCTCGGCACGGCGCCCGATGTCGTCGCCGAACTCGAGCCGGAGCGCGATCCCCTTCCGGCCCGCCGCGGCCCGGGCCACGGCCAAGGCGCAGTCGACGATCTCCGGGCCAATGCCTTCGCCGGGCAAGACGCCCACCAAAACCCCGTCGCGGGCCGAGGCGGCGGGGACCGGACCCACGCAGTCCGCCCACCGCGCGCCGGCGGGATCGCTCCCGTCGCGTTTCCGTTCGGCGCGGGCCATCCCGTCGTCGTTCGGGACGCCGCCGGATGACCCGGCACGCCGTTGGGGATCCATGGCCGGCGCGTTCATGGCCTTTCCGGGAGCCAATCCCGTTGGAGAACCATCCGGCGCAGGCGCGAATCCGTGGGGCCGACCGGGTAGACTTTCTGGGGAACCACGAGCTCGGCAAAATCCGTCCGGCACGCGCCGTGATAGCCCAGCATCAGCTGGAATCGCGGCTGGACGGAATCGCGGCTGCCGAAGTGAAAACAACCCGACGACTCGATGAAGAGCACCGATCCGCGGGGATGACAGAACTCGATGGCGTCGCCCCGGTTTGCGATCGAGTAGACGTCGTCGTCGCTCACCCGGTATCCGCGCCGGCGGGTCCAGTAGCCGAGACCTTCCCGGACCCTTTGGGACACCCCGCGCGGGAGGAACGTCCAGGGACCGTGCGCGCGGGTGGTGTCGCGCATCAGCACCAGCACGTACACGTTCGGCAGCGAGTAGTAGTCGATGTGGTACAACTGGCTGTCGTGCGGCCGGCCCGGCTGGTCGTCGAACGCCGCGTTCGACTCCACGAACCGGATTCCCGACGGCAAGGCGGTCGAAAGCACCGGCACGCTCCCGAGGTACCGGGCCACCACCGAAAGGACCTCGCTCGACGTGGCGAAGTCGAGAAACGAGGGAAAGGCCACGAGGTCCGCGGGCGTCCAGACATCCTGGAAATAGCTCCGGTACGCACCCCCGGCGGTCTTCCGGACCCCGGCGCGCTCGGCGATGATCTTATCGGCGTCGTCCAGGACCCGGTCGAGATGCGGCAAGGTCCGCGAGGTGTCGAGCGCCCAGCCATCCTTCATCTCGACGGCGGGACGACCCAGACCGCCGTTTTCCGCGACGAGCGACGCCCAATGGTCGCGGTACCAGACGCGGCGCGCGGCGTCGTTGCGGCCATGCTTCAGCCGGTTGTAGGCCCCGGCCAATTTCATGGTGGTCCCGATCCCGAGCCGGGCCATGTGGTCGGCATGCAGGCGCCGTGCGAGCGGGCGCACAAGATTGTCGATCCGTTCGAATCCCATAAGTCTCGATTTGCCGCTCCATGCCATCACCCGGACAAACCGGTCCCACCGGAGCCGACGTAACGCAGTTTTCCAACGATGCGAACAGCCGCATCGCGCTGTCGACCACCAAAGCGCCGGCCAAACCGGGTGAATCTCGACGCCCTCGGGGTCGGCCTCGCCGGCCACCGCAGGCCGCGGAGCGGGCATCGTTCGGACCGCATCCCGTCTTCGGCCGGTCCGGAAACCCTTGGCAAGGCCCGGCGGGTATCCGAGCCGTCGACGACACGGTCGAGATCACGCGGCGGCGTGCATGCTGTACACCCGGCCGGGTTTGCGCTCTTTTCGTCCCGCCATGCCCGCCCCTGCCGCGCCGCTGCGATTCGACTTCCTCGTCCTGGGAAGCGGCATCGCCGGATTGACGTTTGCCCTCCGCGCCGCGCGCGCCGGCCGGGTGGCCCTGATCACCAAGAAGAACCGCACCGATTCCAACACCAACTGGGCCCAGGGCGGCATCGCCAGCGTGTGGGGTCCCGACGACACCTTCGACCTCCACGTCCGCGACACGCTCGACGCGGGCGCGGGCCTGTGCCGCGAGGAAGTCGTCCGGCGCATCGTCGCCGAGGGACCGCAACGCATCGCCGACCTCATCGATCTGGGGGCGCGATTCGACGGGACCGACGATCCCGAGCGCCCGGGACGGCGGGCGCTCGACCTCACGCGGGAGGGGGGACATTCGCGCCGGCGCGTGCTCCATGCCAAGGATGCCACGGGCGCGGAAATCGAGCGGGCCCTGCTGAAGGCCGTGGCCGCCGAACCGAACATTGCCGTCTTCGAGAACCACTTCGCCGTGGACCTCCTGACCACCTCCAAGCTCGGGCTGCCGGGTCCCAACCGTTGCATCGGGGTGTATGTGCTCGATCGTCCCGCCGACCGCGTCGAACTTTTTTCCGCCCCGGTCGTGGTGCTCGCCACCGGCGGTTGCGGCAAGGTCTACCTCTACACGACGAACCCGGACATCGCCACCGGCGACGGCGTGGCCATGGCGTACCGGGCGGGGGCCGGGATCGCGAACATGGAGTTCGTCCAGTTCCACCCGACCTGCCTGTTCCATCACCGGGCGAAATCGTTCCTGATCAGCGAGGCCGTGCGCGGCGAGGGCGGCCTGCTGCGCGGCGCGGACGGGGAACGTTTCATGGAACGTTACGATCACCGGGCCGAACTCGCGCCGCGTGACATCGTGGCCCGGGCCATCGATTCCGAGATGAAGAAGTCCGGCTCGGACTGCGTGTTCCTCGACATCACGCACAAGCCGGCACGGTTCATCATCGACCACTTCCCGAACATCTACCGGCGTTGCCTCGAGCTGGGGCTGGACATCACCAAGGAGATGATCCCGGTCGTCCCGGCGGCACATTACCAATGCGGCGGGGTGATCACCGACATCGACGGCGCCACCGAGATCCCGGGACTCTTCGCCGTCGGCGAGGTCGCCTGCACCGGCCTGCACGGCGCCAATCGCCTCGCGAGCAACTCGCTGCTCGAGGCCCTGGTCTGCGCCAACCGCGCCGCCGACCGCCTCCTCGCCCACCGCCCCGAACCCTTCGCCGGCCCGCTCCCCGCCTGGGAAACCGGCAATGCCACCAACGCCGACGAAATGGTCGTCGTCTCCCACAACTGGGACGAGATCCGCCGCGTCATGTGGGACTACGTCGGCATCGTGCGGACGGACAAACGGCTGCGGCGCGCCGAGAAGCGGCTCGCGAACCTCCAGGACGAGATCCGCGAATACTACTGGGATTTCCGCGTGACCAGCGACCTGCTCGAACTGCGCAACATCGCGATGGTGGCCGAGTTGATCGTGGCCTGCGCGCTGCAACGGCCCGAGAGCCGCGGTCTGCACTACAACCTCGACCACCCGGCCCCGGACCCCGCCTGGGCCCAACGCGACACCATCGTCCGGCGCCCGGCCTGAGGTTCAGGGATTGGTGAGCGCCGGGTAATGCCGGGCCAGCCAACGGATGTCGTTCGGCGCCTTCGAGTCGTTGGGGGCGCCGCCGAACTTGTTCGGATCCATGTTGGCCGAGTACTTGATCAGCACCGGGTCGACCCACTTGTGGGATTCCGCATGGCCGTCCGCGAAATTGAAGGTGCTCGCGTTGCCGTGGAACACCGCCGTCGAGTCGACCAACTGCGCGCCCTTGAAATCCGTCGCGGGCGTGCCCGGGCTCATGATCCACGAACCGACGTTCTCGCCGCGGGGATCGTTTTCCTCGATCCACACGAAGCGATCGCTCGGGTTGATCAACTGGCTCATCTTGAACAACTCGGCGGCCTCGCCGTTGAGCGTGCCCACGCCGGAGAGGCTGACGTAGGTGTAGCCCTTGCCGGCGCGCAGCTTGTTCCGGGTGTCGCCCGGGCAATGGAGGATCCCGGGGCTGGGCGCGTACTTGTACAGCGCGCCCTGCCGGTAGCCTTCCTCGATGATGATCTGGATCTTCCGCTCGGCGCTCGCCCCGGCCGGATACACGGGCAACACCGGGGGCGGGTCATAGCGCCAGGGCACCTCGCCCGCGTTGTTCTTCCCCTGGATGAAATTGACGAATTTGTCGGAGAAATCCCCCGAGTACATGGTCCAGGCCAGGATCAACTGCTTCTGGTTGCTGATGCAGGCGATGCCGGTGGCCTTGAGTTTGGCCCGCGTCAACGCCGGCAGGAGCATGCCGGCCAGAATCGCGATGATGGCGATGACCACCAGCAATTCGATGAGGGTGAAGCCGCTGGAACGCGGGCGCGGCGTCTGGGATCGCGATGTCATGGATCGGCGGGAATTGGCGGAAAATTTCCGGACCCGGGTCCGCGCCAGCCAAGGCGCATCGCCGTGTCCCTTGCCGCGAAGCTACGCGGCGGCGGCGGGCGGGCAAGTGCCGATCAGCCGCCTTTCGCCGCCAGCACCCGTTGGCGGCGCGCGTCCCACACCGGCTTGAGTTGCGGGAGATCGCGGGCCAATTGCTCGTACAGACCCGCCGCCTCGTCCCAGCGCCGTCGTTCCTCGAGCACCCGGCCGGCCGCGATGCCGGCTTCCTCGAGTTGCCGCGGCGGCAGGCTCTCGCCCGGGCGCAGGAGGCGGCCCAGCGTCACGTCGAGATAGTGGTTCAATGCCTTCTCGCGCAGCGCCGCGGCGTCGGCGGGTCCGCGGCCCGATGCCTGTCGCTCGGCGATCTGGCCCAACCAGACCTTCGCCTTGGCCCGCGCGGCGGCGTCGGCCAGGGGCGAATCCACCACGCGCTGGTACAACTCCGCGGCCCGGTCGTAGCCGACGGCGTTCTGGGCCGCCAACTGGACGTGGCAATAGGCCATGCGGCCCCACGCGGCCACGACCAGCGGGTGGTTGGTGTAGCGGGCCGCCCCGGCGAAGGCCTCCAGCGCGCCCGAAAACGCGGTCAACGGACCGTTGGTCCCCGCCGGCGCCAACTGCAGCTTCGACTCGCCGAGATAGTAGTAGGCCGGCGCGCGGAACTCTTCCGGCGCCGACGGGTCGTTGAGCAGGTCGATGAAATAGCCGACCGCGTTGGTGACGCCGCGCGCCAGGGCCGCCTGCCCCGCGTCCAACCGCGCGCGTTGCACCGCGGGGGACCCGCGCCACGCCGCGTTGGTCACCACCGCCACGTAGGCCTGTTCCGCCTGCACGTAGTCCCCCTGTTCCTCGAAATGGGATCCCAACCACAGCAGCGCCGACTGCGCGATCTGGTTGGTCACGAACCGCTGGGTCAACGAGCGGAAGCGGTCGACCGCGTTGGTGACCGAACCGGACCGCGCGGTGGCCACCGCGCGGTCGAACTCGGCCTGCGCCAGGGCCGGATGGTTGGTGTAGCGCCCCACCCAGTCGTCCAGTTCCTGCAGCGCGTTGGTCCACCGCTGTTCCGCCAGATAGGCCGAGGCCAGGGCCAACCGGGCGTCGGCCGTGACCGGGCTGTCCGGGAATTTCCGGCTGAAGGCCGACAACAGGGCGCGGCCGCGCACCGACTCGCCCTGGCGGACCAGCGATTGCCCGAGCAGGAGCGCGCTGCGACCGGTGATCTCCGCCTCGGGATGGAGCTTGAGAAGCCGGTCCATGCCGCGCGTCGCCGCTTCCATGTTCCCGGACCCCACGCCCGCCAGCACGACCTGCTGCCATGCCAGGGGCCGCAACTCGCGGTCCACGACGCCCAAACCCGCGTAGCCCTCGGCCACCGCGAGGTAGTTCGTCAGGGCCCCCGCCGCGTCCTGCCGCGACAACTGCGCGTCGGCCAGTTTGAACCGGGCCGTCGCCTGTTCCGGTCCCGACGGCAGCGCGTTCGCCGCGGCCAGGAATGCCTCCTCGGCCTCGCGCATCCGTTCCGCGTTCCCGCTGCTGGCCGCGTCGTCCCAGAGGCACCAACCCCGGGCAAACTGCGCGGGTCCGACCAACTCGGGCTCCGGCGCGTTGGTGAGCACCCGCGCCAACTGCGCCAGTGCCAACCCGCCGAGACTGGCCGCCTCCGACGCGGTCGCCGCCGTGCGCCGCGCCTCCGATTGCTGGCGGAACAACACCTGCCCCAGGGCTAGGTTGACCCGTCCCCATCCCGGCTCGTTGCCGCGGTCCGCGAGGAAACGTTCCAAACGCAACCGCGCCTTGACCAGTTCGCCGCGCTCCACGAGGCGTTGCCCCAACCGGACGATGGCTTCGCGCTGGTGCTCCAGCGGCACGCCGGCCCGGAGGTTCTCCTCCCACAGCGCCTCCGCCTGGTCCGACGCCCCCGACGCCGCCAGTGCCCGCGCCAGCAGCGTGGCCGATTCCGCGCGCCGCAACCCGTTGGTCCCGGCGCCCGCCAACGCCCGCAGTCTTTCCGCCGCCGCGACCAGCACCGCCGGCGGCCCGGTGCGCGTGGCCACCTCGTGCCGCAGGTGTTCCACCGCCCAGCGCTGTTCCTCGCCGGCAGCCAGGACGAGGGCGGACTGCGCCGCCGCCTCCGCCCCCGCCGCGTCGCCCGCCGCCAACCGCGCCTCCGCCAGCACCAGCCAACCCGAGAACAGGACGGCCTTCGGCCCGCCCTGCCGCGCGGCCGTCTGGAACGGCCCGTCCGGCGCCTCCAGTCGTTGCCGGGCCTCCGCGTGCGCGCCCGCGCGTTCCCACGCGGACGCCTCGCGGACCGACGCGAACGCGCGGTTCGTCGAGGCGGGAAAATCCCGGAGGAACGCGCCGAAAGCCGCCGCCGCGGCCCGCCATTGCGATTGGCCCGCGACGACCTCCGCCCCTGCCAATGCCGCGCGCTCCGCCGCCGCCGCGCGCAGCGTGGAATCGGGAAACGCCTTGGCAAACCCGCCGAACCCGGCCGCCGCGCGCTCGTGCAATCCCGCCGCCCACGCCCGCTCCGCCGCGTCGAATGCCACCCGGTCCGGCGCGGGCTCCTGCGCGACGGCGCGGACCAGCGCCATGGCCAGCCACGCCGCCCACGCCCACCCCCGCATTGGTCCCAACACGCCGCGCATCACGGACCCACCCTTTCCCGGTGCAGGCCGGGGATTCGATCCAAAAAACGCCCGGTGTGGCTTCCCGGCACCCCCGCCACCTGCTCCGGCGTGCCCTGCGCCACGATGCGTCCCCCGCCCGCGCCGCCTTCCGGGCCGAGATCGATCACCCAGTCCGCCGTCTTGATGACGTCGAGGTGGTGCTCGATCACCACCAGCGTGTTGCCGCCGGCGCGCAGCTTGAACAGGACCTCCAGCAACCGCGCCACGTCCTGGAAATGCAGCCCGGTCGTCGGCTCGTCCAACAGGTACAACACCCGGCCGGTCTGCCGGCGCGACAATTCCGCCGCCAGCTTCAGGCGCTGCGCCTCGCCGCCCGAGAGCGTCGTCCCCGCCTGCCCCAGCTTCAGGTAGCCCAGTCCCACTTCCGCCAGCGTCAGGCAGGGGCCGTGCAGTTTCGGCACCGCCCGGAAAAACGACACCGCCTCGTCCACCGTCATCCCCAGCACGTCCGCGATGTTCAGCCCCTTGTAGGTGATCTCCAGCGTCTCGCGGTTGTAGCGCCGGCCGTTGCACGACTCGCACGTCACGTACACCGGCGGCAGGAAATGCATCTCGATCTTCAGCACGCCGTCCCCCTCGCACTTCTCGCAGCGCCCGCCCTTGACGTTGAAGCTGAACCGCCCCGCGTCATACCCACGGACCCGCGACGCCGCCAACCCCGAGAAGAGATCGCGGATCTCGTTGAACATGCCTGTGTAAGTCGCCGGGTTGCTTC
>WBXI01000157.1 GCA_008933025.1 Verrucomicrobiota bacterium
CGGCAGCGGCGTGCTCGATCTCGAATTCACGGGGGAAATGCCGGCGGCAACGGCCCCGGAATGGCATTGCGAGGTGACCGGCAGCGCGTCGGGCAGCCAGCGCTGGTTCGGCGTCTACGACTGGAAGGAGTGAGGCCCTTCAGAACGGGTCGTCCGGCGCAAAATCCCCGTGCCGCGACGGCGGCGACGAACGGCCGAAGTTCGAGCCCATGCCGCTCCACGGCACGTGCACCTTCCATTCCTCCATCAGTTCCTGGGGCAATTCCTGCAGGAACCGCGACCGTTGCTGCATGGACTCCACGCCCTGCGCGAACCGCAGCAACGGATGGCACAGGTACAACTCGTCCTTGGCGCGCGTGACCGCCACGTAGAACAACCGCCGCTCCTCCTCCAGCGTCTCCAGCGCGTCGGTCGATCGCGCCGACGGAAACAGGCCCTCGCAGAGCATGATCACGAAGACCACCCGGAACTCGAGTCCCTTGGCCTGGTGGACCGACGACAACCTCAGGCGCGGTTCGTCGTCGCGGGCCGCGCCGGCCGATTCCGCCTCGAGGTTGGTCTGCAACGCGAGTTGGGAGAGGAAATCCGCGGTGGAGGAAAACTGGTCCGCGTACTGCGCCAGTTGCTCGATGTCCTCGAGTCGGTTGCGCGCCTTCTCGTAGGTGGCCTCGAGGTACTCTTTGTATCCGGCCTCCAGCACGTGGCGGATCAGGTCCCCGGGACGGGACCGCAGTCGCGGGGCGGCCGCCTGGGCCATGGTGGCGTTGAATTGCGCCCAGGCCACCGCGGCCTTTTTCGGCACGGCACGGCCCGCCGCCGCGAGCGCGACCGCGAGGAAATCGGCCGGGTGCGGCGCGTCCGGATCGGGGGTGGGCGCGGGATCGGGAGCCCCGCCGTCGTTGTCCGCCACGTCGTTGGCGGGCGGCGGGACGGGGAGGGTGGCGACCCGCGGGTCGAGGTCGGCGCGGAACGCGTGCCAAAGCTTCTCGGCGCCCTTGCCGCCCACGCCGGGCAACATGCGCGCGAGTCGCTTGAAGGCGAGTTCGTCGACCGGATTGGCCACCAACTTGAGGTGGGCGGCGACGTCCTTGATGTGGGCCTGCTCGAAGAAGCGGATGCCGCTGGTGATGGCGAACGGGATGTTGCGGCGGGTGAGTTCCAGCTGCAGTTCTAGCGCGTGGAAGTGCGAGCGGTACAGGACGCAGATCTCGTCCAGCGGCACGTCCTCGTCGCGGAGTTCGAGCACGCGTTGGGCGACGAACGCCGCCTGGTCGCGGGCTTCGGGCAACACCACCAGCCCGGGTCGCGGCCCGGACTTGCGGACCGCGCGCAGTTCCTTCGGGTACTGGCGGGTGTTGGGCGCGATGGCGGCGTTGGCCAGCGCCAGGATCTCCGGGGTGCTCCGGTAGTTGGTCTCGACCCGGTGGACCTGCGCTCCGGGATAACGTTTCGGGAAACCAATGATGTTGGCGAAGTCCGCGCCGCGCCACGAGTAGATGGACTGCGAGTCGTCGCCCACGGCCATGAGGTTGCGGTGTTCGGCCACGAGCAGATCGATGAGCGTCGCCTGGAGATGGTTCGTGTCCTGGTATTCGTCCACGAGCACGTAGCGGAACCGGCGTTGGTAGAATTCCCGCACGTCCGCGTGCCGCTGGAGCAACCGCAACCAGAGCACCAGCAGGTCGTCGAAATCCATGGTGCCCGCCGCCCGCTTGCGCTCGGCATAGTGCCCGAGGACGCGCTCGATCTCGCCCGCCAGCGGCACGAATTGATCGTGGTCCGATTCCAGCACCGAGCGCAGCGTGCGGCCGGTGTTCAGCGCGAAGGAATGCATGTCCAGCATCGCCTCCGCCTTCGGGAACCGCACGGCCTCGGTGTCCACCTTGGCGTCCACGATGCACGCCTCCAGCAGGTCCCGGGCGTCCTCGCGGTCGACGATGGTGAAGTCCTGTCGGTAACCGAGGCGGTCGGCGTGCCGCCGGAGGATGCGGTTGCCGACGGAATGGAACGTGCCGCCCCACAACGTCGACATCTCCCCGCCCAGGAGGTTGGCCACGCGGTCCATCATCTCGCGCGCGGACTTGTTGGTGAACGTCAGCAGCAGGATGCGTTCGGGGGCGACGCCGTGTTCCAGCAACCACGCGACCCGGTAGGTGAGGGTGCGGGTCTTGCCCGAGCCGGCGCCGGCCAGGACCAACGACGGACCGTCGGGCGCGCTCGCCGCCGCGTATTGCTGCGGGTTGAGTTCGCCCGCGTAGTCGATCCTCAGATCGAACGCCGGCGTGTTGTCCTTGAGCGTGTACTCCCGCGACATGGCCCGCGCATCGTAGGGCAGGATGGCGGCGGGTCGAGCGTTCGCACGCCTCCGCCATCGACGGCGGCAGGCTTCTTGGCCAACGTCCCACCCAACGCATGAACCCCGCCCGCGTGAAAACGACGGCCGTGGCGATCCTCGCCTTCCTGGCCGGCGTCGTCGGCACGCGGCAATGGCTGCACCTGCCCGGGAAACCGGAAGCGGAACCGGCCGCGGCCGCGGAACCCGATCGTGCCGCGGACGGGAAGGACGGCGCGGTCGCCGCCGCGGTGCAGAAGAATCTCGGGTTGGAGTTCGCCGCCGTCCTCGAGGAAACCGTTCCTTCCGAGATCCGCGCCTACGGTCGCGTGCTCGATGCCGCGCCGCTTGCCGGGTTGGTGGTCGAGCAGGCATCCGCGCTGGCGGCGCGCGAGGCTTCCGCCAAGGAACTGGCCCGCGACCAAGCCCTGCATGCCCAGGGCCAGATCGCCTCGGACCGCGTGCTGGAGGCCGCGGAGGCCGCCGCCCGGCGCGACGAACTCCTCGTGGAAAGCAGCCGTCTCCGGTTGGCCGCCGCCTGGGGCAACGCGATCGCCACCCGGACGGATCTGCCGGCGCTCGTGCGCCGCCTCGCCGCGCAGGAAGCCGCGTTGGTGCGCCTCGACCTCCCGCTCGGGGATTCCGTCGGCGCGGCCCCCGTGTCGGCCCGCGTCGCGCCCCTGGGCGACGAATCGCGCTTCCTTCCGGTCGCCGTGATCGGGCCCGCCCCGGTCGTCGACCCGCAGTTGCAGGGCCGAGGGTTCCTCGGATTGCTCGGGGGCCAGAGCCCGCCGCCGGGCACCGTCCTTGCCGCGTGGATCCCGCGGCCGGGCCCGCCCGCCGCGCGCGCTTTCGTCCCGGGTTCGGCCTTGCTCCGGCACGACGGCGGGGTGTTCGTGGAGGTCAGGCGCGATGCCGGGCATTTCGAGCGCCGCGCCGTGGTGCTCGATCGTCCCTGGAAGGACGGTTGGCTGGTCGCCGAAGGCCTGAAGACCGGCGAGAGCGTGGTGGTCGCCGGCGCCCAGCAGCTGCTCTCGATCGAGCTCAAGGGTGCCGCCGCGGATTGACCCCGGGTTCCCCCGATGCTCGCCGCCATCATCCAAAGCTCGGTGCGCCGCCGCGGGATCGTCCTGGTCCTTGCCGGATTGCTCGTCGCGTACGGGATTTTCGTGGCCTCGCGCGCCAAGCTCGACGTGTTCCCCGATTTCGTCCCGCCGCAGGTCGTCGTCCAGACGGAGGCGCCCGGACTGGCGCCGGAACAGGTGGAGACCCTCGTCACGATGCCCGTCGAGTCCGCCCTCAACGGTCTCGGCAACCTCGAGTCGCTCCGGTCCGAATCGATCCAGGGACTGTCCATCGTCACCGCCGTGTTCCGGGACGGCACCGACATCTTCGCCGCGCGGCAGCTGTTGTCCGAACGGTTGGCGGAACTGGGCCCGCGCCTGCCGGCCGGCGTGAAGGCGCCGCGCATGCCGCCGCTGACGTCGTCGACGATGGATCTCCTCAAGGTGGGGCTGGTCTCCGACCAACTGTCGCCGCGGGACCTGCGCGCGTTCGCGGACTGGACGCTGAGGCCGCGTTTGCTCGCGGTGCCGGGCGTCGCGAAATGCAGCGCGTTCGGCGGCGAGGTCCTCCAATGGCAGGTGCTGGCCGATCCCGACCGCATGCAGGCCCACGACCTCGCCTTGCCCGACGTGCTGGCCGCCACGCGGCAGGCCACCGCCGTGCTCGGCGCCGGGTTCGTGGAAACCGCCAACCAACGCATCCCCATCGGTACCGAGGGCCAGTCCCTCGATCCCGCCCAACTCGGCGCCGCGATCATCCTCCAGCGCGAGGGAGTCCCGGTCCGCCTCCGCGACGTCGCCGAGGTCCGGGCCGGCACGGAACCGATGTACGGCGACGCCGTCGTGATGGGGCGGCCGGGCGTGTTGCTCACCCTGTCGTCGCAATACGGTGCCAACACCCTCGAGGTCACGCGGGCCGTCGAGGCCGCGCTCGACGCCATGAAGGATCTCTTCGCCCGGCAGGGGATCGTGGTCCATCCGCGGATGCACCGCCCGGCGACGTTCGTGGAGACGTCGCTCCGCAATATCCGCGGCTCGCTTTGGCTGGGGGGCGCGCTGGTCGCCGCCGTGCTGCTGGGGTTCCTTGGGCGATTCCGCATCGCCGTCATTTCCATCGTGGCCATCCCGCTCTCGCTGCTCGCGGCGATCATCGTGCTGGTGCGGTTCGGCGTGACGCTCAACACCATCACGCTGGGCGGTCTCGCCATCGCCATCGGCGAGGTGGTCGACGACGCGATCATCGACGTGGAGAACATCTTCCGGCGGTTGCGCGAGAATGCGGCCTTGCCGGCCCCGCGCCCCGCGGCGCGGGTGATCCTCGAGGCCTCGCTCGAGGTCCGGACCGCCGTCGTCCACGCGACGTTCGTCGTGGCCCTGGTGTTCCTGCCGGTCCTTTCGTTGTCCGGTCTCCAGGGCAAGTTCTTCGCGCCGCTGGCACTCGCCTACATCGTCGCGATCCTCGCTTCCCTCGCGGTCGCCCTCACGGTCACGCCGGCGCTCGCGATGGCCTTCCTCGGGTCGCGTCCGGGCCGCGTCGAGGAGCCCTGGTTGCAGCGTCGCCTCAAGCGCGCTTACGCCGCCGCGATCCGGTCGCTCGCCGGATGGCACGCGCCGCTGCTCGCCGCGGTCGCGCTCGTCTGCGTGTTCGCGATCGGCTTGGTCCCGCGGCTCGGGGGCGGGTTTCTCCCCGATTTCCGCGAGGGCCATTTCGTCGTCCAGGCCAACGCCGCTCCCGGCACCGGCCTGCCCGAGATGCGGCGGTTGGGCATCCTGCTCTCCAAGGCCCTCCTCGCGCTCCCCGGCGTCGCCACCGTCGAGCAACAGATCGGCCGTGCCGAACTGGGCGAGGACCCGTGGGGGCCGCACCGCAGCGAATTGCACGTCGACCTGAAGCCGATGCCCGCGGACGAGGAGGCCCGGATGGCCGGGTCGATCCGGGCCGTTCTTGCCGGGTTCCCCGGACTGCAGACCGAGGTGCTCACTTTCCTCGGAGACCGCATCGGCGAGACCATCAGCGGGGAGACGGCCCCCGTGGTCGTGAACGTGTTCGGCGACGACCTCGACGCGCTCGATGCCAAGGCCGGCGAGGTCGCGCGGGTCCTGCGCGGGCTCGGCGCCGCCGACGTCGTGGTGAAATCGCCCGCGGGCGCGCCGCGCGTGTCGGTCCGCCTCCGGATGGAGCGGTTGGCCGAATTGGGCTTCCGCCCCGCCGAGGTGCTCGAGGCGATCCAGACCGCGTACCAGGGAATCGTGGTCGCGCAGGTGCACGCGGGGAACCGGGTCCACGACGTGGCCGTCCTCCTGGGCGAGGCGCGCCGCCGGGATCCGGAATCGATCGGCGGGTTGCTGCTGCGCAACGCCGCCGGCACCCGCGTGCCGTTGCACGAACTCGCGTCCATCGAGCCGGGATCGGGCCGGCACTCGATCCTGCACGAGGGCGCGCGGCGC
The DNA here is from genome assembly GCA_008933025.1 of Verrucomicrobiota bacterium. GTDB lineage: Bacteria > Verrucomicrobiota > Verrucomicrobiia > Limisphaerales > UBA9464 > UBA6176. The sequence goes on from WBXI01000157.1 coordinate 5,845, forward strand.
CGGCAGACGGTGACCTGCACGCCCGGGGCGAGGGACGTCGGCGGGTTCGTCGCGGAGGCGCGGCGTGCGGTTGCGGGGAAGGTGGCGTTGCCCGGGATGTACGTGGAATTCGGGGGCACGGCGGCCGCCGCCGCCGCGGGACGGAACGAATTGCTCCTGCACTCGGCCGTCGCTGCCGTCGGCATCCTGCTGTTGTTGTCCGTCGCCATGGGCCACTGGCGCAACCTGCTGCTGGTACTGTGCAACCTTCCGTTCGCCCTGGTCGGCGGGATCCTTGCCGTCGCGTTGACGGCGGCGCCCGGCGGCGGCGGGCTCGACATGGGGGCGCTCGTCGGGTTCGTGACCCTTTTCGGCATCACCATGCGCAACTCGATCATGCTGGTGTCGCACTACGAGCATCTGGTCGCCGCGGAAGGCCACCCCTGGAACGTGGACACCGCCGTGCTCGGTGCCGCGGAACGGCTCGTGCCCATCCTCATGACCGCCGCCGTCACCGCGCTGGGTCTCCTGCCGCTCGCCCTCGGCGCCGAGGATGCCGGCCGCGAGATCGAGGGCCCGATGGCCATCGTCATCCTCGGCGGCCTCATCACGTCGACCGCGCTGAACCTCGTCCTCCTGCCGGTGTTGGCCCTGCGGTTCGGCCGGTTCGACCGGGGCCAGGCGCGGTCCGGGGGCTAGGGACGGGCGGTCTCGGAAAGGGCCGGCGGCCCGCGCTAATCTGCCGCGTGGGGCGCGAGGCGCAGGGCGAGAAACACGACCCCGGCCACGGCCACCACGAACCCCGCCGCGTGCAATGCCAGGATTCCCAGCGTGCCCGGCACGCCCGGCGGCCGCGCGTTCAGGTTCTCGAACACGCCCAGCGCGTGCAACGCCAGCGCCTGCCGCCCGACCGTCCCCGGCAACGTCGCCCGCAGTTCGCGGATGATCGGCGTCGCGGTTTCCAGCGGGATGCCGTCGTCGTCCGCCGCCGGCAGGGGGATGGCCTCCGCCCGCAGTTTGTCGGCGACGCAACCCAGTCGGTGGTTCAAGGGGACGCGGAACAGCGACAGCAGGCCGACCAGTGGCAACACCACCGTTTTCATCGCGAGGCCGAGCGCGATGCACGCGAGCGCCGCCAGGATGCGGAACACGGTTTCCAAGCCCGGATGCCGGCAGAACAACGTCGCGTGGACCACCCAGCCGCCGTCGAGCGGCAACACCGGGAGGAGATTGAGGCCGTTGAGGACGAGGGCGACGAACGCGGTGTGCTCGAGCCACCGTTGGCCGGTGGCCATGCCCAACCCGCCCACGCCGAGGGCCAACGCGATGCTGGGCAGCGGGCCGGCGAGCGACACCAATGCCTTCTTCCATCCCGTCACGTTGTGGTTCAGCCCGCTCACCGCCGCACCGAACCACGGGATGAAGAACATCCGCAGGTTGCGGTATCCGAACACGCGCATCGCCACCCAATGGCCGGCCTCGTGAACGAGGAGGATGCCGACCGTCAGCGCGACGAAGCGCCAATCGGTCGTTCCGGAACCCGCGGCGAGGAATGCGGCCAGGGAAACCAGCAGCAGCAACGGCGTGTTCCAGCCCGGCTTCGCGTCGGCTCGCCGCAGCATTTCCGCGTGCACCGCCGCGGTTTCGTCGCCGCCGTCCGCCTGGGCCGACAGCGCATGGTGCCGGTCCAAGGGGCCGAGCGGTTGGAAGAAACCCCGCTTCGCGTGGAACGCCCGGAGGCATTCGTGCGATTCGGCGATCTGTCGGCGCAGGTGGGCCGTGTCCATCGCCGCCCGGAAATCCACGCCGAGCGCGCGCAGGGTTTCGTAATGCGATTCCCAGAGCGCCGCCGCGCTCATGCCGGGCCGGCGGTTCACATGGAACAGCGGGGCTTCCAGGGTGTCCGGTTTGCCGGAGCTCGACAGCACCCAGCGGCCATCGGCCAACGCCGTCCGGAATTCCACGAACAGATAGGTGCGTGCCGGCCGCACCCGATCCCAGATCCGGTGGTGGACCCGCGCCGTCGCCAGGCCCGATTCGTGCCGCAAGTCCGCCCACCAGATCCGCGTCTGTTGGTACGGATCGAGGATCCGGTGGCACACCCGGTCGGTGAATCCCAACCCGCGCAACGCCGCCACCAGCGGCTCGAACCGCTCCCGGATGTCCGCCGGAAAATCCTCCCACGCCGTTTCGAACGGCTCCAGCGAGGCGACCGCCGGGTGGTCGGACGAGCCGGGCACGTGCAATTTGCCGAGCTTCACGATCGCTCCGTTGAGGGCGATCACCGGGTACAGGTACCAGGGGTTCCCGAGAAAGAATTCCCGGAACGCGCAATGCACGTAGTCGACCCGGTAGAACTCGGCGCCGTCCGGAATCACGGGGCCGGCCGGTGCCGGGACGGGGGCAACCGACGCCGGCCGCGGCAAGGGCGGAGGCGCCGGCAGCGATGCGGTCGGCACAGGGGAGTGTGACGTCTCGGGCGGGGCGGGTTCGTTCTCGGAAGTCACCGGCCGATTCCACCAGATGCCTCCCCGGCCTCCAACCGCGAAACCCGGCGGCAACCGGACACGCTGCGTGTCGGCCGTCCGGTCGACGGCATGCCGTCGGGGTTCGCAGCGAGCGTTGGGACCGGATGATGCGGTCTCCCGGGTCCGCCGTGGCGGGAATGTGGCACCCCGGGCACGGTCGATGGCGACGTGGGCGCGATGCGCCCTCGGAACACGCTCGTCGTCCCGCGCCGCTTCGATCAACGTTGCCGCACGTCGGCGCCCTGCGCCTCCTGCATGAAGATTCGATTCCAACGCGGTTCGGTCCGGTTTCGCCTGCGCCAGGGCGAGGTCCGCACCCTCGTGGGCATGGGTCGCGCCGAGGAATCGGTCGCGATCGGCAACGAGGTTCTCGTTCATTCGCTGGTCCTCCACGCCGGGCCGCCGGGCTTGGCGATCGAGGGTGCGGGTTTGGTCGCGCGCGTTCCCGTGGAAGACGCCCGGGCGTGGGCCACGGGCACGGAGGTTGGCCTTCGCTACGAGTTGACCGGCGGAACCCGCCTTCTGGTCGAGAAAGACTGGGCCTGTCTCGAGCCCGCGGCGGGCGACGGCGACGACGACACCTTCCCGCGCCCGGGGACGTGATCGGTGGTCGGTGCGGGAGGCCGACGACGGACTGCCGAAAACCATCCCCGCCCCCTTGCCGGACGGCGTTCGTCCCCGACGTTCCCCGGCGTGCTAGCCCAAACGCACTCCGCCTCCGTCGTCGGCATCGATGCCGTTCCCGTCGAGGTCGAGGTCGATTCCAGCTTCGGCGAGACCAAGATCATCGTGGTCGGACTTCCCGACGCCGCGGTGAAGGAATCCCGCGACCGCGTCCTCACGGCGATCACCAACTCCGCGTTCCGGTTTCCGCTGGGACGCACCACCATCAATCTCGCGCCCGCCGACATTCGCAAGGAAGGGCCGAGCTTCGACCTGCCCATCGCGTTGGGAATCCTCGCGGCCACCGACCAGATCCAACCCACCGACCTGACGGAGGTCTCGATCGTGGGCGAACTGGCGTTGACCGGGGCGGTGCGCCCCGTGAAGGGCGCCCTCGCCATCGCGGTTCGCGCCCGGCAACAGGGCAAACGCGCGTTGTTGTTGCCGGCCGAGAATGCGCCCGAGGCGGCCGTGGTGCGCGGGCTCGAGGTGATCCCCGTCCGCAACCTTCAGGACGCCGCGTATTGGCTCGAGGGCAAGGTTCCCATCGACCCGGTGCGGATCGACCTCGACGCGCTGTTCGCCCAACCACCCCCCGACGACCTCGACCTGGCGGACGTCAAGGGGCAGGAAGGCGCCAAGCGCGCCCTGGAGATCGCCGCCGCCGGCGGCCACAACCTCCTGCTCATCGGCCCGCCGGGCACGGGCAAGAGCATGCTGGCGCGGCGCCTCCCCACGATCCTGCCGCCGCTCTCGCTGGAGGAAGCCCTCGAAACCACCAAGGTCCACAGCGTGATGGGACTGCTCGGGCCGGGACAGTCGTTGATCACCATGCGGCCGTTCCGGGCGCCGCACCACACGGCAAGCGACGCCGGACTCTTGGGTGGCAACGCCAACCCGTCCCCGGGCGAGATCTCC
>WBXI01000158.1 GCA_008933025.1 Verrucomicrobiota bacterium
CGATGCCGTTGGGGAAGGTCATCTCGCGCGTCAACAGCGACACCGAACCGTCGGTGCGGCGCACGAACACGCCGTTGAACGCCAGGTCCTTCAACGGGCTTTGGTCCATTCCCTCGAGGCCGTACGGCGGATCGGTGAAATAGAGGTTGCCGCGATGGTCGAACACCAGGTCGTTGGGGGAGCTGAATCGCCGGCCATTGTGATATTCGGCGATCGGGCCGAATCGACCGTGGCCCAGATACCGGGAGATCCGGCGGTCGCCGTGCTGGCAGACCACCAACCGGTCCTCGGCATCGGTCGTGAGTCCGTTCGAGCCCTGCTCGCGGAACTTCATCAGTTGTCCGGTATAGCCGCTCGGCCGGAGGTATTCCTCGAGGCCGTTCGCGTCCGACCACTTGTAGATCACGTTTTCCGGCACGTCGGAAAACACCAGCGCCCGCTCGCGCGGCAGCCAGGTCGGTCCCTCGGACCAACGGAAGCCCGATGCGAGTTTTTCCATCGACGCGCTGGGCGCGATCAGGCGGTCGAAGGCCGGGTCCAACCGCTCGATGCTGCCGTAGGCGATCTTTGCCGGGCGGGCCTTGGACCCGCGGGTCGTGGTGGGGCTCGGACGGCCGAGGCTGTCGTTGGCCAAGAGCACGGCGTTGGCAAGCAACAGGGCGCCTGCCGTGGCGAGGTAGGGGGACATGGGCGCACGCTATCGGGCCGATGACCGACCGGCAAGATCCCGGGAAGGATGCGCCGGCTGTCTTCGGCGCGCGGCGCCTTCGGACTGCGGTGGCAAGGCCTTCGGAAGGCCGCGACACCGCGGTGAGACCGGCGGCAACACCAGTCCCGGCGGCGAAGGGGGGCAGGTGGTCGCCGGCGTCTACGGTTCGCCGTCGAGCGCCGCTTCGTAGGCCGGATCCGTCCAGCAACCCGTCTGCAGCGCGGCGGACAATGGATCGCCGTCGTCCGGGCTGAACCCGAGATGCGAATGGCGGCGCCAACCCTCGGCATGACGGTATCGGCCCGACAGTCGTCCCACTTCCGCGCTGAGCCCGTCCATCGTCGCCAGGTAGGAATCCATGCCCTGGCTGCGATCGAGCCATTCCTTCTGGCTGGCGTGGCAGGCGAGCGACTCCCGTTTGCGGGCATGGACCCGCGTGGTGTCGACGTAGAGACCCGCGTGCACTCGACGGCGCAACCCGTCGCGCAATCCGTGGGGCAGCGCGTGGTAGACCGTGACGGGACCCTCGTGGGCGGCACGCCGGGGTCGCGACGCGAAGTTCGGCATCCCGCGCGCGAAGGCCGCGGTCACCGCGAGTCGGCAGGTGTTGGCATGGTCTTCCATGTAGTCCTGGGGCGAATGGGTCAGGACGATGCGTGGCCGCGCGGCGCGGACGACGCCGGCAACGCGCCGGAGGAGATCCACGCCGTAGAGGATCTCGAGGTCCCGAGCGACCGGCGGATGCCACGTCGCCCCGAGCGCGGCGGCGGCGGCCCGTGCCTCGCGGCGGCGCGTGGCGATCGTGCGGGCGGCATTCATCCCGGCACTGCCGAGGTTGCCGGCCGAGAGGTTGAAGCAATGCAGATCCCAACCCGCCGCGGCCAGACGCAGGAGGGTGCCCGCCATGCAGAACTCGATGTCGTCGGGATGCGCGGCGATGGCGAGGACGGAAGGCCGGGGCATGGCGGCAGAGGCGTCGGGATGCGCGGGCATCAGGCGAGTTTCACCGGTTTCCCGCTCTTCGCGGCCTTGTCCGCAGCGAAGATGACCGCGTGGCTGCGCAGGGCGTCGGCCAGTCCCGTGAGCGCCATTTCCTCGCCATGCCCCAGCGCGGCGAAGAAGGCCTCGAATTGCGTCTGGTAGGGGTGGTCCTTCACGTCGCCGGAATCGACGAGGGGGAAGGAGAGGTCGCTCCAGCGGTTCTTGTTCAGCGCGCCGAGTTTGTTCGAGTGGAACTTGTTGTCCAGGAGGCTGCCCTCGCTGCCGACGAGGTGGGTGTGGAAATAGTAGGGCTGCACGCAGTCGATCACCGACGCCGTCTTGCCCACCCGTCCGTCCTTGAAGCGCAACAGCGTCACCGAGGTGGTGTCGTATTCGTAGGGCTTGAAATCCTTGCCGCGCGATTTGGTGGAGAGGCTCTGCACCTCGGCGACGTCGCCGCCCATGCACAGCAGCAGCGCGTCCAGCGCGTGGCATCCGGCGCTCAGCAGGCTGCTGCCGCCGCCCGATTTCTTGGTGTTCCAACGGTACTGGCCGTACCACGGCCCGATGCCGTGGTAGTAGTCCACCTCGCCGTAGTGGATTTCCCCGAGCAGGCCGGCGTCGATGACGGCTTTGGTGGAAAGGAACTGGGCGGAATAGCGGCACTCGAGGCAGACGCAGGCCATCACCTTGGCCTTGGCCACGGCATCGCGGATCGCCACGCAGTCGTCCCAGGACAACGCGAGGGGCTTCTCGATGATCAGATGCTTGCCGGCACGGGCCGCGGCCGTGGCGTGCGCCGCATGGAGCCACGGGTAACTGCAGATGCTGACGACGTCGATGGACTTGTCGGCGAGCATCGCGTCGAGGCTCTGGTAGGCACGGATGGCCCCGCCGTGGCGCTGCCGGAGTTCGGCCGGATCCAAGGGCCGCGCCGAATGGACGGCGGTGACTTGGGCGTGCTGGGTGGCGTTGATGGCCGCGATGTGGGCGGTGGCGACCCAGCCGTAGCCGATGACGCCGACGTTGTGCTTTTTCATGGCGGAAGGGGGAAGACGACGTTCGGACTATGGACCCGGCGGGGCTCGGGTTGAATCGGAAAAGATGCGCCCGACCCGATCCCGACTCGAATCGGGCAAAAGCCGGCCTGACATTCGGGCCGCGAGCTGTCAGGTTGGCGGCGGAATGCGTTGCTTGGTCACCGCCGGCCCCACGTACGAGCCCCTCGATCTTGTCCGTCGGATCACCAATTTTTCCACGGGCAGCCTCGGGACGATGCTTGCCGCCCAATTGGCGGCACGCGGGCATTCGGTGCTCCTGCTGCGCGGCGTCCTGTCATCGGCCCCGTTGCCGTCCCCCGCCGTCGAGACCCGGCCATTCACGTCGACCGACGATCTCGCCTCCCGGTTTCTCGAGTTGGCCACGGACGAGCCGATCGCGGTGTTGCATGCCGCGGCGGTCAGCGATTTTGCGCCGGCCCGTGTCTACGCGCAGGATGCGGACACCGGACGGTTGATCCCGATTGTCGGTGGGAAATACCCGACGACCCAAGGGCGGCTGATGGTGGAACTCAAGCCCACCCCGAAACTGCTCAATGGCCTTCGCGATTGGTATCCCGCGGCGCGTATCATCGGCTGGAAATACGAGGTCGAGGGCGGACCGGGCGACGCCTTGCAGCGCGCCGAGGCGCAGTTGGCGAGCGCCCGCAGCGACGCGGTGGTGGTCAATGGCCCGGCTTGGGGCCCGGGATTCGGTTTCCTCCGGCCCGGACAATCCGTCGAACCCCTGCGGGATTCCATGGCCTTGGCGGAACGGATCGCGGCACTCCTGTCCGCGGCCTGAACCGGCAATGGGGTTTGTGGGGGTCAGCGGCTGGCGCGCGACAGGGTGATCAGTTCGCCCAGGCGTTTGTTGTCGTTCCGGATCCGCGCCGTCAGCGTCCGGCCCAACGCCAGCAGGAAAGGCGTCGCCAGATCGGGCTGTTCCTCGCACAGGCGGTTGAATTTGTCCGCCGGGATACGGAGCAGGGAGCTGTCGATGTTCGCGATCACGTCCGCCGAACGCGGCCCGTCGTCGAACAGGCAGATCTCGCCGAAAATGTCGCCCGCCTGGAAGGTGGCCAGGGTCGTCTCGCGCCCCCCGACCAGGATCCGCGCGCGTACCTCGCCGTCGAGAACGCAGTACATGGCGTCGCCCGGGCTGCCTTGGTGGCAGACTTCCTTGAACGAGGCGACCTTCTCGATGTGCATCATCTGCACGAAGCGCCCCAATTGTTGGTCCGACATCGACGCGAAGATTTTGACCCGGCGGAGGGTCCCGGCCTTGACGCCGGGGATGAGGGGATCCGCCTTCGGGGGCGTTTCGGTCCCGGCGGTCGCGGGAAGTTGGCCGAAGAACATCTTCAGCGTGTCGAGTTCGCCGGCCTTGGTCCACCCGGCGGTCCCGATGTCGAAGATCCAGGTGTCCGCGACGACGCGTTCGTCGCCGACCCAGCCGACGAGGGTGGGCAGATCGACCGGGCCGTAGACGACGTCGTCCACCGCCCAGACTTTGTAACCGCTGTCCGATCCTTGGGTTTCCATACCGTGTCCCATTAGAGACGCCTCGGGCGACGGTGGGAAGAGGGGAAAGCGATCCATTGCCGTGCGGCCGATCGGTGCTCCAGTGGGGTATATGCGGGAGTTCCTCTACGAATGCGAGTTGTGGGTGCCGCGGCCGAGATCCGAGGTTTTCGAATTTTTCGCCGACGCGGCCAACCTCCAGGCCATCACGCCGGACTGGCTGGATTTCCGGATCGAGACCCCCCTGCCGATCGTGATGCGGGCCGGGGCCCTCATCGATTACCGGTTGAAGGTCCATGGCATCCCGCTGCGCTGGCGGACCGAGATCCTGGAGTGGGACCCGCCCAACCGATTCGTGGATTTCCAGGTCCGGGGTCCGTACCGACTCTGGCACCACACCCATGTCTTCGAGGATCGCGACGGCGGCACGCTCTGCCGCGACCGCGTGCGCTACAATCCGCCGGGAGGGGTCTTGGCCGACCGCCTGCTGGTCCGCCGGGACATCGCGCGGATCTTCGCGTGCCGACGCGAGGCGCTGGCGGCGCGGTTCGCCGCGGGCGGATCGTGACGGGATCGTCTCCGTCCGAGGGTGCCGGATGGGAAGCGGTGGTCCGCCGCCACGCCATCGGGCGGCACCGGTTGGCCGGCGGGGGGACGGAAGCGGCTTGGACCCGGGCCGTCGGGTTCAACCCGCGTTCTCGAGGGGCATGGCGCTGATCTCCAGCATCCGCTCGATGGGGCGCCGGGCGCGTTCGATGAGGTCGGGCGACAACTCCACCCGCGGCCCCAGGGTTTCCATGCACGCGTGCAGTTTCTCGAGCGTGTTCATTTTCATGAACCGGCACTCGTTGCAGCGGCAGTTCTCGGTCGGTGCCGGAATGAACTGCTTGTCCGGGCACTCGCGTTTCAACCGGTGCAGCATCCCGGCTTCGGTCGCGATGATGATCGACTTCGCGGTGCTGGCCCGGCACCAGGTCACCATCTTTTCCGTCGAGCAGACCTCGTCCGCCAGCATCCGCACCGCGCGGGTGCACTCCGGATGGGCCACGACCGGCGCGTCCGGATGCTCGCGCCGGATCCGGGCAATGGCGGCGTGGGTCCACTCCACGTGGACGTAGCAGTTGCCCTTCCAGAGGGTCATCGGCCGCTGGGTCTGTTCCATCACCCAGGCCCCGAGGTTTTCGTCGGGAACGAAGAGCAGGTCCCGGTCCTTGGGCGCGTGGCGGACGATCTTCACGGCGTTGCCGCTGGTGCAAATGACGTCGCTGGCGGCCTTCACCTCCGCGGAACAGTTGATGTAGGCGATGGTGTGGAAGTTCGGGTTCGTGGCCTGGAGGGCGCGGAGTTTGTCGGCCGGGCAACTCTCCTCGAGCGAGCATCCGGCGTCGCGGTCGGGGAGGACGACGACCTTGTGGGGATTGAGGATCTTGGCGGTCTCGGCCATGAAATGGACGCCGCAGAAGACGATGACGTCGGCCGGGGTCTTGGCGGCCTGTTGGGAGAGCCCGAGGGAATCGCCGACGAAATCCGCGACGTCCTGGATCTCGGGAATCTGGTAATTGTGGGCGAGGACGACGGCGTTGAGGCGTTTCTTGAGCGCGACGATCTCGCGGGCAAGGGAGTCGACCTGTGCGGACGGCGTGACGGGTCGGACGGGGAACCGATCGATGGCGGTGCCGGCGGGCTGAGTGTCAGTCAGGTCGATCATCGGGAGGAGCGTAGGGGGGAACGGGGCGCTTGGGAAGGCAACCGGGAACCCGGGGCACGCGGTCAGGGGGCGATTTCGGGTTGGGCGCCGGCGGCACCGACGAGGCGGGCCCAGGCGACGAGGCCGGTGCCGATGGCGAGGACGCCGCAGATGACGAAGGGCCAGGCGGCGTGGCGGTCGAAGAGATAGCCGGCGAAGGGCGGGCCGAAGACGCGGGCGAGGCTGCCGGCGCTTTGGGCGACGCCGAGGGTGGAGCCCTGTTCGTCCGCGGGGGTGAGACGGGAGAGGAGGCCGAAGAGCGGGGGTCGGGTGAGGCCGGAACCGACGGCGAGACCGGCGATGGTGACCAGCATGAGGAGCCAGGGCATGCCGGAAGGGTGGGCAAAGACGCCCCACGACAGCGGGATGGTGCCGTGGATGAAGGGCAGGGGAATCATGGCGACGCCGAAGACGAGCAGGCTGGCGGCGATGAGGTGGGGTTCCCCCATGCTCTTGACGAGTCGGCCGATGGGGCCGGCCTGGACGAAGGCGCCGATCAATCCGGCATAGCAGAAGAGGACGGCGTTGGTGCGGGCGGATTCGTGGTCGCCGAGCTCGAAGTTGTGCTGGATGAGCAGGCCGAGGGTGCTCTCGAAACAGGTGAAGCCGAACGTCGAGAGGAAGAAGGTGACCACCAGGAATCCGACGACCGGGCGCGAGAGCGTGGCGACGAAGTGGGCGGCGCGGGCGCGTTTGCCTGCGGGAGCGGCACCGGGCTTCCAGCTTTCGGGCAGGCGCCGGAAGGCGAAGAGGAAGTTGGCGGCGCAGAGGACGGAGGCGATGCCGCCGGGAGCCGCGGCGACGGCGTGCGGGTTGCCGCCGAGACGTTCGGTGGCCCACTGCGCGCCGACGGCGAGGGCGGGGCCGACGATGAAGCCCAGACCGAACGCCATGCCGATCAATCCCATCCGTTTCGACCGGTCTTCGGGCGGGGTGATGTCGGCGATGTAGGCCTGGGCGACGGTGATGTTGGCGCCGCAGACGCCGGCGAACATGCGCGAGGCGAGGATGACCCCGAGGGCGAGGCCGCCGGACAGCGTCGAGCCGAAGGCGAAGATCGCGTAGGAAACGGCGGCGCCGGCGGTGCTGATCAGGAGGACCGGGCGGCGTCCGACGCGGTCCGACCACGCGCCCCAGAGGGGTGCGAAGAGGAACTGCATGAGGGAATACGACGCCATCAGCAGCCCGACCTGGAATCCGGTCGCGCCGAAACTCTTGCTGTAGTTGGGCAGCAGGGGCAGGACGAGCCCGAAGCCGACGAGGTCGATGAAGACCGTCAGGAAGATGACGCCGAGTGAAGCCTTGCGCATGCGCGGTGGGAGAGTCCCGGCGATGGCCGCCGGATGCAATCCGCCAGATGCCCCGTTATTTCGCGGGGGAAGTCGTGCGGGTGGCGGTGGGGAGCAGGTGGACGCCGTCGCCGACGGCGCGCTCGAGTTTCGCGCGGGCCACGTTGTGGTCGTGGAGGGCGACGCTGTAGGTGGTGCGGGTTTCGGTGAGGGCGGTCTGTGCCGAGAGGACGTCGAGTTGGGTGCCGGTACCGGCCTCGGAGCGGGCGTTGGCGAGGCGGAGGGCCTCCTCGGCCTGCTCGATGACCCGGGCCTGGGATTCGAGGACGTCGCGCGCCTCGGCGAAATTGGAAAAGGCGGTGCGGACCTCGAGTTCGATGCGGCGCACGGTGTCGTCGACGTCGATGCGGGCGCGTTGCTCGCGGGCGCGGGCGGCGGCGACGCGGCCCTTGGTGAGGCCGGCGTCCCAGATGTCCCAGCTCAGCATGAGGCCGACGTTCCAGCCGTGCAGTTCCCGGTCGAGGTCGCGGACGAACGTGCGGTTTTGCCAGCCGTAGCCGGCGGTCCCGGAGAGTTGCGGGAAGTAATCGGCCTTGGCCTGGCGCACTTCCTCGCCGCGGAGTTTGCCGGCGGTGCGGAGCGCGCCGAGTTCGGGGCGTTGGCCGAGGCCCCGGTTGATGGCGTCGGCGAGCTTCAGGTCGAGCGGTTCGGCCGCCATCTTTTCCGAGGTTTGCAGGGGGATGTCCTGGTCGGTGCCCTTGGGAATGTTGAAGCCGAGGAGGACGGCGAGGTTGTTCTTGGCGATGCGGAGCGCGTTGCGGGCGCGGATGAGGCGGGGCTTGGCGTTGGCGAGCTCGACCTCGGCGCGCAGCACGTTGAAGCGCGGCACGGTGCCGGCGTCGAAGCGGCGCCGGGTGTCGGCCAGTTCCTGTTCGAGCAGGTGGATCGAGGCTTCCTGGACGGTGATCTGTTCCGCGGCGAGCAGGACGTCCTGGTAGGCGACCCGGACGGAGAGGAGGGTGTCCGAGACGAGGGCCTGGTGGTTGGCGAGCGCGGCCTCGCGGGTGAGTTTCGAGGCGCGGGCAGACGCCATCAGTTTGCCGCCGCCGAAGATGGGCTGGATGACGGCGAGGTTGGCGTTCCACGACTGGGGATTGGCGAACGAAACCGCGGGCTGTCCGGGGGCGAAGGAGACCGTCTCGATTTTTCCGCTGTCAATCTGGGTGTAGCCACCGGTGGAGCGGAGCTTGGGCTGGAAGAGGGACTTTTGCTGGAGCGCGATGCCCTGGGACTCGGCGATGTCCTGGACGCCCTTGCGGATGGCGGGGTTCGAAGCCAGCGCGATGTCGAGGCACTCGTGGAGGGCGAGCGGATGGGTGGGCCACGCGGGCGCGGAATCCGGACCGGCGGACTCCCCGGCGACGGCGCCGAGGGGGGCGAGGGCGAGCGCGCCGGCGAGGGCGAGCGCGGGGAACGATGGACGCTTCATGACGCGGGGGGAGGCTACGATCGATTGCGGGGGGTTCAAGGGGCCTTTGTTGCCGGGGCGGTGGCCGGGACGGGGGCGGACGTGGTTTCCGGCGGGCGGCGGATGAACACGTCCACCTGTTGGCCCACGTAGATGGGGAAGGACGGGCGTTGGAATTCGTAGATCACCTGCAGCACCCGGGTGTCCACCCGCTCGAGACTGTCGCCCGTCAGGCTGCGCTTCGGGACCACGTACGGTTCGATGCGCACGAAACGGAGCGGCACCTTCAGGTCGGCGTGGCCCTTGAGCGACGCTTCCGCCGGTTGGCCTGGCCCGACGAGCAGCGCGTTCTGTTCGTCCACCTCCGCCCGCACCTGCAGTCGGTCGACGTCGCCCAGCAACATCAGCGGCTCGGCGGTGGCCGCGGCGGGCGCGAATTCGCCGGGCCGGACGTTGACCTGCAGCAAGCGTCCGTCGCGCGGCGCGCGGACGGTGAGGACGGACAACTCGGTGCGGGCCTGCCCGAGTTGGGCGCGGATGGCGCCGATCAGTGCCCCGGTGGCCGCCAGGCGGGCCTTCGATCCCGCCAACGAGAACTGCCGCCGCTTCAGGTCGTCCTCCGTGGCCACTTTGTCCCGTTCCAACCGGGAGAACCGGGCGACTTGGTCGGCCCAGTCCTCGACTTGGTTTTGCTCGACGGCGAGTTGTGCCTCGGACGCCTGCAACTGGGCCTCCATGGCGACGATGCGCGCGGCGGCTTCCCGGTCGTCGAGCTGGAACAACGGAGCGCCGGCCTTCACCTCGGCGTCGGGCGCGACGAACACCCGGGTCACGAGACCGCCTTTGGGCGACGCGATCTTCACGTTCTCGCGCGAAGCCTCGATCAACCCGGTGGCCGCGACCGTGTCGGCGTACGGGGATCGGGCCGGTTGGGAAACGGGGCCGGGATCGGGCGGTTGGGCGCCTTGGCGGCGCACCAGGAGCAGGGCGCCGCCGACGCCGGCCAGCGCGAGGTAGAAGGAGAGTTTTTTGAGGAGCATGGCGATGCGGGGACGACGGGAAAAATCAGCGGTGGATGCGGAGGAATTCCTGGAGGGTTTCGCCCGAGTACACGCCCCGGACGCGACCGTCCTCCATCTCGGTGAGC